>JAILEM010000059.1 GCA_024687745.1 Lachnospiraceae bacterium
ACTGTATATTTACCTCTTCTCCATCCCACACGGGTGAGTGCTCTCACATAACCTTCTTTCGCGTTTCACTCCACTGTAAAACATATATCCGCCGGAGAGGTTATGGCAGTCATACCCGTTTTGCTCAAGGATGCGGCAGGCGACATAGCCCCTTAATCCGCTCTGGCAGAGAACATATACGGGCTTGCCTTTTTCGATCTCATTAAGCCTGTCCCTTAGCTCATCAAGCGGGATATTTTTATACCCCTCAATGCTTCCTCTCCTGTACTCCTCTTCCGTTCTTATATCAAGTAAAGTTACGCTTCCATCCCTTTTTAGTTTCTCATCATCGTACCACTGATACTGCTTCAAAAGACCGGCATCGATATTTTCGATTATAAAGCCTGCCATATTTACAGGATCCTTTGCCGAAGAGAAAGGCGGAGCATAGGCAAGATCGAGATCCTTTAACTTATCAGCCCTCATTCCGGAATTGATTGCAGCAGAAAGGACATCAAGTCTCTTATCTGCGCCCTCAGACCCGATGATCTGGGCGCCAAGAAGCTTAAGTGTCTTTTTTTCAAAGGTAACCTTCATTATCATGGTCTTTGCGCCGGGATAATAGTCGGCGTGCGAGGAAGGAAACAGAATGATGCTTTCGCAGTCGATATTTAGCGCTATGGCAGCTTTTTGCGTCAATCCGGTTCCTGCAACCGTCATATCAAATATCTTGATGACCGATGTGCCTAAGGACCCCTGATAATGGCTGTCAAGACCACAGATATTGTCGGCAGCTATCCTTCCCTGCTTATTCGCAGGACCTGCAAGTGCGATCGAGGCTTTTTCTCCTGTTACAAAATGTTTTACCTCTACAGCATCTCCCACAGCATAGATATCAGCAACTGAAGTCTCCATTTTATCGTTAACAACTATACATCCCTTAACCCCAAGCTCAAGCCCTGCCTTTTTTGCAAGGGCATTCTCGGGCGCAACACCTATCGCAAGAAGCACCATATCAGAGGTTAACTCCAAGCCTCCTTCAAGCAGGGTGACTATCTTATCTTTTTCCTCACGAAATCCGGTAACATTGCTGTTTAACCTGATTTTTATGCCTTCTGCGCGAAGCTTACTGTGAACAAAGCAGGCCATATCATAATCTATCGTATTCATAAGCTGTTCGGGTTTCTGGACAACAGTCACGTCAAGACCTCTCTCCTTCAGATTTTCCGCTACCTCTATCCCGATATATCCGCCACCGACGATCACTGCACTCTTTATATAATTTTGCGCAACATTATCATGGATCCTTATAGTATCCTCAACTGTCCTTAAGGTAAATATCTTCTTACTCTCAATCCCATCAAAATCAAGCTTGACAGGCTTTGCTCCTGGTGAAAGGATCAGCTTGTCATAGGGCTCTTCCCACTCTTCCTTTGTAGAAAGATTCCTTACGGTAACTGTCTTTTTTAAAGGATCAATATCTGTTACCTCATGCTTTACCTTAACATTTATCTTAAACCTTGCAAAAAGACTTTCAGGTGTCTGAACTGTAAGGGCTTTTTCATCGGTTATCACATCCCCGATATAATAAGGAAGCCCGCAGTTGGCATATGAAACAAAGCCTGACTTCTCAAAAACAGTTATCTCTGCATCCTCATTCAAACGCCTAAGCCTTGCCGCCGCAGTCGCACCACCCGCAACACCTCCAACTATCACTACCTTCATCGCATTTCCCATATCATACCTCCAATAAATGAGCTAGGGGGACGGAGTCACTGGCTCATTTTCAGTTTCCGTCTTGCATTTTCTCTCAAACAAACATATAATTATCACCAGATACAGTTCAAAATTCACAAATAGCAAATTTTCAAACAGGAGTAATTATGCCAAGAAAGCCCCGAATTATGAGTTCATCTGGCATATATCATATCATACTTCGTTCTGTAAATCAGCACATTATCTTTGAAGAAGATTTCGATTACCAGAAATTCTTGTTTGTTTTATCAGATTGCAAAAAGAAATATGATGTAAAGATATATGCATATTGTTTGATGGACAACCACATCCACCTTTTGATCTATTCTTCCAGGGATGATCTGTCAGTTTTCTTCCAAAGTCTTGGGACAAGATTCGTAAGATGGTACAACAGTAAGTATTCGCGCAGTGGACACCTTTTTCAGGACCGCTTCCACAGCGTTGCGATCGAAAGCGATACTGCTTTCTTGTCAGCGCTTACCTATATTCACAACAATCCTGTCAAGGCCAATATCATCCGATATCCGTCTGAGTATCGTTGGAGCAGCTATAACGCCTACTATGGTGCCAAAAATCCTTTGGTCATCGTATCGTTTGCATATGATATAGCAGGCTCCAAAGAGTCCCTTCTACGCTTCTTTTCCAAAGAAGAGCTGTCCTTTGAAGATGAGTTATTCAAGGATGACCATCGTACCGGCACTCATTTTCTTACTGATGAAAAAGCTCTGTTTATTTTCAAGTCGCTAACTAACCTGCCATCTACTCACGATGTAGTTAATCTTACAAAGGTAAAAAGAAATGAATATGTCCGAAGCTTGAGAAAAGAAGGTCTGTCAATAAGACAGGTCTCAAGGCTTATGGATCTTTCCGAAGCAACGATCAAAAGACTTTGTAAAAATGAACCAGCGACTCCGTCCCCCTAGCTCATCAAGCGACTGTGTAAAAAATGAACCAGCGACTCCGTCCCCCTGGCTCATCCCGCTTTACAACAAAGTGATTAATTGATACAATCTTCTTTAAAATATAATCTACCGGATAGCATTAGGATATGAATCTGAATTTGCAAACATTTATAATTGTATGTCCGCTGGTTTTCCTGGCAGGAATAATAGATGCTATAGGCGGCGGAGGCGGGCTTATATCTCTTCCCGCATATATAGCTGCAGGCATTCCTCCGCATTTTGCGGTAGCAACAAATAAAATGTCAGCAACCTTTGGCACTGCACTTGCTACCGGACGATTCGCCAGACAGAAACTGATAGACTGGAAATTAGCCGCGCCATCTGTTGTATGCGCTTTTTCAGGTGCAGTCATCGGATCAAATCTTTCAATCCTGACTGATGAAAAGATCATGACATATCTTATGTATGTGATCTTGCCCGTTGCCGCATTTTTAGTACTGAATCCAAAGCTTTTTAAGGAAAATGCAGCCAACAAGTTTATATTAACTCCAAAAACCTATGTCACAGTAGCCGTCAGTTCGTTTATAATTGGGATATATGATGGTTTTTATGGTCCCGGCACAGGCACCTTCCTGATAATCGCATTTGTGGTATTTGCAAGGCTTCCCGGCGTACGCGCCAACGGTCTTACAAAGGCTATCAATCTCACCACAAATGTATCAAGCCTTCTGGTTTTTCTTATTAATGCTCAGGTGATCGTGCCGCTTGGTTTGGCCGCAGCCCTGTGTAACATGGCAGGAGGATATATAGGTGCAGGTCTTGCGATAAAAAAAGGCACCGGAATAATAAAGCCTGTCACTGTTATCGTATTGATATTGCTTCTTCTGCATATTGCAGGGATCATTTAAAAAAATATACTTTATGCGGACCAAAAAATGTTACAGGATCTGTAGCTTACCCGAAAAAAGCAGATCGATCGCTACCAAAAAAATAAGGGGAAAGAGAAATATGGAAAAAAAGAAAATGGCACTTTCAACAAAGATATTTATCGCACTGGTATTGGGTATCATCGCAGGAATTGCCTTTATGACCAGACCGGAGCTTGCCGTAACCTACATAAAGCCCTTCGGAACGATATTTCTAAATCTGATCAAGTGGATAGTTTGTCCACTGGTATTCTTTTCGATAATGAGCGGTGTCATATCCATGAAGGATATTAAAAAGGTCGGTTCTATCGGGATCAAAACCCTTATATATTATATGTTTACCACTGCATTTGCGATAACCATCGGTTTGCTCTTCGCAAATATATTCAAAGGAATATTCCCCGTAATGCAGACATCCGATCTGACATATGAAGTCGGAGAACCAATCAGCTTTATGGACACACTTGTAGGTATTTTCCCTTCAAACTTCTTTAAGCCTTTTGTGGAAGCAAATATGCTGCAGGTCATAGTGGCTTCTCTTATAATAGGATTTGCTCTTCTGCTTGTTAATGAAGGCAAGGAGACAGATAACGACTTTAAGGCGATAACTGTCTTAAATGACCTGTTTCTGAAGGCGATGGAACTGATAGTTCATCTTTCTCCTATAGGTGTATTTTGTCTGCTTTGCCCGGTAGTTGCGGAAAACGGCCCATCAGTACTCGGATCACTGGCAAAAGTTCTCCTTGTGGCATATCTTGCATATATAATACATGCGGTATTTGTGTATTCTTTAGCTGTAAAAACGCTCGGAAACCTTTCCCCTTTAAAATTCTTTAAAGGAATGCTTCCCGCGATATTATTCTCGTTTTCTTCAGCCTCCTCAGTAGGAACGCTTCCCATAAATCAGGAATGTGTCGAAGAACTTGGAGCAGACAGGGATATAGCTTCGTTTATACTGCCTCTTGGTGCAACCATAAATATGGACGGAACGGCAATCTATCAGGGCGTATGCTCTGTGTTCATAGCATCATGTTTTGGTATCGACCTCACATTTTCGCAGATGCTTACCATAGTACTTACTGCAACACTCGCTTCCATAGGAACGGCCGGAGTTCCCGGAGCCGGTATGGTAATGCTTGCAATGGTGCTCCAGTCGGTAGGTCTTCCCGTTGAAGGTATAGCGCTTGTTGCCGGTGTGGACAGGATATTCGATATGGGACGTACTACAGTAAACATCACAGGTGACGCCTCATGCGCTCTCATAGTTTCCAACATAGAGAAGAGGAAAATGAGCCAGTGACTCCGTCCCCCTGGCTCATCAGATAATGCAGTGCACCGGGTTTGTTTCTTTATCGTTTACATCGATAAACCTGAAAACAAATCGATGATCCGTATTTTTGATATTCTGTATGCATTCT
>JAILEM010000091.1 GCA_024687745.1 Lachnospiraceae bacterium
TGTGATGATTGATATGAGCAAGCTTCCCTTAGGCTTTAAGTTTTTATGTTTAAGGGTAAGGCTGCTTTTTTTGCTTACCAAAAAAGAAATACTTAATATAGCAATCAAAAGTTGAGACAGAACAGTAGCGACCGCTGCACCTGCAACTCCCATCTTAAATACAAATATTAGTATCGGGTCTAAGACAACATTCATAAGGGCTCCTAGTATCACATAAACCATTGCCTGCTTAGTTGCACCCTGTGAGATTACAAACTGCAGGAATCCCATATATCCCATGATAGCTACAGCGCCAAGAGTATAGATACGCATATATGTTACAGCAGCATCAATCGAAGCGGCGCTTGCTCCGAGAAAATACATGATGGGCTCAGCAAAAATGTACATGATAATTGTAAGAACGGCACCGCTCAGTATAATGGAGAGAACACTGTTTCCCATGATATTTTCAGCCTCATCCCGTTTACCTGTTCCAAGTCGTATCATTGCCCTTGCCAGTATATTATCACAGGAAGAAAATCCCATTGATTATCAAAGCTGGTATGGGAATGCAGATTTTAGAGCAGATGAATGCCGGAATCAAATCAAATGACGAGATTTATCGGTTGCGAATTATTGTGTGGAATGGGATTATATTTAATGCTATCCTAAACTGGAATAATGAAGGATACAAGACACCGATTAAGGAATATGCTACGAAGATGACTGAGATAACGCAGGGGCTTTATAATGAGGGGGTAGAGCAGAAATATAATTAGTCGGTTATATCGGAAGAAAATTGACTAGAAAATAGGTAAGGAAAATTAAGCTATGAATATATATGAAGTGATAGATAATAAAAGAGATCATATGAATCTGCTTTTTTTGGCTGATGAACAGGAGGATATGATTGAAAGATATCTGGATAAAGGTACAATGTATGTCCTCGAAGATGATGGAATAAAAGGAGAATGTGTTGTCACTGATGAAGGTAATGGCGTTCTTGAAATCAAGAATATAGCGACTTTACCGCAGTGCCATGGAAAAGGGTATGGAAGGCTGCTGATAGATTATATAACTGAAAAGTATGCTGGGATATATAAAACTTTGCAGGTGGGTACAGGGGATAGTCCGCTGACTATACCATTTTATGAAAAATGTGGATTTAGAAGGCATCATATAATCAAAGACTTCTTCCTGGATAATTATGATCATCCGATATTTGAGGAAGGTATTCAACTTGTAGATATGGTGTATCTGCGTAAGGAGATGGCAAAAGTATTAAAGACAGAACGCTTAATTCTGCGACGTTGGAATGAAAGTGATGCAGAGGATTTATTCAGATATGCCAGTGATCCGGATGTGGGTCCGATTGCCGGATGGCCGCCTCACCGGAACATTGAGGAAAGCCGTGATGTGATAAAGAATGTTCTAAGTGGTAAGGAAGCTTATGCCATTTGTCTGAAAGAGGATGGTAAGGCTATTGGAGCCATAGAACTGAAGCTGAACGGTCATACCGATATGACAGATCGAGATGATGAATGTGAGATGGGTTACTGGCTTGGGAAACCGTTTTGGGGTCAGGGTATTATGCCTGAGGCTGTGAAGGAAACGCTCCGCCACGCCTTTGAGGACTGTGGTATGCATAAGGTCTGGATCGGATATTATGAGGGAAATCAAAAGTCAAAACGTGTCCAGGAGAAATGCGGCTTCAAGCATCAGTGGCGATCGGAGAATGTGGATGTACCTCTAATGCATGAGAAGCGGACAGGTCATGTGAGTTTGATGACGAAGGAAGATTGGGAGGCAGCGCAATGATGCATCTTATATAATCAAACTTGACACATAAAAGGTAATATGTTATCTTTTTAACAAATGGTAACATATTACCTTTTATTTAATTGGAAAGGATTGATCAATGATATGAAAACACTAGTGATTTACACGTCTCAGACTGGATTTACAAAGAGATATGCCGAATGGATTTCTGAAGAGCTTAATGCAGATATTTATAACCTTAAAGATGTGAATAAGAAAACAAATGATTTTTTTGATGCATACGAAGCTATTATCTATGCAGGATGGTGTATGGCGGGAATGGTTGTAAAAGTTAAATGGTTTTTTGAAAGGGCTACCTACTGGAAGAATAAGAAGCTTTCTATTGTTGCGGTTGGGGCGAGTCCAAATGATAATCCTGAAGTTGATGAGTTTTTAAACAATTTATTAACGGATGAACAAAGAATGTTAATAAAAGCATTCTACTGTCAGGGCGGTATCAATTATGACAAGATGAAATTTCCTTCAAGAACTGCAATGAAAATGTTTGCCAATTCTTTGAAGAATAATAAGAAGTCTTCACAAGATGATAAGAAAAAGGGTGAAATGATTTCGAAATCTTATGATATCTCGGACAAAAGATTTATTGACCCGGTTGTTGATTATGTAAGAGGAAAAGATAATGAATAGGAAGAAAATAGTCGTAATAATATCTATTCTTGTAATCGTGTTTTCTGTAATATGTTCTGTATTACCGCTCATAACAAAGAATGAATTGGCAGATAAAACTGTTATATCAACGTTCGGAGAAACAGTAACTCTTTATGGAAAGGGACTATATGCAAGAAACTCCGTTTCTAGTGCTGT
>JAILEM010000106.1 GCA_024687745.1 Lachnospiraceae bacterium
TATTCTGACGGTTGCGATGTATTTTCTGATAAGAGCCATCAACAGGGATACGGTCTCTTCTTATGTCCTTGCAGGTGTCTTTATGGGACTTACTCTCTACACCTATGTTCTCTCATATATAATCCTGCCACTGTTCTTATTATTAACCTTTATCTGTCTGCTGCTCACCGGAAAGGCAGACATAAAGAAGGCTCTTTTCTGTGCCATTCCCTTTGTTATCCTGGCTGTTCCCCTGCTTTTAGAGCAGCTTGTAAATATAGGCCTTATTCCTGAATTCAGCCTTTTCTTCAGTGACTTTAAGAGGCTTAATTCCTACAGGAGCAATGAATTTTCTCTTGCAAATATCCCGGGAAATATCGGACTTATCTATCACTGTCTCATAAGGGATGGCATCTATTCCTACAACTGCTTTAATGAGTTCGGACCTGTATATCTCTGTCTTATACCCTTACTCATCGCAGGTGTCATAAGCGGCGGTAAAAAGGCGGTCAATGCACTTAAAAGCCATGAGTACGACCACTTCATCCCTGTATTTATTCTGGGATTTATCATATATTTTGTAAGAATGATGATAGCCACACCCGATAACATATACAAGATGAATTCCATATATCTTGTCTTCTTAATATTCATAGCAGAGGGGACACTGTGGCTCTTTAAATGTTTTAACTTCGGTAAATGGGGAAAGGTAATCTGTATTACAACAGTTCTGATAACCGGGGCAGCCTTTCTTCTTTTCTCAGAGTTCTATTTCAGAAGGCAGACCGCAGTTTACGGACTCCATCCGGTATTTATATCAACCCTTCCCGGCGACATAGTAAAATATGCAAAGGAAGTCTACGATCCTGAGGATAATAAGAGCATCTACATGGAGCTTGAATACAGAAACAGGGATTACAGCGATATTGCGATAGCACTTATCAATCAGATAGATCCCAAGGTCTATATGGAACATCTTAACAACGAAACGAACGAGCTTGAGGATATACATTTCTATTTTCCGGAGGAATTTAATGAAAATGAGGATGCCATATATATACTTGGCAGCAACTGGGGCCACATAGCATCCTATCTTAGAAGCATCGGATTTAGCTGTGATGAGAACTGGCCGGGCTACACTATCCTCTACAGGTAAAGTGATGACTATACTTAAATTGCAGATAATATTTACCTTGACAGCATTTACCGGCTTATGATATAAATATCAAGTGGGTTTTTCCCATCAATATACAGAACTGCTCCATATACGAACAGGATCTGTATACAGGGGATTGGTCAAATGGTATGATAGGGGTCTCCAAAACCTTTGGTGGGAGTTCGATTCTCTCATCCCCTGTTACTTTTTGAGCTTGAAAGCCTTGAATTTACCGGCTTTCAAGCTTCTTTTTTACTTGAAAAAACATTCAAAATGTCTGCAAACCCCTCCAATACTACCCGATCAGTTTACAAAGTTGATTTGTTTTTTTCCTAAGACTCCAAGAATCCTCCATCTTAGGTAAAAAAACCTTTTTTCACAGCTTACCTGACACATCACATAATCTTATTACAGTGCAATGTCAAGCTCCACCGGACAGTGGTCGGAGCCCAAAATATCAGTATGTATCTTAGCATCCTCTATCTTATCTTTAATAACATCCGAGACGATAAAATAGTCTATCCTCCAGCCCGCGTTCTTCTCCCTTGCCTTGAAGCGATAGGACCACCAGGAGTAGATATCAGTCATATCAGGATACTTATATCTGAAGGTATCGATAAACCCCGCATCCAAAAGCTCTGTCATCTTCTGTCTCTCCTCATCGGTAAAGCCCGCGTTGTGATGATTGGTCTTAGGGTTCTTAAGATCTATCTCCTTATGGGCAACGTTAAGATCTCCACAGACGATAACGGGCTTTGTTTTTTCAAGCTCCTTAAGGTAACTCCTGAAGGCATCCTCCCATACCATCCTGTATTCAAGCCTTGAAAGATCCTGCTTGGAATTAGGGGTATAACAGGTTATCAGGAAATGATCCTCAAATTCTGCTGTTATGACCCTTCCCTCGTGGTCATGCTCCTCTATTCCAAGGCCATATGATACATTTAGAGGCTCCTTCTTTGTAAAGAGTGCTGTTCCCGAATATCCTGCCTTCTCAGCGTAATTATAATATGCATGATAGCCGGTTAAGGGAAGTTCCAACTGTCCCTCCTTAAGCTTTATTTCCTGCAGCATAAAGGCATCTGCATCTATGCCTTCAAAGAAATCCATAAAGCCCTTATTTAAGCATGCCCTTAATCCGTTAACATTCCATGAGACATATTTCATTTAATCCTCCTTAATTTAGATCACGTATCATATATCCTTCACATACCTTAGATCATCAAAGATCCCTTCATTTTCCTGGTATCTACCCCACAGCCTCTTCGGCAGACTTAAGATCCTTATAGCCATAGAGATGGGCACTGTTCTCCATCGTCTCATAGGCGAGATTCTTTCCTTCCCTTGCATATCCTACTATAAATCTTGCATACAGCTCAAGCATCTTATCGGAATAGGTTCCGGTCTCTCCTCTTAAGTAGGTCTCATAGGAGGTATTGTAAAGGTTATCCTGAACAGATCTTATATCCCTTGCCTGACCGGCAAGCTTAGGATATTCATCTGCAAACTTCTCCATCCA
>JAILEM010000250.1 GCA_024687745.1 Lachnospiraceae bacterium
GGAATATCGATCCCCGTAAGAGCTTTTATCGATTTCCCCGGATCCTTTGTGAATTCCGTCAGTAACTTGGGGTTCTTTTCAACTTTTTTTGCTGCCTTCTCTATCGCTTTTGAAAAATCCAGTGCCATGATTACCTCCCAAATATTATATTGTAAAAACATCCTCACTCTTAAGGTGCTTTTTCAGAGCCTTTCAGATATGCATCAACAAAATAATACAACTCACCTTAAAATTCATTCACTAATATTATACAATCATAAACCGATATGTATAGGATTATTTCAATATACTCCGGCTATCTTTACAGCCAGTAAGACCAAAACAAGGATCATTGCCATCTTTGTTATACGGCTTCCTCCGGTAATTACCAACCCGGATCCTATATAGCTTCCCAGTATATTACATAAACCGGCAAGGATCCCAAGCGGTATGAGCACCTGGGCATTCATCAGAAAAACGATCAGGGCAGTCAGTGTTGTTACCATATTGATGAGCTTTGTCTGGGCATTTGCATTTGCTATATTCATCTTCCCGAATATATTGAGACATATGATCGAAAAAGTTCCGGCGCCCGGCCCGAAAAAGCCGTCGTATACACCGATCACAAAGGCAACGGACATGACTACTGTAAATGTCCTAAAGTCTGCTGTCAGCTCCCTCTCCGGGTGATCGTGGAATACTTTTTTGTTAAGCACAACAAAAGCCGCAAGCGGAAGTATTATATACATGGCCTTCACCATGACCGACCCGTCCATCCTCATGGAAAGATTTGCTCCTAAGGCAGAGCCAAGAATCGCAAAGGCTATGGATGGAATACCAAGCTTTAAGTTGACCAGCTTATTTTTCATAAACCTCGTCAGGGATATCGCCGCACCAAAGCTTGCGGATAATTTATTTGTTGCGATGGCAGAATGAATGGGGACCCCTGCTATCAGATATGCGGGGATCGAGATCAGTGCACCGCCGCCTGCGATCGAATCCAACAACCCCGCAAGGAAGACAAGCGGGCAGATGATCAGCAGCGCCTTTGGCGTAAACATATAGTCGTTCATAAATAAAGCCATAAGAATATCCCCTTATCCTCGTATCAGAAATCCTGTATAAACCGATCCAACGCGACCATTATATCCGTTCCCTTATCAGTTGTAAAACAACTCTTGATTTTTTTATCAGGTTAGTTTATGCTAACTTAGGTTAGCTAATGCTAACCAGAAAGAAGGTCAGCATGCCCATACTCAATATCATGAACCTGAGATCAAACGGAGACTATATGATAAGCCTCTCACTGCAGCTTGCACTGAACTGCGCTCCCGTCTTTATGGGACAGGCAGTGGCAAATACCGTGGCGCTTAGCAGAGAGGAAGCCGATCGTATACCGCTTATCTTTAAAAACAATGATGTTTCCTACAGATTTCTCTGTGAAATATCCGGTAAACAGATCGTCTATTTCTACAGGAAAGAAGCTCTTTATAGCTATCTTAACAAGGAAGAGTCTCTTGATCTGCTAAGGGAATATGGATATGAGAAAGGCTGTGATTTTCTGGACGTTCTTTCCTCGAGGATAAAAGAATACACCGGCGGCATGATCGGTTATCCCCATGAGATCGGACTTTTTCTCGGATACCCTGTATCGGATGTCAGGTCATTTATCCGCTACAAGGGGGAAAACTATAAGATCACCGGGTATTGGAAGGTCTATCATAATGAAAGCCATGCAAGGAAAAAATTCAGGATCTTCGACGAATGCAGGGAAATTGCAGTAAATGAGCTGATCGGCGGCAAAAAAATCATCAATATCATTCAACGACAGGAGGTAATTTAATATGGCAAAGGTTAGTATAGTATTCTGGTCAGGAACAGGAAACACGGCTTCCATGGCTCAGATGGTTGCAGACGGTGTTAAAGAGGCAGGGGCTGAGGCAGAACTCATTCCTGTAGGACAGGCAGACATAGGTGTCCTTAAGGCATCAAATGCTTTTGCATTAGGCTGTCCCTCAATGGGCGCCGAGCAGCTTGAAGAAAGTGAAATGGAGCCTTTTATGGAGGAGCTTGACAGTGCGATATCCGGCAAGCAGATCGGACTCTTTGGTTCTTACGGATGGGGAAACCAGGAATGGATGAGAGACTGGGAAGACCGTATAAGAAATGGCGGAGCTTCCGTTGTTAACGATGAGGGTGTTACGATCCTCGGAGCACCAACCGCAGATACAGAAGCTCAGTTAAAAGATCTCGGAAGAGCTCTTGCGAGAATGGCATAGACCTTACTCAACCCACATTTTCTTTGATCCGGGCGGGATCCTTCCCGCCCGTTTCCTCTCACCACATCTAAGGTCTGCGAAAATACATCGATTTTGTCAAAAGCCACGATTCCCTATGCCTCTCTGACAAATTTATATATTCACTGCTCTCTCATCTTACATAAACCTCGTACCTTCCCAAAAACATCTTAAAAACACCAATAATTTTCACTATATTATAAATTAAATATCTGATATAATGTACTTTCGCCAACATCAGACGGGGACGGATCCTTTATATAAAGCCGGCGGGACCGGAGCAATTTACAGATTTTAATAAACCCAACATGACCGCGGCAACTAACAGGTTACTGATATACCCGGCAACACAGCCGGCTATATGATCGTTCCAGCCATACAAAGCTTACACTAACCGGAGGTATATCTTTGAAGTTAAAAAAAACGACAATATCCATCATAGCAATATCTTTATCGACGATCCTTTCAGGATGCAGCATAAGTGTGAACGGAGTTCAGGTATACGGCCCTGACAGCTCTCCAAATGTACAGGCAGAGATTGAAACCCGGCAAACCGATAACGATGAAAATGAAACCGGGCAGACAGATAACGATGAAAATGAAACCGGGCAGACAGATAACAATGAAAATGGATACGCCAAGACCAAAACCAGTGAAAATGAGCATTATGACGACCTTACACTGCAGAAAGTCGTCGTACTCAGCAGGCACAATATACGTACACCCCTCTCCTCTACAGGCTCCACGCTTTCAGAGATCACTCCGCATGAGTGGATAAGCTGGAGTGCGGACACTAAGGAGCTGACCCTGAAGGGAGGGATAATGGAGACCTTTATGGGACAGTACTTTAAGAAATGGCTTGTTTCCGAGGGACTTATAGAAGAAAACCACATACCGGAAGCTGATGAAATGCTTTTTTACGCTAATTCCAAGCAGAGAACCGTTGCTACCGCACAGTATTTTTCATCGGGCATGCTCCCGCTTGCAAACGTTACCATAGAGCATCAGAGCGATCTTGAAAAAATGGATCCCACATTTAACCCTGCCTTTACCTTTGTATCAGACAGTTATATTGAGGCCGTAAATGAACAGATAGAAGAAATGTTCCTCAATCCCCAAAACCAGGATACGCTTAATAAGCTTGAAGCTTCCTACCATCTGTTGGAGGATGTTGTGGATTATACCAGGAGTACAGGCTACACATCCGGAGCTTACACGGATCTTACAACAGACGATATAGCTGTTGAGATAAAGAAAGGTGAAGAACCTGCGATGCTTGGTTCACTGAAGCTTGGCTGTCAGATAAGTGATGCTCTTGTTCTGCAGTATTACGAGTCTGAGGATGCCGGAAAAGCATCTTTTGGAAAGGAACTGACCTTTGAGGACTGGAAAAAGATTTCCTACGTTAAGGATATATATGGCGACATTCTCTTTACCACACCGCTCGTCTCGCAAAACGTGGCTAATCCGATGCTTAAGGAAATACAGAGGGAGCTTCAAAATGATGAAAGAAGCTTTTCCTTCCTTTGCGGACATGATTCCAATATAGGCAGTGTGCTTGCAGCCATGGATGTCTGTGAATATGAGCTTCCCGATACAATAGAAAGGGTTCCGATCGGCTCGAAGCTTCTTTTTGAAAAATGGGTCGACAGCGAGGGCAGAGCCTACGGAAATATCCGTCTGATCTACCAGAGCACAGATCAGATAAGGGAATGGACTCCCCTCTCAACAGACTGTCCTCCCGCCTCATATAACTTTGAGTTTAAGGGACTTTCCAGAAATCAGGAGGGGCTCTACGATTATGATGAAATGTGTGACCTGATCCGCAAGGCCATCGACAGATATGATGAGATCGTACAGGAATACAGCGATGATGCGGATATCGCAGCTTAGACCTGTATACATGGCATAATGATCCATGCGATAAAGCTTAGAAAAGCTATCCATAAAAATACCGTCTAAATAATTATATTCAGGTTCTAAGAAAACCGGAGTTTTGATCATGATACAGAGATTACGGCACAGGCCAAAAACAGCAGCTGAACTGAAAACAGAAGAAATACTAAGCATAAAGCTCACCAAAAAGGAATGCCTTATCGGCGATTCTGCCTTCTATAAAAAGGTGGCTTTTGTTGTGCTGCCGATGATCGCGCAGAACACACTCACAAATATCGTGGGTCTTCTTGACAATGTAATGGTAGGCCAGGTCGGTACTCTTCCCATGTCTGCCGTTGCGATAGTAAACCAGATCCTTTTTGTCTTCTATCTTGTTCTCTGGGGAGCGATCGCAGGAGCCGGTATATACGGTACGCAGTTTTTCGGAAAAGGGGATCACGAGGGTGTCAGAAGTTGCATGCGCTTTAAACTGATCATAGCATTACTCATACTTGCTGTAGTTGCGCTGCTTCTCCTGATCAAAGGCGACTTTCTGATAAGTCTTTATATAGCAGGTTCAACCTCTGAGGCAGACCGTGCAATGACCATGGAATACGCCCTTGATTACATGCATATAATGCTCATAGGCCTCATTCCGTTTACCTTTACGCAATGTTATGCGGGAACGCTTCGAGAATCCGGACACACCGCACTGCCCATGAAAGCAGGCATGACTGCGATGGCTGTAAACTTTGTGTTTAACGCACTTTTGATATTCGGTCTTTTAGGATTCCCCAAACTCGGCGTGACAGGTGCAGCCATAGCAACAGTCATTTCCAGATTTGCAGAGTTCCTCATAGTCTTATTATCAGTGATAATACAGAAAAAAAAATATTCCTTCTTCACCGGTTTATATAAAACCCTGAAGATCCCAAGGGAGCTTGTAGGTCCTATCCTCATAAAAACACTCCCGCTTCTCTTTGGTGAATTTCTGTGGAGCTTTGGACAGGCTGCCCTTCTAAGATGCTATTCAGTAAGGGGTATAGCTGTCATTGCCGCCATGAATATCTGTAATACGATAGCCCAGATCTTTAATGAGGTCTTTTTATCACTCGGAAACTCCAGTGCGATCATAGTCGGTCAGGAGCTTGGAGCGGATAAGCTTCTGAGTGCGAGAAAAACAGCCTGGCGCATGATGGCTCTCAGTGTTTCCAGCTGCTTTATCATGGGCAGCCTTCTGTATCTGTTTGCGCCGCTTATTCCGGGTATATACAATACCGAAAATGATATAAGAGCCCTTGCCACCTCTCTTATCAGGATACAGAGCCTTACCATGTTCTGCTTTGCTCTTGCAAATGTATCCTACTTTGTTCTGAGAGCAGGCGGAAAAACGGTTATAACCTTCCTTTTTGATGCACTGTTTGCCTGGCTCGTCACCGTCCCCGTGGCACTTTTACTCTGCTCCTATACCACCCTTCCGATAACCCTTGTATATTTCATCGTAAATATCACAGAGCTCATAAAGGGCTTTATCGGGATATATCTTGTCAAAAAGGGAAGCTGGATAAGAAATATCGTAAAATGATGGCTCTGCAGGCCTTATATGAAGCATCCTCAAAATGTCCCTGTTTGATCCAGGGGCATCTTCCACTCTACCGCTGTCCTTCCTTCTCCTTACAGCCGTATTTCCTGACTATCAAAACAGCCGCCAAAAAGGACATTACATCTGCCACGGGCTGTATAAGATACAATCCTGTTTCATCAAAAAGCGGGGGCAGGATAAATACAAGAGGCATGAAAAAAATACCCTGCCTGCAGACCGATATGAACAGTGCTTTCCCGTATTTTCCCATATTCTGCATATACATGCTCGAAACAGCAAAAAAGGCCATAAGCGGAAGTGACAGGACCTGTATCCTTAATATATAAGCACTTAATCCGGCAACCTCCGCATTCCCTGAAAGCATGGATGAAAGAGAATCGGCAAAGATAAACACAAGGGGAGTCGCTATGACAAGTACTATGGTTCCCGCACACACCGTAAGTCTGAACGACCTTCTGACTCTGTCATATTTCCCCGCTCCGTAATTCATTGCGCAGATCGGCTGAAATCCCTGTCCTATACCAATCATCACAGAATAGGCTATCATTATCACCCTTGTAGCCACGGTCATTGCTGCTATCGTATTTTCCCCGTACTTTGAGGCTGCCATGTTCAAAAGGACTCCGGCTATCGACGTGATGCTCTGTCTTGAAAAATTAGGAGCGCCTCCGGCAAGTATATGAAACAGCCTTCCCTCCTTAAAGCTTACGGGGAATAGTGAAGCCTTTATATTACCATGTCTGAAGGATAAAAAAGTAAGGACCATAGAGCCCGTTACCTGCCCTATAAGTGTCGCATACCCTGCTCCCTTTATCTCCATATCTAATCCCAGTATGAATATAGGGTCAAGTATTATATTAAGGATGATCCCTGACATAAGTCCAAGCATTCCGTCCTTAACATTTCCGCATAATCTCAGCTGGTTATAAAGGGTCAGGGCATAGATGGAAAAAGGCATCGCCACCAGCATTATCCTTAAGTAAACCACCGCGCTTTCGTGAAGCCTTTCAGAGGCATTTGCCCCAAGAAATCCTGCTATGCTGTCCGAAAAGGGATACAGTACTATAAGCAGTACAATTCCCGATACTACGGAAAGCAAGAGTCCGTCCGCGGAGATGAGCTCTGCTTCCTTTTCATCCCTCCTTCCAAGACACCTGCTCATCCTGTTTCCGCTTCCGTAACCAAACCAGAATCCAAGTGCCTGTATCATCGAAACAAAGGAATAGACAACTCCTATCGCCGCGGTCAGATGTGCCTTGGATAACAGACCTATAAAAAAGGTATCTGTGAGATTATAGATCATAGTTATAAGCATCCCTATGATCGTAGGAACTGCGATTTTTATAAGCAGAGGAAGAAGAGGCTTTGTCAGTATCTCTTCTCTTCTTTTATTTTTTTCTTCGCTCATATCTAACCCGCCTCATCTGTCTCATTACTCCTTATCATCCCATCCTTTATCCATACACAACCCTCTCTTGATCAACCCGCCTTATACACCTCTCCCTTTGTTCCGTCAACCTTTATCATATCCCCGTCCTTAAAATCCTTCGTTGCAAATCCTACCCCAAGGACAGCCGGGATTCCGTATTCCCTTGCTACTATGGCCGCATGAGACAGCTCGGCTCCGGAATCAGCCACAACTCCCGCCGCTAATTTGAATAACGGTGTCCACTCAGGATCAGTGAAGCGGCATACTAAGATATCTCCCTTTTTAAGCTTTCCGAATTCCTCCGGCCCGTTTATTATACAGGCTCTTCCGACTGCTTCCCCGCTGCTGCCGCAAACACCCGTAAGTGAATCTTCCTTCCTTACAAAGATCGAAGCCTTGGATTCCTCCCATACTCTTTCGGCAAGGGATCTTTTTGACATCCTTAGATCAAGCTTTTCATTAAGCTCCTTTGGGATACTGCCTTTTTTTAATACCTCCGACAGCTCTTCCCTGAAAAAATATGCTATCCTCCCCTCAATATTCTCATCCCCAAACAGCTCAAGGCTTATCCGTCTTACCATCTGTCTTGCATAGTAATAGGCGGTTTCCCACATATACTGGCTTTCTTCTCTTATGACATGATAATACCTGTAGGTTTCCACATCCTTTAAAACCTTCTGATATTTGCTGTCATCCTTGACTACTCCCCTTATCTTATCCTTTAATTCGTCATAGCTGATTTTTGTCCTTACCTCTTCGCTTTTCATAAGAGGCCTCATTATATTCATAAGTCTGTCCGGGCATTCCTTTAAGGACCTTGCGTGTATGCAATAACAGTTATAGTCCACCCTGAATCCGTTTTCTTCGAGGAATCTGTCAAAATATGTCCTGTATTCGGGATACTTATCTCTGAAGTCCTCATATGATATGCCGCCCTCTATGTCCTCTGCAGCCCTTTTGTTTTTTCTTATCTCATCTGCGATCCCAAGCAATGCTTTATCGATGAGCGATGTCTTATAATCAAGCTCCGTATAGAGATCAAAGCTTGTAAGATCCTTATCTGCCTTCTTTAAAAGCTTAGTCATCGAAGAGCTCATAAGGGCCATAGGAAAAAGTGAATACTTAAACCTCGCATAGGCAAGATCGCATACATACGTATAGATCCGGTCGAGCCCGTCTGAGAGCTCCTTAAGGGACATTTTTTCTATATCCATGTCCTTAATTAATTTAAGCTTGTCCCTGTATCCGCTCATAAGTGTTTCAAGCTTTTTAAGACATCCGTTACTGTCCTTAAGCTCCCTGAGCATACCGAATATTTTGAAGATTTCCTTATGTATCCTTTTTTTATTGGGAGGAAGGACCATTATACCCATATCGTCTATGACAGGCTCCATCGATATCTCAAGGCCCGCTTCCCTGAATATATTGGCCTTCTGGTTATTTATTGCGCCAAGCAGACCATGATCGAGAGGCAGCATGGCGTCAGGAAGCTTTTCTATGAGAAAGGACATATTGGTCCTCAACACCCCTGAGATATGATTCTTACTGAGATATTTCTGCACCTCCTCTTCACTTATCCCATCCGCTAAGGTTGTCACGGCTCTTGCCTGAAGGATATATACTGTATCATCCTTAATGGCCCATTCAATATCCATTGGGATTCCATAGTGCTTCTCAATTTTTATCCCCTCAAGGCAGAGCTTTTTCACCTCATCCTCATTAAGAGAAAGCTTCTCCTTTAATTCCTTACTTACCTTTATCTCCTTTGTACCCCTATCTCCTGATGCCGCGGCTTCTTCTATATTCTTAACATCTTTCTTCCCTGCAGCTCCTTCAATGCTCTTAACTTCCTCCTTCCGGCTCATCTTTTCATCATCCGAATAAATGATCATTGTTTCCTTGGAGCCGCAGACCGAATTGATTATATTTCCTTCTCTGTCACAGATAAAAGAATCGGCACTCACCCTTCCCGATACCACAGATTCCCCAAGCCCGTAGGAGGAATTTATCTGCATTCTTCTTCTGTCCTTACTTACAGGATCGACAGTGAACAGCACTCCTGCCTTTTCGCTGTTTACCATAAGCTGTACTGCAACGGCAAGCGAAACCTCTGTCCGGTCATACCCCTTATCAGCCCTGTAGCTTACTGCCCTGTTTCCCCAGAGAGATGCGTAGCAATCCTTTATCTTAAGATATATCTCTTCGATCCCCCTTACATTAAGAAAGGTTTCCTGCTGCCCCGCAAAGCTTGCATCCTCAAGATCCTCTGCCGTAGCCGAGGATCTTATCGCAACCCTTTCGGGCTCCCCTAAACCTTTATATCCATCCCTGATGGCATCCCTTACTTCATCGGGAAGCTTTGCATTTATAATCCTTTTCCTGAGGGCCCCTGCTACCGCCCATAGCCTTTGTTCGTCATTTCCTGAAGCTTCAGGAGATTCCTTTATATATTCCTTAAGTCCGTTATCCTCTATGAATTTTTTGTATGCATCGGAGGTTACAACAAAGCCCCCGGGTATCAGGAATCCTGCAGCCGTCATTTCTCCCAGGTTTGCGCCCTTTCCTCCGACTGTACCGATATCTTCTTTTCTGATCTCATCAAAATATCTGATAAATCCGTCCTTCTTTTCCATTGCCCCGTTATGTCCCTGTGACCGGAACCTTTTAGATATCCCTGTCCCTTTCTGTTTATATATTGATCTGTTTATCCACTACCTGTTTATCCCTCGGTCTGTTTATCCAAGACCTGCTTATCCCTCGGTCTGTTTATCCCCCAATCTGCTTTTCCCTCGGTCTGTTTATCCCTCGGTCTGTTTATCCCCCAATCTGTTTATCCCTCGGTCTGTTTATCCCCCAATCTGCTTTTCCACCTTCAGATATCTGTTCAGGTTTGTATCCAGAAATTCCTTCAGCATATCGTCAAAATACGGCTGACGGATCCTTACCCCGCCCGCAAGCATACATGAGGCTCCGGTGATCACGTAGGATATCCCGTCACTGTCGGCGCTGACCCTGTACCCGTTCTCTTCCCAGAAATCGATAAGATCCTTAAGCACCTTTTCCAAAAGCTTATAAAATGCATCTTCATATTCCGGAGATTTCCTCGCAGAAATCAGGATAACGTCCTCGTACATCTTTTTGTTCTCAGCCTTGGTCTTAAGATCAGTGATATAGTTAAAGATCATTCCTGACACATAACCCACAGGGTCCTTAAGTGAATTTTTGTAATCCGAAGTACTGTTTAAGATCTTCTGTCTGCCCCTGTATTTGATAACATCGAGTATGAGGTCGTCCTTATCCTTATAAAAGCTGTAAAAGCACCCGAGAGATATCCCGGCTTTTTTTGTCAGATCTCTTATATTGAGCGCTTTTACATCCTTATCGTGATAAAGCTCCAACGCATTTTCCAAAAGCTTTATCCGTATCTCTTCCCTCTCTTCGTCCGTATATGCCCTGCCCATTTGAATTCCCCCTGTATGATATACATATTCTTGAAAATCAACACTTTATAAATTTGTTATCTACCTAAGACACCGGAAATCCTTCCCCTGAGATATACACTTTTTTAAAAAACAACGCTTTGAAAATTTGTTTTCTACCTAAGACACCCAAATTCTTCCATCTGAGATAAAAACACTTTTTTTAAACCATGGGTTTTGGAATTCCTGTATATCTCAAACCACCAAATTCTTCCATCTGAGATAAAAACACTTTTTTTAAACCATGGATTTTGGAATTCCTGTATATCTCAAACCACCGAATTTTTCCATCTGAGATAAAAACACTTCTTTTAAACCATGTATTTTGGAATTCCTGTATATCTCAAACCACCGAATTCTTCCATCTGAGATAAAAACACTTTTTTTAAACCATGGATTTTGGAATTCCCTGTTATCTCGATCATCCAAAATCCTCCCCCCAAAAATATAGCTATGAACATTTTCTTATTTGTTCATAGCTATGATAAAACATTTCCCATCCCTTGTCAAATACTATTTATAAAATAAATACTATTTATAAAATATCCGCAATATCATCCGGTACATAGGCTTCAACCCTTATACCCTGCTCAAGATATTCCTCCTTTATAAGCCTTCCTCCCGTTCTTATAATGGCAAGCTTATCTGCCTTCTCATAAGGCAGTATCAGATCTATATGGCGCCTGTCCCTTAAGAGAAGATCACTTAGCTTCTCACACATTTCCCCGATACCCTCGGATTTCCTTAATGAAGTCCTCACACTGGCATCTGCCCTTACATCCTTAAGGATTTCATCCTTATTAAGCAGATCAGTCTTGTTAAAAACAGTAAGCACCGGCTTTCCTGTGACCTCAAGCTCCTTAAGTGTCTCATAGACCACATCCATGTGCAGATCCCTGTTCTCATCCGATGCATCCACAACATGAATAAGAACATCTGCGTATCTTGCCTCTTCAAGGGTACTCTTAAAGGCATCTATAAGGTTGTGGGGAAGCTTGTTTATAAAACCCACAGTATCAGTAAGAAGCACCTTTTCCCCATAGGGAAGAGAGCAGGTCCTTGTAGTCGGATCAAGAGTTGCAAAGAGCATATCCTCCTCAAGGATCCCGGCCCCTGTCAGCCTGTTTAAAAGAGTTGACTTCCCTGCGTTTGTATAACCGACTATCGCAATAACGGGCACGCTGCTTTCGATCCTTTTCTTTCTTCCCGTATTTCTGGCTTTGGAAAGCTTCTTTATCTCATCATTAAGTACACCAAGCCTCCTTCGTATGGCTCTTCTGTCGCTTTCAAGCCTGGTCTCTCCGGGACCTCTTGTACCTATCCCTCCTCCAAGCCTTGAAAGAGCCTTTCCGATCCCTGTCAGATGTGAAGCCCTGTATTTAAGCTGGGCTGTTTCCACCTGGAGCTTGCCCTCCGCAGTAGAGGCATGAGCTGCAAAAATATCCAGGATAAGTATGGTCCGGTCTATAACCTTTACATTCAGCGCATCCGACAGATTTCTTATCTGAACTGGAGTCAGTTCGTCATCACAGATTATACCGTCAGCTTCAAACTCTTTTATAAGAGTCTCTGTTTCTTCTACCTTGCCCTTCCCGATATATGTTGAATTATTGGGATTATCCAGGCGCTGCAGTACCCTGCAGACTGCCTTATCTCCCGCTGTTTCAAGAAGCTTTGAAAGCTCTGACAGAGACGCCCTTGCTGCCTCCTCATCCTTTTCATATACTCCTACGAGTATATATTTTTCCCTTACCCTGTCCGTATTTATCATGCCCTGATCCTGTCTGCCCTGTCCGTATTTATCATTCCCTGATCCTCTCTGCTGTCGTGTTTATCATGCCCTGCCTTAACCCTGCCCTGTCATATCTATCCTGCCGATCCTAACCCTGTCCTGTCATATCTATCCAGCCGATCCTAACCCTGCGCTGTCATATCTGTCATACTGTGTCTTAACCATATCCTGCCTCACATCCTATCAGTGCTTCTTCTATTATACTCATAATGAGTACTTCTGTCCCACTTCCCCTATCCTGCCGCACATCCTAACAGCGCTTCACCATGTTCAAAGAGCGCAAGATTTATCTCATATATATCATAGGCCTCTCTTTCTATGAAATACTTAACGATAAGATCCTGTTTACTGCAGGGGGAGAGTGCAAATCCCGCTCTTGAGAGAAGGTCCTTTGCGTCATCAAGATTCAGCTCCAAAGCGATACACAGCGCAAGAGCCGTTGACTTGCTCGGATTCCTTGTGGTCCCGCATTTTAGCTTTGAAAAAGCTTTTCTGTCAAGATTTGCCTTCTTCTGAACCTCAACATCCGTCATCCCTTTTATATCCGCAAAGTAAAAGACAAGCTCCATAAAAGTCTTGTCAAGATTCTTTATAACATCCTCAAGACTTCTTTTATCTGATGCAGGTTCGATACTCCCTGCACCCATCATCTGAACATCAGAACAATAATAAGCCTCATTACCGGACTCTTCCCCGGTGTTCCGATCATAACATACACTACTCTCTTCTCCGGGACTGTTCTCAGCACATACACCATCCTCTTCTCCGGGACTGTTCTCAGCACATACACCATCCTCTTCCCCGGCGTTCTGATCATAATATGCACGATCCTCTTTCCCGGCGCCCTTATCATAAATTGCGCCATCCCAAGGCCCGGCACTTTTCCCAGCCCCGGCACCGAAAAAAGCACCGGAGCTTTTTCTCATGCTTTTTCTTAAGAATCCACCGGAAAGTAAGGAAGCTGCGCGTTTTTTCCCGCCCTGTACGGAAGCTCTGACATATTCATATTCCTGCGCTGCCTTTTTTTCCACATAATTATCATCGATATAGGAGTCTATATCGCCGTATAGCTCCGAGGATATCCCATAAGAGCTCTCGTCAAATACAACAAGATATAGATCCAGTTCATTTTCAGACATAAAGGTTTCTATCTCGGAAATCGCGATCCTTAAAGCAACAACCTTCGGAAAACCATAATTTCCCGATGCAAGCAGAGGGATCGCAAGACTTTCAAACCCCTTTTCTTTTACAAGCTCAAAGACACTTCGGTAACACCTTCTGATGACCTCTTCTTCTCCGTATCCTCCTCCCTGCCATGGAGTACCCACCGTATGTATGATATATGAGGCAGGCAGATCAAGACCCTCGGTGACAACCGATGTCCCGGGAAGTATCCTTCCGGCCTCAAGACGTTTTTTAAGGAGCTCTTCACATCCTGCAGCCTCATATACCGCCCTGTCTGTCCCATCACCGTATCCTGTCTCACTGCATGCCGTGTTGACTATTGCGTCAACCTGCATTTTTGTAATATCATTTCTGACTATCTGAAAAGGCATCTTAAATCCTCCGCAAACCGTGCTCTTATTCCCTGCTATTATTCCGTGCTCTTATTCCGTACTCTTATTCCCTGATCCTGTTAAGTATCCCGTAAGTATCTATCCCCGGATGGGTAGTATATATCTGAAGTATCTCCTCCACAAGATCCTTTTCGACCCTGTTCCTTATAGATATCTGATCGACAGTCTTTCCCATATCCATATCCCGTACGATATTTTCTATAAGCTTATCCATCTCCTTCTGAGGAGGATACTTGTTTCCCCTCTTTAAGACCGGTGAAAGATCTATCCTCTCAATACTTAAGCTTCTGTCCTTAGCTATATTCAGCACCATCACCGTTACAGGCTGGGTAAAACGTCTCGGGCCGCAGCTTCCGGGATTTAAGTATGTGATATGGCCGTCCTTTCTCTCCTCATATTTATGGGAATGTCCGTAAACGACAAAGTCTATCCCCGAAAGGTCCTTCCTTGCCTGTTTTATATTATGGATCATATAAAACCTGTAGCCCTCCAGTTCAAATTCTATCTCCTTTGGTATATCCATCGCCCAGGCCTCATCTGCATTTCCTCTTACAAAATAAGCCTTCTGTATGGCCCTTATGCTCTCATAGGTTTCTCTTGACGCAATATCCCCACCATGAAGGATACAGTCACAATCCTTTAATACTTCCCTGACCTCATCCCTTAAAAGTGAATGGGTATCTGATATCACAGCTATCTTCATAACTCTCCGATCCGCAAACTGCAGTCAGGACTCGCTCGCAATCATGCGCCGGATTCGGGTCTGTTTTGCAGACATATTTCCTATCCGGATCCGTGCGCACAACTGCAGGGGCACTCAGTGTCCCCTGCTTTCAAAATCCTTATCTATCTTTGACTTCCAGGCTCCTCCCATAAGCGAGGCATGCATCATCTTCGGACTTGCCTTCCTTACCCTGGATACCGCCTCCTCAAGAACCTCGTAATTAAGCATCGTTCCCGCCCCGTCACAGTGATAATTAGCGGCTCTGTCGGCGGATATTCCCATGCTTCCGGCAACCTCGACGGCATCTATGTTAGCACCGAGGAAGAGGAATTCCCAGTTATACTTTTCCTTCTGTCTCTCGATCATCCTCTTTACCTCCTTAATGCCGTATCTTTTACTGGCATTCTCAAGTCCGTCGGTAGTGATGACAAAGAGTGTCTTTGAAGGTCTGTCCTCTTCTCTTGCATACTTCTGTATATTGCCTATGTGATCTATGGCAGATCCCACCGCATCAAGAAGTGCAGTACACCCTCCTACATAATACTCTTCATCCGTGAGCTTCTCAACATCCGCTATCGGTTTTCTGTCATGGATCACCTCACTCGTATCGTCAAATAATATCGTCGATACATAGGCTTCCCCCTCTTCCTTCTGCTGCTTTCTGATCATCGAGTTGAATCCCCCGATGGTATCAGACTCGAGTCCGCTCATAGATCCGCTTCTGTCAAGGACAAATACAAGTTCAGTAAGATTTTCTCTCATAATGAATACCTCCGTCAATTGCTTTTATTTTGTGTTTTCTCTGTTACTGAGGTCATTATAAGATCTGAAACCTGTATACCGGTCTCCTCTCAGGCGACATTTTTGACCTTAATCCTACAACCTGTATCTGTCCTTGAAACAGATCACCGGGAAATATGCTGCAGATCAGACCTGAATCCGGAGTGCAAGACTTAAGAGCGGGTCGCGACGCTTAATACAGGGGCAGCACTGCTCCCTGCGCGTATTCAAAGCCAAACCTCCTCCTGTTCTTTGGCATCCTTCTAAGCCTCTCTATTCCGGCCCTCACATCGGCAATACCTATTATATCTCCCGTATTCTTACCGGGACTCTTTATGTCCGAATGAAGCCTTACAGCATGGGAGATTATGACTGACTCTGCAAGCTTTCGTACATCTCTTGCATTTCCGAAGTTTTTGTTATTCTTTATATCCTCCAGATATTCAAGTGCCTTATCGATCGAGGATCTTGAAACCGAATAGCCCTTTTCCTTCATCATATGTACAAATATTTCCCCAAGCTCCCTGTCTGAAAAATCATCAAAGGCCACCGTTCTCGATATACGGGATGAAAGTCCCTCATCAAGGTTCATAAATGCATTAGCCTCTTTTTCATACATCGCAAAGATAACCGTGACATCAGGATATATCTCCATGAAACGGACAAATTCCTTTATGGCCTCCCTTACATATCCCCCGCTTGCCTCGTTTAAGAAAAATCCGGCCTCATCCACAAAAAGAATTCCGCCCCTTGCTTTGTCAAAAAGCTCTGATATCTTAGATGCCGTATGACCGACATATTTACCGATGATGTCGGAGCGTGAAGCCATTGTAAATGATGTATTGCTGACTCCCTTTTCCGCCATGATATCGGCTAAGAGCCTCGCACAGGTTGTTTTTCCTGTTCCCGGGTTACCGTAAAAGATCATGCTCGAATGCATACCCCTGATAGACTTATTTCTTCCCGCTTCTATGACAAATGCCGTAAACTCTGTGATCATATCCTTGACATTTTTAAGTCCCGGCATCCTCTTAAGTCTCTCCTCTGCACTGATCTCAATAACCTTATCTATGGCAAGATCAGCACGGCTCAGCTCCTTACTGTTTCTCTCAGACGCTCTTTTCATGGCTTTTTCGATCATCCAGTCCATATCCTCCTCCGAAAAATCCTTCCCCGCAAGCCTTCTTATCCCGGAAACTATCGCAGAGGTTTTAAGACCTTTTTCAAGACAGACTCCCGCGGTATTTAGAATCCTTTCAAATACTTCCTCATAATAATCATCGGGAACATCGTTGATGATCACCGGTACAAAACCCTTCCTCATCTGCAGGTCGATAATCTCGGGAGCCTTCATCATCTCAGGCTGTATCAGGATGAATTTCTTTACCCTCTCATCCACCAGTATCGCATCGATCTTATCCCTTAAGTCATTTCCGCTGTTAAGGCCCTCATACATTGCCACATCACCGTCTGCTTCCTCCGTTATGCCGCTGATATAGGCGTTGTAGGGCACGATATCCGGGTTTTTTACCTTACTGAGATCAAGGATACTGATAGTGTGAAAATCCTCTAAGATATCATCATCTTCATCAAATTCAAGCTCAAACTCCCATTCATATTCGTCACCATAAGACTCCGGTCCCTCAAAGCACCTGTTGACAATATATTTTGCCGCCTTGACCGCAACAGGTTCACTGGAACTTACTATAATAAACCTGTCAGGATCATCCTGCCCATTCCTATCCATAAAGGCCTTGGCGTCGGCTATATAAGGGATATTCTCATCATATTCCCTGTTATAGTCGCTTACCCGTCTGTAAACGTTCTGCTTTCCCTTTTCAACCTGTTTTAATACAGGATACAATCTGCTGTTTATCATCCTTCTTCCTCCTTAAGCAAATTTAGTCATCTTTTTATCTGCGGAAAATGATCGGGCTTTAGGCTTTTTATATCCGATCTGTCAGGATCGGAACCATATAAGCACATTGTTTATGTCTTTTTACCCTTCTGATAACCTCCTCCAGATATTCCTCCGGTATCAGACCCTTCTCAACAAAGAGAGGAAATGGATCCTTAAGTATATCTGCGTTCCCATACAGAAATATCAGAATAATATCAACAAGCCTGAAAACATTGCTTTTTGAATATTCGTATCTGATACTGCCTATGCTTTCGGAAAGCTTTGTAAGCAGGACCCTTCTTTCCTCATAATATTCTTTCCCTCTCCTCTCATCTTCCGTATACTCTGAAGTAATGCCAAAGAAATCTTCAACATCCGCTCCTCTCTCAGGATCAATGATAAGCTCCGGCTTCTTTCCTATTACGCTCTTTGCAAGGATATAGCTGTTTACAAAGGCCCTCATCCCTGTTTTCTTTGATAACTCTATGCTTTTAAGATAATCCTTTTCATCTGTAGCAATATTTTTTATAAATTGCCCGATCTCAAGCTTAAGTTCATTTACCTTTTCCATCTCATCCTCAAATACCCAGTAAAAATAATCATCCTCAGCCTCCCTTTCGACAACGCTGTATAACTCTGTAAGCCAGGCAGATAAGATCGCCCTGTACTCCTCCATCCAGCTGTATTCAAAAGAGCTTTTGAGCATCTCAAATTCGCTCCTCATGTATCTGACAGTCACGCTGAAATACCCCTCCATGGTTATTTCAGTCCTTTCAGTCATCAGCATTCTGATCTTTTCCGGCTCATCTTTATATAATTTCATAAGAAAGCAGGCCTTACCGATCTCCTCTATCGTCCTCGGATAATCTCCATAGTCAAAATACCCGGGATGAGCTGAATAATCCCTTATGATCATATCCTGTATCACCGGATCATATATTCTTCTTATATCCCCGATATTTATATATCCTTCGGCTGATACCGCCCCGTTTGGGATCAGCTCATTTACCTTTTCAAAAAATTCACATCTGAGATCCCCGGGAATATCATAAACGTCCGAGTACAGAAGTTCTGTCAAAAAGATCTGCATACTGTTTATCTCAAAACCGCTTATGCTTGCAGATCTTGAGAGGATACAATCATCACTTATTTCTTTGATGATCCTTTTTGCACTCTCATATTCCCCAAGAAATATCGACCAAAAAAGACAATCCGCAGTTATCAGTAATTCTTTCGGATCGGGAGTGCCCGCTATAAACAACATCCTCTTTATCTTATCGATACAGTCCTTATCATCAAGAACAAAGCTTACATTGAAAAAAGCCAGATAACCTCTCGTCTCATTAATATATTCTTTTATTTCATTTATGCTGTTCCGATACATTTTATCACCTCACATCCCGTCCCTTATCATTGCAGATACCTTACTTTCTTACTTCCTGACCGTCTGTCCCGGTTTAAGTATCGCGTCTACGATACCGTAGCCAAGCGTCTCCTCTGCACTCATCCAGTGATCGCGCTCAGTGTCAAGCTTTACTTCCTCAACCTTTCTTGAACAGTTCTCTGCCAGGAGCTCATTGATCATGCATCTTGTCTTACAGATATGCTCTGCAGCTATCTCAAGCTCTGTCGCCTGACCCTTCATTCCTCCTGAGGGCTGATGGATCATTACCTCAGCGTGAGGAAGCATCACTCTCTTGCCCTTCTTCCCTCCCGAAAGGATCACAGCTCCCATACTTGCGGCGTGTCCGACACAGACAGTTGCAACATCCGGCTTTATGTACTGCATTGTGTCATATATTGCCATTCCTGCCGTGACAGATCCGCCCGGACTGTTTATATACAGCTGTATATCCTCATTACCCTGTTCCGAAAGATACAGAAGCTGTCCTATTATGGACGCGGACATTTCATCATCGATCTCTCCCACAAGATGTATCACCCTGTTCTCGAGATTTTTCGAAAAGATGTCATTTCCCTTAGACTCATCGTAGATTATCGGATTGATTACCATATCAGTTCCTCCTCTGTTAGTTTTGATATATGTATGATAATCCGGATGAGGCTGTCCTTTCGGACAAATTTGTCCATTCGTTCATAAGGCAAAAAAAGACACTCTCAAAGCTCCTTTCGGATCCTTAAGAGTGTCTTATCCTTCTTAATATTTACTTTTCAGCCAGGGAGCATATCCGCCAAACCCTTCCGTGATCTATTCTTCTTCTCCCATGGATTCAACTATCGAAACCATTTTCTCTATGATAGTCTCCTGATCGAGATAGTACATCTGGGCCTTATCCCCGTCCTGGAACTCAAACACCATATAATCATCGTTGGATTCGGATATAACAAACGGCACAGTCATATCTCCGTCCACATCATAGATAACGTACTGGTCTCCCTCATCCTCGACCTCTCCGTATCCGTATAAGGTAAGGTAATCATCCTGATCGATGACCATCATGGCAGCATAACCAAGATCTGTATCATCATAAGCCATAAGGATGGTATCTCCGTTTTCGCTTACGCCCTCTGCACCGTAATTGAATGTATCATACCAGATCTTACGGATATCCACGTTATCATTATTTGCTACAAATCCATCCTCTGAAAGGGTAACACCGTCGGCATCTGTAACAACAGTGGACTCCTCCGTTGTTTTATTTCCGTCCTCGACCGTGGTTGTGGTAGTCTTTGTCGTAGTCTCACCGTTTTCATCCGTCACACTTGTTGAAAATGTTGTCGTTGACGTGGAACTGTGTGAGCATCCGGTAAATACCAGGCATGCGACCGAAAGTCCGATAATTGCATAAAAAGCTCCTGATCTCTTCTTCATGTTTTTTCTCCTTAACATTCCAAAATTATATAAAAAGTATATTTTCATACTTCATATATCGATTCATATTTCTTTTCATTAAGATAGAAAAAAATCCTACCCTGTCAGCCTTTTCATTATGATAGAAAAAATCCTACCCTGTCAGCCAGATATACAAATCATTTTGCTTCAATTCAAACTTTTTGAAGGATTTGATTTGTTTTAAAATGTTGTAAAGTTCCCTTTTTTCGACTATTGCAATTAATGCAAATCATCGAAATCGTTAAGTCTGTTTGATGTCAATCTGATGTCATCTACCATTATGTAGATAGGCACTTCAGAAAACATCCAATTCATCTGCCAGTCTATCAATCTCCTCGAACTGTTTTGCCTTGGATACCTCAGCGTAAATGTCCATGGTGATATTGATACTGGCATGACCCATTACGGTTTGAATTACTTTAACATTTACGTCCCTCTCACACAACCTGGTACAAAAAGTGTGTCGTAGCATATGATTGGAAATATGAGGCAACAATACCGGTTCTCTGTCTTCTTCCTCTGCTATCGCCTCTTCCTGCTTATTGTAGGCCTTAACAATATCACTTAAAGCCTTGTCCAGCCTAACGGAAGTATAAACATTACCGTTCTGCTTAGTGAAAATAAAATCTGTGTAGCCGTCTATGGTATCGCTTACAAAGTGCTTCGTCTGAGCCCATCTGTACTCTTCCATAAAGGCTTCAATCACCGGTTTCATAAGAGGGACCTGTCTGATCCCGGCTTTTGATTTTGGCAGTGATACTTCTAGATGCTCCTTGGACTCTCCCTTGACGGCTTTGACAAGAACAATCCCATGATTTACATCTATGAGTCTATTCTCTATGTCTACATCCTGCCATCTTAGTCCGCAAAGCTCTCCAACGCGTAAACCTGTTCCGAGCATAACCTGAAATATACTGTGATACCTTCCCCATATGGGATGTCCGTCAATAAACTCCAGGAATATCTTCTGCTCATCTATGGTAAGTGCACGGATCTTTCGATTATCATCTCCAGCGGCACTCTTGAAATCCCCAAACGCTCCGTCTGCAGGGTTTTTTAATATCATCCCATCCTGAAGAGCAAGTTTAAGTGCCGAATAAATCTGCAAGTGAATATGCTCAATTGTTGTCGTGGATAAGCCCTTGCTTCTATACAAATAACTGTAAAATGAAAGCACATTTGAATATGTGATATTCTTTACCGGCTGTCTTCCAAACTCTTCCCTTACATGATTGTCATACGACTGTCTGTAACTGGCATATGTAGAAGCCTTTATTCCAACCTTCAGATTCAACGACCTGTCAAACATGAAGTTTAAGGATGCAGTGGTGCCATATTGATTAGCTCCCTGCCAGCTGGCTATTTGCAATGCCCGTTCCTTCTTGCGTAATTCTGCAAGGTTCTCAGCATAGATAAAGCATCTCTTTCCTGCGATATTGGTATATGCGAAATGGTATCTTCCGTCCTTACGTTGGGCTTCGCCTTTCTGCAGTACTCTGCCTTTACTGTCTTTTCTCGATGCCATCTCTTCTCCTTTCTTCAATACTGAATCCAGGAGAGAGTCGATCATGTCTTCTTGCTCTTTTGCTTCATCAGAAGTGTAAAGCCTTCCA
>JAILEM010000001.1 GCA_024687745.1 Lachnospiraceae bacterium
CCGAGGGAACCTCACCGCTCATAATCTCATTCATGGAATCCTCTGCCATTTCCGGTGTCAGATCCTCCTTATTAACAAGCTTTACGATAGCCTCCTCTATGACCATTTTTTCTCTCCTTTTTAAATTCTTATCGGGTCTTAGGTCTTTTCTGATCTGACCATAGATCACGATATCTATAAAGTTTCTTATTATTTCCCTTCCGTCAGGGGTCATGACCGATTCGGGATGGAACTGCAGTCCGTATACATGATGCTCTCTGTGTTCCACAGCCATGATCTCTCCGTCCTCACTCATTGCAGTGATCTTTAATTCCCCGGGAAGAGAAGCCTCCTGTGATGCAAGAGAATGATATCTGGCAGTCTTGATGATATCGGGAAGCCCCATGAATATAGGGCTGTCCTTATCTATCCTGGTGTCAGACTGTTTTCCGTGCATGAGCTGCTTTGCATAATCGATCTTTCCGCCGAGAGCCTCACAGATCGCCTGATGTCCGAGGCATACACCAAGTATGGGTATCTTATCATAGAATTCCCGTACTGCCTCTTCGCATACGCCGGCGTCCTTAGGTCTTCCGGGTCCGGGAGAGAGTACTATTGCGGAGGGGTTAAGAGCCTTTATCTCATCAAGGCTCAGTTCATCATTCCTGATGACCCTTATGTCGGGCTCCATGGCTCCGAGTAATTGATAAAGATTATATGAAAAGCTGTCATAATTATCTATCAGTAATATCATCACTTATCCTCCTCTGCTTTCTCAACCGATTCCAATACTGCTTTTGCTTTGTTTATACATTCCTCATATTCATTTTCGGGTATGCTGTCTGCAACTATCCCGGCTCCCGTTCTTATGAATATCTTATCGTTTTTCTTAAAGGCAAGTCTTATGGCGATACAGGTATCGAGGTTTCCGGTAAATGCCACATATCCTATGGCTCCGCCGTATAGTCCTCTTTTATTGTTCTCAAATTCATCGATGAGCTCACAGGCTCTTATTTTCGGAGCTCCGGAAAGTGTTCCTGCAGGAAGCAGCGCATCTATGGCATCTATGGCCGTATGATCCTTTGAAAGCTTACCCTTTACCGCCGAACCTATGTGCATAACATGTGAATACTTTTCAACTGACATATATTTTTCAACATTTACCGTATCAAATTCACATATCCTGCCAAGGTCGTTCCTGCCAAGGTCAACTAACATATTGTGCTCGGCTCTTTCCTTTTCGTCTGCCAGAAGCTCCTTTTCAAGAGCCATATCCTCCTCGGGGGTCTTCCCCCTTTTCCTTGTCCCTGCAAGAGGGAAGGTCTTTATCTCATCATCCCTTACCTGTACCAGGGTTTCGGGTGATGCACCTGCTATCTCTACATTTCCCGAAAAATAGAACATATAAGGTGAGGGGTTGGTTGTACGCAGTATCCGGTAGGTGCTTAACAGGCTGCCTTCATAATCTGCCTCCATCGGATTTGACAAAACAAGCTGGAATATATCGCCCTCATGTATGTGATCCTTGATCTTTTCAACCTTTTTACAGTATTCCTCCTTTGAAAAAGCAGGCTTTAATTCGGAAAGAAGTCTTCCGGGCTTTATTTCCTTAGGCTTTCCAAAGCGCACTATATTTTCCATTATGTCAAGCTCAAGACATCCTCTGTTATACTCGGTTTCTATATCATCGGTACCGATGTTGACTATGAGGAATATCTTCTGTAAGAGATTGTCATAGGCGATGAGCTTTTTAAACAGCATGAGATCCATATCGCTGAAATCATTTGTATTCTCCGCCTTAAGCTTTAACGTGGGTTCACTGTATTTAATGTAATCGTATGAAAAGTAACCCACAAAGCCGCCTGTGAAGGGGGGAAGTCCCTCTATCACAGGTGAGCGGTTCTCCTTTAAGAGCTTTTTTAAATGCTTTGCGGGATGCTCAACCTCTATATCTATTTTGCCTCCTGCCTTTATCATTAGCCTGTGGTCGTTGCAGATAAGCTCCATGTCGGGGTCATAACCTAAGAAGGTATATCTACCCCATCGTACCTGATCCTCAACGCTTTCAAGTAAAAAGCAGTGGGTGCTTACAGACTGAAGCGCTAACAGCGTTTCAAGAGGTGTTCTTATGTCCGAGAGCAGCTCTCTTGTAAGAGGGATCAGATCATATTCACCTGTTGACGCGATCTTTTTTACTTCATCCAGTGTCATCATTGTTATATACCTCCTTTTTTGTATTGCGGGTGCCAGGGTTAATGAAGCTTTCGCAGGTTATTGCAAAATAAAAAGCCCCTGACAAAATAAATATTTTGTCAAGGGCGGATATACTATTATAATAAGATCCGTGGTGCCACCTTGCTTTGCAGTATGACTGCACACTCTGCGGAATACCAACATATTCCCGGCAACTGACGTATGCCTTACGTCGTGGTATACTAAGAAACATCTTATCTTTTCGCCACGCCCTCCGCGGTCCATTTGCAGATCAGCGTTCTATCCGGCTTCCACCTTCCCGGACTCTCTGTGAGTGCCCCTCCTGCTTTATCTCCGCATCAACGGTTTACCGTATTAAATTGTTGTTAAATTATAAACATATATCTTTTTTGTTGTCAACTTTTTTTTTAGGATTCCTTTAATTTAACTCTGACAGAGATATCCTGTTTGTCAGTGCTTTGGAATATTGCAGGCACTTAGGCCCTCTTCCTCGGCCTTTTTGTATTCTTCAAGGGGATTAAGCAATACATCCTCGTATTCCCTGTGTTCATTGAACCATTTAACGGCATAGGAACAGGTCAGCTCGGCTTTTTTCCCTTCGCTTAGAAGCTTGTCGGCCATGGCTTTTATAAGCTTTGAAGCTATTCCTCTGTGCTGAATCGAGGGATCGACCACAGTATGAGTCACTTCAACATGTCCGTTTTCATATTCGGGGAAGATCACATAGGCTTTTTCGTTTTTGTCAGCATCCTCAAACCATATCTTGGTATTCTTGTACTTAAGGGTAAGCCCCTCATCCTTTATGGCTGTAAGATACCAGTCATAGGGCCTTAGCCTTTCATCATCCTTCTGTATCCTCTCCCTTGCATCCTTAAGCGTCAGGGGAGAACCCATCAGCACGTCATCACCGGGTTTCCAGTCTGCAGGGGTTGAGATATTTTCGATATCATGCTTTTGAAGAGAGAGTATTACTCTTTTGATCTCGTCTATATTTCTTCCCGTTGACATTGGGTAATAAAGGATGGCTCTTACGATGGATTCAGGATCGATTATAAATACGGCTCTTACAGTCTGTGTTTTAGCCACTGTCTGGAGCATCCCGTACATACCTGCAACCTTCATGGTGATATCTGCGACTATGGGGAAGGGTATGCTGACCCTTCCTTCCCCGTTGAGATCGATCTTTTCGATGTTTTCCGTCCAGGCAATATGTGAGTGGAGAGAATCTATCGAGAGTCCTAAAAGCTCTGTATTTATCTCCTTAAATTCACCGTACCTTTTGGCAAATGCTATAAATTCCGTTGTACAGACGGGAGTAAAATCGGCGGGATGGGAGAAGAATACCACCCACTTACCCTTATAATCATCGGGAAAATTTAGCTTTCCCATTGTTGTCATGCTTCTGAAGGAAGGAGCAATATCTCCTATTGTGGGCATCATCTGTACCTTGATATTTTCATTTTCTGTCATTGATATAAGTCCTCCTGTAATTGTTATAATAACCAAGGGAAACCGCCTGCCTCATCTGTTTATCTGCCTTATACAGACCAGATGGGAATGATATGATCATTTGCAGGAGCCTTATTTATGATTTTAACATATAACCGGTCATATAATAAGTATGTTTGGCTTTTTATTCTGTTATATGTGCTTTTTTTGTGATATGATACTGATACCGGGTCAGAGATAAAAAATACGGAGTATACGCGATATTAAACGATAGAGACCGCTGTGGATCTAGGGTCATAAGGAGGATAAAAGATGTATATAACCTGTCTGGATCTTGAGGGAGTGCTTGTTCCCGAGATATGGATCGCATTTTCGGAGGAAACAGGGATCCCCGAATTAAGAAGAACAACCAGGGATGAGCCTGATTACGGAAAGCTTATGAAGTACAGGATCGACATATTAAGGCAGCACGGGCTTGGATTAAAGCAGATACAGGATACGATCGCAAGGATAGATCCGCTGCCGGGAGCTAAGGAATTTCTGGATGAATTGAGATCCTTCTGTCAGGTTATCATAATCAGTGACACCTTTACCCAGTTTGCGATGCCCTTAATGAAAAAACTCGGGATGCCTACGCTTTTCTGTAACAGCCTTGAGGTAAACGAAGAAGGGATGATAACAGACTATAAGATGCGTATAGAAAATTCCAAGCTTTCAACCGTAAAGGCACTTCAGTCCATAGGATTTGAAACGATAGCGGCAGGTGACAGCTATAATGATCTGGGAATGATCCTTGAAAGTAAGGCAGGTTTCCTTTTCAGGAGTACCGAACAGATTAAAAAGGATCATCCGGAACTTAAAGCCTTTGAGGAATATGATGAGTTTTTACAGGCTATAAAAGAGATCGTGCTCTAGAGTTTGATAATTGAATTAAAAAGCAGGTGAGTTATGGATAAGGGGCTTAATGATCCTAAGATGAGAGAGATCCTTTTTGATACCATAGAGGCACAGTACGAGAAAAGAAGGAAACCGGTAAGGGTATTTGAAGAGCTTTGCATCGGTAAGAGCAGGGCAGATGCCATAATGGTCACAAAGGATCAGATCCTTGGTTATGAGATAAAAAGTGACAGGGACTCTCTTGTAAGACTTAAAAAACAGGTCAGAAATTATGACAGATTCTGTGATTACTGCTATATTGTCACAGGTCTGCATTACATAGACAGGATAGAGGAAGCTGTCCCAAAGCACTGGGGGATCTTTGATATCTTAGAGGATGAAGAGGGAAACCTTCATATGGAGATGTTCAGGGCCGCAGAGAGAAATCCCGCAGAGAGACCTCTTACAAAGCTTAAGAATCAGATGAATCTTTTGTGGAGAATGGAGCTTATGGATATCATACATTCCCATAAGATAAAAGGATACAGTCATAAGAATAAATACAAACTAAGGGATCTTATAGTAGAAAGGTTGGGGAAGGAAGAATCCAAGCTTTTGACCTGTGAGGCGCTTTTGAACAGGGATTACAGTATATTTGACGAAGATGAAAAATAATAAGGAGGAAGAATTATGGCACAGAACCCTATCGTAACGATAACAATGAACAACGGAGATGTGATAAAGGCGGAATTATACCCCGATATCGCACCACAGTCGGTGAACAATTTTATAAGCCTTATCAATAAAGGCTTTTATAACGGACTTATCTTTCACAGAGTGATAAAGGGCTTTATGATACAGGGTGGGGATCCTGACGGGATAGGTACCGGAGGTCCCGGCTATTCGATAAAGGGTGAATTTACACATAACGGATTTAAGAATGACTTAAAGCATGATAAGGGTGTCCTTTCCATGGCAAGGAGCATGATGCCTGATTCTGCCGGAAGCCAGTTCTTTATAATGCATAAAAAGTCTCCCCATCTTGATGGAGAATATGCTGCCTTTGGAAAGGTTATAGAGGGCATTGAAAATGTTGATAAGATCGCGGAAACAGAAACTGATTACAGTGACAGGCCGACAGAACCGCAGATTATGAAGAGTGTTACCGTAGAAACCTTCGGAGTGGAGTATGATGAGCCGCAAAAATTATAAAAGGACGGTTGTTATTTTTATACTTATGATAGCTGTAATGTTTTCAGGATGCAGTTTTTCAGATACTGCGTCTGCTGACAGTCAGGAGATTAAAAACGATACAGAGGATACCGTTGTCAGAGAGACAGAGGTATCCTCAGTTGAATTTGCAGAAAAACTGGGACTTGGATGGAATCTGGGTAATACTCTTGAAGCATATTATGATGACAGGGTTTTTGAGGATGACCTCACAACGGAGACCTGCTGGGACAATCCCTATACCACCAAAGAGATGATAGATTATATCAAAGAGGCAGGCTTTACTTCCGTCAGGATCCCCGTGACCTGGCATTTACATCTTAAGGACCCTGATATAACTTCAGACTCTGAGATAGAGATAAATGAGGAGTGGATGAAGAGGGTTTCTGAGGTTGTCGATTACTGCATAGATAATGATATGTATGTGATAATCAATATCCATCATGATAATTCAGAGGAATATTATTATCCCGATATGGAGCACAGGGAGCAGTCTCTTAAATATGTGGAGGGTATCTGGAGAGAGGTTTCAGAGTATTTTAAGGATTATGATGAACATCTTATCTTTGAAGCTCTCAATGAGCCAAGACTTGTGGGTACCGTATATGAATGGAAGATCAATTATCTTATTGATGAGTGTAAGGAAGCGGAGCAGATAATAAATGAATCAAATCAGGTCTTTGTGGATACGGTAAGGAAAAGCGGCGGAAATAATAAAAACAGATATCTCCTGGTTCCGGGATATGACGGTGGAGCTATTGCCATCCAGTCTGCCGGATTTAAGATGCCAAAGGACAGTGCAAGTGACAAGCTCCTGCTCGAGGTACATGCATACATTCCCTATACCTTCGCCCTTCAGAAGTTAAATAATGTAAAGACAAACAGCCATTTTTCAAAAGATGAAGGAAGCTCTACCTATGAGATAGACGAACTTTCCAAAATGTTAAATGAGGATTTTATAAAAAAAGGAATAGGTGTTGTAGTCGATGAATTCGGTGCCAGAAATAAAGAAGGCAATGACGGCGACAGGATAGAATTTTACAGCTATTATATAAAAACCATGGCAAGCTATGGCATTCCCTGTTTTATTTGGGACAATAACATAGGAGAAGGGGATGGCGAACAGTTTGGTATATTTGACAGGGAGAACCTTGACTGGCATTTTAAGGATGTGGCAAAAGCCATTATAAGTGCAGGTAAGGAAGGCTATGGTAAGGACTGAATACAAAAGAGTATAAAAGGGGATCGGAAAGAGGTTTAATATGTTGATAAGCGAAAGGATATTTCTTCTTCTTGAGGAAAAAAACATATCCCAGAAGGATTTTTCAAGCAGGACGGGTATAGCCCAGAGTACGATAAGTGACTGGAAAAGAAAAAAGACAAATCCGGCATCCGATAAGATCATGATAATCTGTGATGTTCTGAATGTATCTCCCTATGAGCTTTTATCCGGGGCAGAGGGTAAGAATATAAATAAGCTTGATTATGTGATGATAGACAAAAGATCCGATGATTATAAGTTTATCGAAAGATACAGAAAACTCAGCGGAGGAAAGAAAAACAGGGTAAAGGGTTATATACAGGCCCTGCTTGGAGAATAAGGCCCTCTTAAAATAACAGGAGATATTAATGGAACTTGAACAGCTTTTAAGGGAAACAGATCATAAAAGCTATCCGGCATATAAGAGACTTAAAGGAAGATATAAATTTGATGATCATGTACTTTCCATAGACCATGTGCAGGGAGATCCCTTTGCGGCACCCTCATCGGTGAGTCTTCATATAAGTGCGGGAAAACACGGTTTTCCAAAGGAGTATTATGACAGACCCCACAGACGTATAATGCTTCAGGATTATCTTTTGAGAAGATTCGGTAATGAATTAAGAAAGTATGACAGAATGGCGGGAGGCTCCGGTAAGAGCGGAACGATGTCGGTAAGTCATCCGCATCAGGAGGTTTTGGAAAGGACAGCCGTTCAGATAGACAAGGATACGGGAATGCTGACAGTAAGGCTTCAGATCGGATTCCCGGCAGCAGGCCGTACGACTCTTTCCATGGAATTAAGGAAGATGCTTATGGAATATCTGCCCAAGGCCTCATTTCAGACCCTTTTCTTTCAAAGGACCCCAAAAGAGGAACTAACAAAATGGATCGGGCTTTCCGATGATATAAAGGCATTGAGAGATCAGCTGCCTGAGAGGGGACTTGTTGCCTTTGTGGCAAACGGTTCCATACTTCCCAGAAGAAGCGGGGTCGATGACAGGCCCATGAAGGAAGCGGTTAAGTTTATCTCTCCTTTGGAAGATGAAGTCACGCTTGACCTTCCAAACGGGAGAAAAATTACCGGAATGGGAATTAAAAAGGGTATAACCCTTATAGTCGGGGGAGGATACCATGGTAAATCTACCCTGTTAAAGGCCCTTGAAAGAGGAGTATATGATCATATACCCGGAGACGGCAGAGAGATGGTCATAACCGATGATTCCGCAATGAAGCTCAGAGCGGAGGATGGCCGCAGTATAATGAAGACAGATATCAGTATGTTTATAAGGAACCTTCCGAGCAAAAAGGATACAGCCTGCTTTTCCACAGAGGATGCAAGCGGCAGTACCTCCCAGGCAGCCTCTACGGTGGAAGCCCTGATTTCAGGAAGTAAAACTCTTCTTATAGATGAGGATACCAGTGCGACCAATTTCTGTGTAAGGGATGAGCTGATGCAGAAGGTTGTTCTAAGGGATAAGGAGCCGATCATCCCCTTTTTATACAGGATGAGGCAGCTCTATGAGACACTTGGCGTATCAACTATACTGGTCGCAGGAAGCAGCGGAGCTTTCTTTGGATCCTCCGATACCATAATCCAGATGGATGAATATAATCCCCTTGATATAACAAAAAGGGCAAAGGAGGAAGCAAAAAAGGAGGGGATGGCAGGTATCAACCCTCCAGATGCTCTTAAGGAGGTTAAGGATATCAGGGTGCCTCTCCCATCGGGAGAGAAGAATACAGGGAGACACAATAAGGTAAAAGGTCAGGGCGTTAATTCGGTTTCCCTTGGGTATGAATCGATAGAGATAAGGTTTGTCGAGCAGGTAACAGATCCCGAACAGACAAATATGCTTGGGATAATGTTAAGATACCTTGAGGAAAACATATTTAACGGGAGAGAAACCATACCGGAGTGTATGGAAAGGTTATCAGGCCTTATAAAGGAGGGAGGGATAAGATCCCTTTTTAAAGACAGGGATATTCCGGGAAATCTGGCGATGGTAAGACCTTTGGAATTATATGCTATGATATGCCGCTACAGAGGCTTAAAGCTTAAATAAATACAGGTTCATTAAGATGGGAGCATGATGTTTGCTTCCATCTTTTCATTAACGGGACTCTTTGAATACATCACTACAAGATCTCCGCTCTGTATCGTAGTATTCTTATCGGGGATCATCATATTGCTGTCCCTCTCTATAAGAGCTATGAAATCCTGTCTGGAAATATCAAGTGATTTAATGGGTACATCTATCCAGGGATGCTGCTTTCCGATCTCTATTTCCTTAAGCTCGATATAACTCTTTGATTCGCTCTTGAGACTTCCTCTGTCCTTACTGTTTCTCTTTATGGATTTCTGTGAGATAAGGAGGATATCACCGCTCTCAAGCATGAGGTCGTTATCAGGGGTAAGCTCTTCTTCGTCTCTTATAACGACAAGTAATAAAAGCTGCGGAGGCAGAATAAGATCCTTTACATATGAATGGTTAAAGGGATGATCGTTTGTTATTACCGAGGTCAGATACCTGAGCGAATTTTCCCTGCCCATATTGTCAAGAACCTTTATCTTAGTGTATTGACCGACAAATCCGGCACTTATGATACCGGTTGGGATAGCTACCATTCCGACACCTAAGAAGGATATGATGATGGCCATTATCCTGCCTCCTATCGTTATCGGATAAATGTCGCCATAGCCCACGGTTAAAAGTGTCGATACTGACCACCATATACCTGAAAAAGCATTTTCAAAGTTCTCGGGCTGTGCCTCATGTTCAAGAGAGTACATACACAGAGATGAGGCAAGCATCAGTATGAGTATCATGCACATCGAGGAAATGAGCTGGTCCTTTTTTTCCTTAAGTACATCGGATATGACATTGAAGGCGTCATAGCTTGAATTTATCTTAAACAGCCTGAATATCCTGAATACCCTGAAGATCCTGAAGGCAACTGCGCCCTGGGGGAATACAAAGGGAAGGAAATAAGGAAGAAAGGTCAGAAGATCTATAATTCCGTAAAAGGAGAATATAAACCTGAAAACAGCCTTTGGCCGGGTGTAATAAGGATAAAGCTCCCCTGCCGTCCAGATCCTCAATATATATTCTGCTGCAAAGATCACTATGGTAATAAATTCTATCCTGTTAAGGGTTGACCTGTACGGGTAGGACTGCTCAAAGGTTGAGAAGAAGGTACAGAAAAGATTGATAAAGATAACGGCGGTGATAAAGATGTCAAATGCAAAGCTTACGGTATCGGATCGCTGTCCTATCTGTATTATTTCAAAGATACGTTTTCTTTTGTTTTTCATGCTTATTTTTCCCCTTATATTTTAAGGTTCATCCGGTTCCCCCGGATGCTGCGGACATATTACTATTCTAATACAAAACGGATTTTTTGCATATTTATTATTCTTTGACTTTTTTATAAATTGAGCTATACTAATTTTGTCTAAAGAGCGTCGCTTTGGTGCCGGATGAGGGTTTTTATACAAAAGGGGAATCAGATGTATATTTTTCTTGTTCTGCTGTGGATAGTATTTAACGGCAGATTTACATTGGAAATACTAATATTCGGACTTGTCATATCTGCCGGCATATACCTTTTTATGTGTAAATTTCTTGGCTTTGGATTCTCAAAGGATCTTCTCCTTTTAAAAGAAGGCTTTCTTATAATTTATTATGTCCTTAATCTTGTTATTGAGATAATCAGGGCAAATATCAGTACGTTCAGACTGCTTATGAGTAACAGATACGAGCTTGAGCCGGTTCTTGTACATTTTAAGACAGATATAAAAAGCAATACCTTAAGGGTTATACTGGCAGATTCCATAACCCTGACCCCCGGCACCATAACCGTGTCCCTTGAGGGTGATGAATTCGTTGTTCACTGTCTTGATAAGGATCTTGCCTACGGACTTGATGAATCCTCCTTTGTAAGGATACTTAGGAGAATGGAGGCGATAAAGGATGATAAATAATTCTGTCACAAAGGCAGCATTTATAATAATACTGGTAATCCTTGCCATCCTTTTGTTCTTCTGTCTTTTGAGGGCTGTGAGAGGACCTAAGATAGCTGACAGACTGATGTCCGTAAATATGATAGGGACGATGATAATCGTGATTATCTGTATCCTTTCACTTTTCCTTAAAGAGAGCTATCTTATGGACGTGGCACTTGTATATTCGATGCTAAGCTTCCTTGCTGTAGTACTGATCTCCAAGGTATATATGGGAGTATATGCTGAGCATAAGAAGAAGCAGGAGGAGGAAGAGAAGGAGAAGATAGTATATGAGGAGGAAGTAAGAAATGGGGATGATTGAATGGATAAGACTGTTGATTGGTCTGTCGCTTCTGATCATAGGAGTCGTGATATTTGCTTCCGAGATAATAGGCATCTTTAAAATGAAATATGTCCTTAACAGGATGCATGCTGCGGCAATGGGAGATACCCTTGGGCTTTTATCCTCTCTTTTGGGGCTGATGATCATATCGGGATTAAATTTTACAACCCTTAAAATGGTATTTGTCATAGCTTTTATGTGGTTTACATCTCCTGTTTCCTCTCATCTTATCTCAAGGATGGAAACATCCACCAATGAAAGCCTCTCATATTATTGTGAGGAAATGACACTTAAGGAGATCGAAGAGGAGGATGTGACATGAAGGTATTTATGATCATATTATTTCTGTTTCTGATAGTCTGCGCTATAGCTGTCAGCTTCTCCAATAATCTCCTTAATTCTATCCTTGTATATATGTCCTTCAGCCTGATCATGTCTGTTATCTGGATGTGTCTTAAGTCTCCCGATCTTGCCATAACAGAGGCAGCGGTGGGTGCAGGTGTAACGACGCTTCTTTTCTTTGGGTGCTTCAAGCGTATAAAGGCCATAGATGTCGAAAGGGATCCTGCAGGATCGGCAAATGACCCGGACGGGAAGGGACTTTTGGAGAGTGATGTAAATGATGAAGGAAAAGAAGAGGAGGGATATCTGTGAGCAGAAAAAAAGATGATAGCCTGTATCAGAAGACCTTTTCCTACAAGTTCTTTAAATGGATGAAGGGTGAAAAGGATCCTCTTGTCGGAAACGTTGAGATGACACCTAAGAAGGATCCAAAGGAGGAAGAGGAAGAGACGATAAACGAGCGTTTAAGGGAAAAACAGATGATGCTCGAGAAGATATATGATGTTGAGAATAATAAGCTCATATTAAATTTCAGGAAGATATATAAGTTTATTTCGATCCTTTTCTGTATAACAATGTTTGCAATACTTTTTTTAAATGTTTCCTATCTCCCCCCTGTAGGTGATGCCGGCAATCCTTCCGATAATGAGGTTCCCGTAAGATATATCGAGAAGGGGATAGAGGAAACGGGTGCCGTGAACTTTGTATCCGGAATGATCCTTGATTACAGGGCTTTTGATACCTTCGGAGAATCAAATGTCTTATTTATAGCAACCATAACCGTTCTTATCCTTTTAAAGGTAGACAGTAAGCTAAAGAAAAATGATCCGGAAAAATATGAGAAAGAGACAAATGACAGGACCCTTGAGCCCAAAAAGGACCCGATACTTCAGTTCTGTGCAAGGTATCTGATGCCTGTGATAGTGCTCTTTGGGATATGTACGATACTTAACGGACATATATCTCCCGGAGGAGGATTTTCGGGAGGTGCGATCATAGGAGCCGGACTTATCCTCTACCTTAATGCATTTGGTTTCAATGATACGGAAAGATTTTTTATAGAGAAGACGTATAAGGTTGTATGCTTTGTTGCACTTACCTTCTACTGTCTGGCAAAAAGCTACTCTTTTTTCACCGGTGCCAATCATCTGGAGAGTCATATACCAAAGGGGATACCGGGTGCCATTCTTTCAAGCGGTCTTATCCTTCCTCTGGATATCTGCGTGGGACTTGTGGTCGCCTGTACCATGTATACCTTTTACTGTATGTTCCGTAAAGGAGATTATTAAATGGGACCTTATCTTTTGGATAATTACGGGGAAGCCGTGGCCATGCTGCTCTTTACCATAGGCTTTACGAACCTTCTCCTTCAGAAAAACCTTATAAAAAAGATAATAGGCTTTAATATAATGGATTCTGCCATATATCTCTTCCTGGCACTGAAGGGATATATAGAGGGAAGGATGGCTCCTATCTATACTCAGGGATATACATCCGCATCAGACTATGTCAATCCCATTCCGGCAGGACTTGTACTTACGGGTATAGTGGTATCGGTATCCGTCACGGCGCTCATGCTCTCGCTGACGGTTAAGCTTTATTCGCGTTACCATACATTGAATCTTGACGAGATATCCACAAGGCTGAGGAGGGAGAAAAGATAATGGACTTTATCAGAAATTTTCCCTTTTTTTCCATAATGATATCGATGCTTTCGGGAATAATATCCTCTATCCTTCCAAAGAAGGCAGCAAAGCTTTTGAATCTTTTCATGATAATCACGGTATTTTTTCTTTCTCTTATCCTGCTTATCTATCTTTGCATAACAGGGGAAAGCTTTGTATATATGATGGGACATTTCCCGGCACCCTACGGAAATGAGATAAGGGCAGGGATACTTGAAGCTCTTATGGCCCTCTTCTTCTCTGCGGTAATGTTTCTCTCCGTGGTAGGCGGTCATAAAAAGCTTGATGAAGAGGTGGATGAGGACAGACATAATCTTTATTATATACTTGTCAACATGATGTTGAGTTCACTTCTGGCTCTCGTATATACGAATGACTTATTTACCGCCTATGTATTTGTTGAGATAAATACAATATCTGCCTGCGGGCTCATCATGATAAGAAGGATAGGAAGAACCTATATCGCAGCTGTGAGATATATGATAATGAGCCTTATAGGTTCGGGTCTTATGCTGCTTGGGATCTGTCTCATATATGATATGACCGGTCACCTTCTTATGAGTAATATCAAAAGCTCCATAGAGGCGATACATGCTTCCGGGCAGTTCAGGATGCCGCTGGTTGTGATGACTACGTTAATAAGTGTGGGCTTATGTGTCAAAAGCTCACTTTTCCCCTTTCATGCCTGGCTTCCGGATGCATACGGATATTCTACGGTAAGCTCGGCTGCCATACTTTCCTCGCTCGTATCCAAGGGATATATCTTCCTTTTGCTGAAGATAATATACAGGGTCATCGGGTTTGAAGTTTTCGTATCTACCAATATACTTAACGTCTTTTATGTATTTGGTCTCTCCGCCATGATATTCGGATCCATAAGAGCCATAAGGGAAAATGATATAAGAAGGATGATCGCTTATTCCTCAATAGCACAGATAGGATATATCTATATGGGCTTTGGTCTTGCCACAGACCTTGGAATGGAGGCCGGTATTTTCCAGATACTCTCCCACGGGGCCACTAAATCCCTTTTATTCATAGCTGCGATAGGACTTACCGATGTGTCGGGATTTAACAGGGCGTTCATTCATGTTACAGGTGCAGGATACAGAAATAAGATAGCCGGTATCGGTTTTACGGTAGGTGCTCTTTCCATGGTGGGTGTTCCGATGTTTTCGGGATTTATCTCCAAGCTTTTATTTGCCGAGGCAGGTATAAATGTGGAAGGAAAATCTGTTCCGACCCTTGTTGTTCTTGCGATCAGCGTCATTCTTAATGCCATATACTTTATGAAGACGGTGATAAGGATCTATACGCCTGCTCCGGACAGCGAATTTAAGGAAGAATCCTTCAGGTTTAAGGACAAATTATCCTACAGCTTAACGATATTGGGTTTTATAGCGCTTAATCTGGTCCTTGGTATGAGCTCGGAGGTCTTTAATGATCTCATACATAAGGGACTTGAAATGTTCTCATAAGAAAAGGCAAAAGGAGTCTATGATCTATGTCTTGGGCTTTAACTGACAAGTTAGTATTGTTTGAACTGACAGATTCCATAAAGATAGAATTTATGGCCGATACACTCGGGCTTTTATTTGCCGTGCTCATAACAGTTGTTTATCTCTGTAATATTATTTATTCGATCGCTTATATGAAGGATGAGAACAACAAAAAGAGATATTATATCTTTTATATTCTTCTTTACTTTGTTCTCCTTTCTCTTTCCTTCTCCGCAAATCTTGTTACCTTTTATCTCTTTTATGAGCTTATGACCATAGTATCGGTGCCTCTTGTCTTTCATGAACAGACCCATGAGGCTGTAATAGCCTCATTAAAGTATCTGCTCTATTCCATGGCAGGGGCCTATATGGTACTGGCAGGTATATTCTTTTTGAGAAAATATGCCATTACCTTTGATTTCATACTGGGAGGGGTATTAAAAAACAATTCTGACGATACAGCCGGACTTATGCTGATAGTTTTAACCCTTATGATAGCGGGCTTTTCCGTTAAGGCAGGAATGTTTCCCATGCATTCATGGCTTACTCTTGCTCATCCCGTAGCACCCTCACCGGCAAGTGCCCTTCTTTCGGGTATCATAGTTAAATGCGGGGTATTTGGGATCCTCAGAACAGTCTTTTATATATTCGGAGTGGACTTTATAAGGGGAACCTGGACACAGTATCTCTTCCTCATACTCAGTCTCATAACGGTATTTATGGGATCTCTCCTTGCCTTCAGGGAAGAGCATATCAAAAAACGGCTTGCATATTCTACCATAAGTCAGGTTTCCTATATTCTCTTTGGGATATTTATGCTGGATGAGAACGCTATGACGGGTTCACTTCTTCATATCATATCACATGCCTTTATCAAGAGTGCATTGTTTATGATAGCAGGTATCCTTATTCATCAGACCGGGTATACAAAGGCCGGTGATTTTAAGGGCGTAGGAAAGAAAATGCCCTTGGTTATGTGGTGCTTTACTATCTGTTCCTTAGCGCTTACCGGGATACCTCCCACGGGCGGATTCTTAAGCAAGTGGTATCTTGCCACGGGTGCAATGAGTTCAAAGGTAGCTGTTTTCAGATATCTGGGCCCGGTTATCCTCCTTATAAGCGCACTTCTTACTGCAGGATATCTCTTTCCTGTCTTTATGAACGGCTTCTTTACCGATAAGGAGGATAAGGAGGCTGTCGGAAGATACAGGGAGGGACTTTGCGATCCGGGACTGCTCTTTATCCTTCCCGTGATGGCTCTGACAGCCTTAAGTGTTCTTGCGGGGATGCTACCGGGACCTCTGATACCGTTTCTTAAAGAACTGTCTTCAATGATGATGGGAGGTATGGGATGAAAGAAGTATTTATGTTTATAGCAGTCCTTATACCGGTCGTATCGGGTTTTCTGATCCCCTTTATACACTTTCCGGGGAGAAGATCGAAACAGATATACACAGAGTTCTTTGTGATCCTTACATCCCTCCTTGTATACCTGCTTATCTTCAATACACCTGAAGGGACATTTACCTTTGCAAGATTTACAAGGGAGTTGTCCTTAAGCCTTAGGATAGACGGGATGTCTGTCATCTTCGGAGGCCTTATAGCGCTTCTGTGGCCGCTTGCAACTCTCTATGCCTTTGAATACATGACAAAGGAAGAGAATGAAAACATATTTTTTATGTTCTATACCATGACCTATGGGGTGACTCTGGGAATAGCCTTTGCAAAAGACCTGCTGACAATGTATTTCTTCTATGAGCTTCTGACTCTTGTCACGGTTCCGCTTGTCATGCATACCCTGACCAGAGAGGCGATACTTGCGGGAAGAAAGTATCTTTATTATTCTCTCGGGGGAGCTGCCTTTGCATTTATCGGTCTTGTTTTTGTGATAACAAACGGAACGACCCTTAACTTTACCTATGGGGGAGTTCTTGATAAGGCTGCCGTTGCGGGTAAGGAAGATCTGTTCCTTCTCATATATGTCATGACCTTTTTGGGCTTTGGAGTAAAGGCCGCGATCTGTCCGTTTAATTCCTGGCTTCCCGCTGCCAGCGTGGCACCGACACCCGTTACAGCCCTTCTTCATGCAGTGGCGGTCGTAAAGGCAGGAGCCTTTGCTATACTCAGGATAACCTATTTCAGCTACGGCACGGCGCTCTTAAATAAAAGCTGGGCCCAGCATTTTGTTATAACGGTTTCCCTGATCACTATACTTTACGGAAGCATTAAGGCGCTGAAGGAGACGCATTTTAAGAGAAGACTGGCCTATTCGACGATCTCAAACCTGTCCTATATTCTGTTCTCAGCGGCACTTCTTTCACCGCTTGGCCTTGTGGGAGCTCTTTCCCATCTTGTTATACATGCCATCATGAAGATATGCTCCTTCTTCTGTGCGGGAGCAGTGATACATCAGACGGGGATCAATTATATTCAGGATCTGGACGGCCTTGGGAAAAAAATGCCGGGGATCTTTTCGATATTTACGATCGCCTCCCTAGCCCTTATGGGAGTACCCGGACTTCCCGGATTTATAAGCAAGTGGTACATAGCAAAGGCTGCGGTAAACAGTCTTGACGGATTTGCATATGCAGGTATAGCGGTTCTTTTGATATCGGCTCTTCTGACGGCTGCTTATATGCTCTCGATAGTGATAAGAGCGTTTTTTTCCGAAAAGGAATTTAAATATCCGGAGTCTGAAGCATCAGATGGCAGGATAGAATTAAAGGATCCTTCCTGGAAGATGATGCTTCCCCTTTATATCTTTGCAATTCTTATAATTGTTCTTGGCGTTTATTCAGAGCCTTTGATCAATTATATTTATGAAGTATCAAGAGTGATATGATTTAAGAGGTAATAAAATGGGTTTTGCAAAAACAGGATCGATGATCTTCATATTGATATTCATGCCCCTGTTAAGCGGTCTTCTGACACAGCTAAAGGGGATAAAGAAGGAGAGTATATCAGGGCCCTTCATAAGGGCATCTGTAAGTCTTGAATTTGTGCTCTCCCTGATTTTACTGATCTCATATATTGAGGATCCTTCCGAAAAGGTATTTGGGATAGAAGGCTTTGCTGCCCTTGGAATAAGCTTTGTTACTGACGGCTTCAGAAGGCTGTACTCCTTTATCGCTGTTTTCATGTGGACCTGTGCTGTCTTTTTTTCCCGCGAATATATGGGACATGAGGAAAACAAAAACAGGTATTATTTATTTATGATGATAACGCTTTCATCCACAGTGGGAGTCTTTTTTTCGGCAGATCTCTATACTCTTTTCATTTTCTTTGAGATAATGTCCCTTGCTTCATATGTATGGGTAGCCACAAATGAGGATTCAGGGTCGCTTAAGGCAGCAGGCATATACATGGCGGTTGCCGTGATAGGCGGGCTTGTTATGCTCATGGGTATATTCATGATATACTCACTCCTTGGAACATTGAATATAAACGATCTTTCTTCGGCATATTCGAAGGCTCTTTTAAAGGATCCCTCCATAAGGGGAGAGGTTTTCATTGCTTCTCTTTGTCTTTTGTTTGGCTTTGGAGCAAAGGCCGGTGCATTTCCGCTTCATATATGGCTTCCAAAGGCTCATCCGGTCGCACCCGCTCCGGCATCGGCCCTTTTGTCGGGTATCCTCACAAAGGCCGGGGTGTTTGGCATACTCATCCTCTCCTGCAAAATGAACCAGGGGGACGGAGTCTGGGGCTCATTTATCCTTGTGACAGGAACCCTTACCATGTTTACAGGTGCCCTGCTTGCCATATTCAGCATAGATCTGAAAAGGACCCTTGCCTGCTCCTCTGTATCACAGATAGGCTTTATACTTGTGGGTGTCGGGATGTACGGATTGCTCGGTGAAGAAGGAAATACCGCGATAAACGGCGCACTGATGCATATGATCAACCATTCTCTCTTCAAGCTCGTCCTCTTCCTTGCCGCAGGTGTTGTATTCATGAACATACACGAACTGGAGCTTAATAAGATAAGGGGATTTGGCAGGAACAAGCTCCTGTTAAAGACAGTATTTTTGCTGGGAAGTCTTGGTATTATGGGTATCCCGCTGTTTAGCGGATATGCTTCAAAGACCCTTATACACGAAGCGATAGTTGAATATTATGAACTTATTGCAGATAAGAGCCTGCCTGTGATCTATCTGTCTCAGGGTTTGGTAAGATTTATCGAATGGATCTTCCTTTTAAGCGGCGGATGCACGATAGCATATATGCTCAAGCTCTTTGTGGCTGTTTTTGTGGAAAAAAATTCAGACAGAAGCCTTCAGGAGAGATATGACTCCATGAGAGGATCATATATTTCGGGTATGAGCAGGGTAACCCTTATCCTGCCCTCCGTATTTTTTATATTGTTTGGTATCCTGCCCGGATTATTTGGTAAGGTCGCATTGACAGGGAGCTCTTTTCTTGGAAATAAGGAGATGAACATAAATTACTTTTCCCTTAATAACCTGAGGGGAAGCCTTATATCAATAGTTATAGGTCTTTTGATCTATTTTGGGATTATAAGGAACCTTTTGATGTGGGAGAGTGAATGCAGTGAGGAGAAGATATATGTAGATCTGTGGCCTGAATGGCTGGATCTTTGTGAGCTTATATACAGACCTCTTCTTATGAGGGTACTTCCTGCTGTTTTCGGATTTCTGTGCAGGATACTTGACTGCATAGTGGATTATCTTATCATCCTTTTAAGGAAAACTGTTTTAAAGGACAGTGAAATACCGCGTGAGCGTCCTGAGGGTACCGCTTATACCAGCTTCCTTGGGAGAGCAGCCGATAAATTTGTCATGGTAATGAACAGGACCCTTTTGAGGAAACGACCGATGAAGGTTAAGGACCACGCCCATCTTCTTGCCCTGAGAAGAGAGGGGATAATGGAAAATGAATTTATAATCCTTAGAAGCATGTCCTTTGGACTGAGCCTTTTCTGTCTGGGGCTTATGGTAACGGTCATCTATATGCTGATAGCGGCATATTTCTGACGGGATCTGAAAAAGGTTTTTTCTCAGTCTGAACTAAATGACATATGATCTAAGTACATATCCTGAAAATCCGGATCATTTGCAAGTATCAGCTCAGAGCATTTGTTTTTCAGAGAATCTATTGTGGATCTGTCTTCACAGTTTGAGACATATCTTGAAAGGCCCATAAGGGAAGTGTTTCCCATTAAAAGGACTTTTTCTGCAAGCTCCTTTTTTATGAGCCCGATATCGGAAGCAGCGCCCATATCCGTGAAATTTCCCATGCCTCCTGAAATATAGACCTTATCTATATCTCCGATATTTATGCCGTAATTTTTGATAAGGAGTTCACAGCCTGTATAGACAGCGGATTTTGCCATCTGGATATTTCTTATATCCTTCTGGGTTATCAGTATCCTCCTTGAATCTCTTCGTACATACGGATAACCCTCTTCGAAATAAATATCCGCTAAAAGCCCGTTATCGTCGATTATCCCCTCTTTGTGAAGGGATGAGGTGACACTTATCACATCAGAGGCAGTACCTATAAGACTGCCCTCAAAGGCAGGTCCTGCCGCTGCAGAGGTAACAAGTATCTTTTCCCTGTTTCCTATTGCCATTTCACCATTGGTTCCAAGATCGATAAAAAGGCAGATCTTATCATTTATATGATATCCCAGGGCATAGAGACCTGAAAGAGCATCACCGCCCACATAGGCTGATATTCCGGGGAAGGCTTCATACGGGATGCCGTCTATATCACCATTCTGCCATTCGTTGCTGACAGGAGTGAACGGATAGCTGACAAGTCCGCTGCAGTCATATCCCTTTAAAAGATGTATGATCGTGGTATTTCCGGACAGAATGATCCTTTCGGGTCTGCTTTTGGCTTGTGTGATAAGCTTTGAGATATCCTTTGAGATAAGAGACTTAAGCTCTTTGCCGTGTCCGTTTATGGAGGCTTCGCTCCTTGATACTACATCAGAGCCGTATATGGATTGCGAATTTGGTATACCGCCGCTGAAGGTTATCCTGCCGTTTTCTATAAACTCTCCGGCAATGGTTGTTGTTCCGAGATCTGCGATAAAGATGCTTCCTGATGGGAGTCTGTTATTTATTTCGCCTATCAGGGCATCCCCGGGATAGCCTGACAGGATTCCTGCATCCCTTACCGATTCCGCAAGTATGCAGCTTTTACATAGTCCGCAGTTGACCCTTCCGGTACAAAACGGCGGTCTTTTTATTTCCGCTTTAAGATCGGTCGTATTATTCTTCATCATCCTCTTCAGCTGCTATAACGCCGGATATTGCAGAGACTACGGCAGATACTACTATTGCAGCTATAATTGCTATTGCTGTTATTCCGACAAATAATACCATCTTTGTTCCTCCTTGAGTGAACGGTTATGCATTAAAGTCATAAATCATTCGGTAAATGCCATATAATTATAACAAGGATGAAGAAGAATATCCATATTTTTTTGGTGAAGGGGTCAGTGATTATTCTTTAAAAAAGAGCTATCTGCTGATATAATTAGTTTTGTGGACCGTAATTTATGGTTTTATCTGATAAAGCTTATAGTAGGACTGAGAGGAACGGACGGATGAAAGCAGTCTGTTATGACGGAAATAAAGCAATATACAGGGAAGATGTTCAGATACCTTCTGCTAAGGAAGATGAAAGTCTCATAAAGATACTGATCGCTGACATATGCAGTACCGACAGGGAGATACTTAAAGGATACAGACCCGATTTCAGGGGAGTCATGGGACATGAGTTTGTGGGAGAGGTAGTTGAGAGTAATGATGCATCTCTTGTAGGAAAAACTGTCGTAGGTGAATTAAATAAAGGCTGTGGGAAATGCCTATACTGTCTTACCGGAAGAGAGAAGCATTGTCTTAAAAGAAAGGTGATAGGGATGTCAAAGGACGGATGCTTTGCCGAGTACATGACGATAGCGACTTACCTTTTGCATCAGGTGCCATCAGGTCTTTCACCTGAGAAGGCTGTATTTACCGAGCCTCTTGCCGCAGCACTTGAGATAACAAAGCAGGTTCACCTTGATCCTTCCTTAAATGCGGCTGTAATAGGTGATGGAAGGCTTGCCTATATGATAGCACAGGTTCTTTCTCTTACCGGGATATCCCTAACGGTCATAGGAAAACACGGGGATAAGCTTAAGCTTTTTGAACCCTTTGCAAAAACAGTGCTTCTTGAGGATTATTATGAGGGAGATAATATCAGGGAACTTAAGGCGGAAGACTGTTTTGAATATGTTGTTGAAGCATCGGGAAATAAAACGGGTATAGGGCTTGCACTCTCCATAGTCAGGAAGATGGGAGTGATAATTTTAAAAAGTACCTATGCAGGGAAAACAGATATTGACATGAGCGTGATACCCGTTAATGAGATAACAGTTGTGGGAAGCAGGTGCGGTCCTTTTGAACCGGCACTTAAGCTATTAAAGGAGGATAAGGTTTCCTTCCCGGAGGTTGAACTGTATGAATTAAAGGATCATGAAAAAGCCTTTGCTTCTCATGCATTTAAGTCGGGATTCAGGATAGGGCTCTGACCGGTTTACAGCTTTGTCGATTCAGGGTTATTTTGGGAGGATTATATTTTATGGAAACAAATTTTGTGGATGGCGCGATGACCATAAAGCTTACAGGAAGGATAGATTCGGGTAATGTTTCGGAGATTGAGGAGGAGATAAGAACCGAGATATCTTTTTTTGATGATGTCAACCTGGCTTTTGATGCCGGAGGTCTTGAATATATCTCGAGTGCGGGCCTACGTTTATTTCTGAAGCTCAAAAAAGAAACAAAAGCTCCCATCCGGGTTTTCAATGTATCGGATGAAATATATGATATCTTTTCCGTTACGGGCTTTACAGAGGTGCTTGATGTCGAAAGAAGCATGAGGACCATAAGCTTAACGGGCTGTGAGAAGGTAAGCTCTGCCCTCAATGGAGAGATATACGGGCTGTCTGATGATGAGATAGTAAAGATATATAAAAAGAATATGCCCCTGTCCGAGATCAAACAGGAAAGAAATTATGCTCAGGCAGCCATGGTGGCAGGCATCCCCACTCTGATCCCCTATGATGTGGTAAACAGTGATAAGGGATACGGGATCGTGTATGAAAAGGCCGGAGCACAGACACTTGCAAATGCCATTTTCAGGGACAGGGATAATCTGGAAGTCTATGCAAAGGCTTTTGCAAATCTTCTTAAGGAAATGCATTCTACCGAGATACCTGATGGCAAGCTTCCGGATATAAAGGACAGATACAGACAGTGGTTTAAAGAGATAGGGGATTACGGGGACAATTTTACAAAGACCTTCTCTGCCCTTATCGATACCATACCTGACAGGAATACCTATGTGCATGGTGATATAGATCTTAACAGTGTTATGATAAAGGATGACGAGCTTCTTGTTTTTGATATGGCAGGAAGTGCCAGAGGACATTCGCTTTTTGACCTTCAGGGTATATTTGCCTCACTTGTTGCGATCGAAAGAACAGGTGCCGGTTACTGTCGTAAGACCTTTGGTCTTTCGGGACAGACCTGTCTTGAATTCTGGAAGATATTCTTCAGGGAATATATGAACAAGAATGACAAAGAAATAGAAAAGATGAATGAACTGCTGCTTAAATATTTTGTACTTAAAGAAAAGGTTTTGAACGGGCTTGAAAGAAAGAATCAGTTTGCCGGTGAATAGACCGTAACAGGAGGAGAGAAGTTGAGAACTAAATTACCCGGAGAACCGGGGGTAAAGAATGCGGGACGGACAGATGAGAAAACAGCGGAAGCGGAAGTTTTGATGGATAAAAAATACCAGTGTCCGATATGCAGAACAGATTTTTCTTCAAAAGGTTTAAAACAGGGAAAAGCGGTCAATGCAGGAGTGGATATCGACCTGTTCGTTCGCTATAAGAATATAGATGCCGTAAAATACCGGGTGATAAGCTGTCCCAAATGCGGATATACGGCTATGGACACGGATTTTATGATGATAAACAAACATGAAGCTGTTGCTCTTAAGAAGCAGCTTATATTAAAAGCAGGTGATCTTTATGAAGCAAATGACTTCAGAAGCTTTGAGGAGGCATTGGCACTTTACAGGTCCGCACTCAGATGTTCGCTCATAAAACAGGGAAAATACAGCGAGAGAGCCAATATAGCCCTGAATACCGCGTGGCTTTTAAGAAAATGGAGAGAAAAGGGCGGTATATATAACGTGCAGACAGAGCCGGAAAATGAAAAAAAATATCTCAATCATGCACTGAAGAATTTTAAGGAAGCGGAAAAGCTTGAGAGTTTTCCGATCAGAAATATGAGTCCGGTGACATTTTCCTATCTTATGGCGGCTCTTTGTTATGAAACAGGCAGTAATAAGGAAGCTTATGCTTATCTTATAAAGGTTCTAAGTGATAATCAGGCAGAGAAAAGGATACGTATTATGGCGGAGGAACTGAAAGAAAAAATACGATAGAAAAAAGGAGAGAGAAATGGTTAAAAGGAAAAGATTTCTGATCGTCGGGATGCTTGCCTCGTTGTGTATGATCCTGCAGATGGGCTGTGCAGGTACAAATACCGCTCAGGTTGCTGTTGATGATACAATAAAGGAAGCAGAGACAAAAAAAACAGAAGAAGCTGAAGAAGTCACAGAGGCAGAAGAAACAGAAGAGGTTCAGGATGCCGAAGAAACAAAAGAAGCAGAGGAAAAGGGAGATGGTTCTGAGAACACAGAGAGTGATACAGTTTCTAACGGTATCTTTTCAATAACTCTTCCCGGGGATGCGAAGGGAACCTTTGTTGCCGAGACAGATGAAAGATCTGTTTATGTTTATGATAAGGAGGCAAGGGAGGGAGATTTCGGAGGATTTGCCTTTGGCGTTTCTGTTTATAAGGAACCCTCGGAATATGCCGGTGGAATGGATACAAAGGTCGGAGAGTATACTTCTTCTGACGGAACGCTTTACGACGTTGTTATGGAGTTCCCCTCTGATGTGCAATACGATTATGTCAAATATCAGGATGGTATGCCCAAGACCTATGCAAGGCTGTATGAGGGGGCAAAGGATATCGTAAAGACCTCTTTTAAACCCGAAGACGGAGGAACCTTTGTATGGGAAGGCGGAGTCAAGGGAGAGGATCTTTACAAAGAGGTGCTTGAAAAGTATGTGAAGGCCATCAATGAAGAATGGGATGCGGAAAAGCTTGAGAGCGAAGAGATGACAACCATGCTCGTCTCAGTAGCTTCCGCAGGCAATAACGCTCTTGATACGATAGGCTTTGCATATAAGGATGTGAACGTTGACGGTATAGAAGAGCTTTTGATCGGTGAGATAGCAGAGGGTGACTGGAAAGGAACCGTTTATGATGTCTATACCATGGCGGACAGGAAACCGGTTCATGTTTTGAGCGGCTGGGACAGAAACAGATACTATGCTCTTGAATACAGTCTGATGGTTAATGAATATTCGGGAGGAGCCGGAGAATCGGGATATGTTATATTTGATATAGAGCCAAATACCGGAAAGATCTGGTATCAGCTCAGTCTTAAGTACAGTGAATATGATGATCCGGATAATCCCTGGTTTATCTCATATGATTTTACCGATGATGGTGAATGGACAAACTGGGAAAATGTTACAGAGGAAGAATTCAATGACAGACTTTCAAGCTTTACGGATTATGTAAGATTTGATTTTACACCTCTTTCAAGCCTGTAGCTGAGGATATTATAAGAATACCTTCCTAAGGCTGTAAAATAAAGATCCCTTTCTTTTGCCGGACAGAGAGTCAGGCAGGGAAAGGGATCTTTGATTAAGTCACTTATCAGACTTCTTTTCGATCGAAAAGGGATTTCAGATAATCATATAAAACCTCGGATGCAAGCTTATGCGACTTAACTCCGGGGTGCATATGTGCACCGTAGGAATCCTCTTTGGTATTTGGAAGCTGGAGATAAAAAACATTATCATCTCCGGTTTCCCTTCTGTAATCCGAAACAGCCATTGCTATCGGAAGGGAAAGGTCATATCCCAACATACCGTAAGCCCATAATATGTGGCTTGAGGGATTATGCTTTCTCAAAAGCTTTATAAATGATATCACAGCGTTCCTAAAGTTCGAAAGATCCTCTTCATTGTAGCTTCCGTCTTCTTCCGTTCTCTGTTTGTAGGTTTCTCCCGTTTCGGGATCCGGAAACGGAGGCTGTACAAAAGCACTCGCATCATTGGTTCCGAGATTGACTATTATGGCATCCGGTATCCACGATGAGAAATCGTTAAGCTTGGATGCTCCAAGCTTTTCATTTTCGATACCCCATGACAGACCGCTTATCTTATCATAATATTTGGGGATTGCATGGTTTCTGTTATTATCCCAGCCTGTATATACACCCCATCCTCCCTGGGAGATAAGCCTGTAGTCGGCATTTAGCATTTTTGAAGTCATTACCGCATAGTTTATGCTCGAACTCATATACATGGAAACCCAGTCGACATCGGATGTGAAACCATAGGTTCCCTCACCCGAAGTAATGCTGTCACCTATGAATTCCAGCCTGTATTTTTTGGGCTCTATGGGATAAAAGCTGCCATCGCTCTCTAAGCCCTTTATTATAATATGGCAGACATCGTCCTCGCTCATTGCCTGAAGCTCCCTGTTAAAATGGACATTTTTGACGGTATTTGGATCAAGACCCCTGAAAAGGCAGAGCTTTTGGTGCCCGGGAAGGAGCATCTGTCTGGACATAAAGGCTCCGTTTATCTCCGTTGATATCCAGGGCTCATACAGATCACAGTCGGTATCAAGCTCTATCCAGAGCTCTGATCCCGAAACGTTCACTTCGATCCCGCTTCCGTTCCAGAAAAGGGGAATATCATTCCTGTAAAGATCGGTCCTTCCGTAGATATGATAATACGGCACCTCCTTAATGGGGTAATTGATAAGCTTATCACTCCTGAACATAATCTCTCCTTTTAATTAAGCCTTAAGGGCTGTTTTTGTTTTCAAAAAATCATTATATCATTCTTTTGGATCGTTTTTTTTAAGCTCTTCCTTTGACTGAAAAAAATTATAATTATGCATATTCTTAAACTCGGTCGGAGTACATCCGTTTGAGAGCCTGAACATCCGCATAAAGGATGAAACAGAATTAAAACCCGAGGAAACTGCCACCTCGGTCACATTAAGATCAGGATCCAGAAGCAGTGCTTCGGCGTAGGATATCCGCTTAATATTAACATATTTATAAAAGGTGGTGTTGGTAAATTCCTTAAAGAGTCTTGAAAAATGAAATTTTGAAAAACCTGCCATCCGGGCCGTTTCTTCAAGACTGAGATCCTCTGTGAAATGAGAATTTATATAGTCGCATATTCTCATAAACTTCTCCATATACTCCTGCTGCTTGTTTGGTTTGACGTCATTAAAGGTTATGCTCTTCGAGGCATTCCTTGCGATCAGTATCATTATTTCTATAAATTTTGAGAACATGGATGAATACTTAAGAGTCCGGTTTGAGAGCGATTCATCCTTTATTTCAAGCATCAGTCCTGCGATCCTGTCATATACCATAGGGTACTCTTCGGGAGTTATAAGTAGAGTGGGGTGAACTAAGGATGAAAAATATTCCATCTCCTTTAATACATTAAGTACAGGAGTATCAACCTGGAAGATGATCCTTTCCCCCTCACAGGCATAGAGATGGTGAAGGACACCGGGTCCGATTATGAGTATATCTCCCACTCTCAGGTCGTAGGAGTCCTGATTGTTGCATTCAAGCCTTAAATTGTTCTTAAGGGGCATTAAGAGCTCTACCGGTCTGTGCCAGTGGTTTGGATATTCCTCAAAGTCTGTATTATCATATAAAAGCAGAGGGGCATATTCCTCGAATTCGACAGTCTCATGTATTCCGTTCAATGTTTTTATCATTGTCCTTCTTCCTTCCGTGAAATATAGGATCCGCGGTCTTTGTGTTATAAATGGGGTTTATTTTGTAGTAATAATTGCTAAAAACTACATGATGTTGTCCTATAAAATATATGGCTGATCTTAAACAAAATCAACAAAAACAGAAAACCTTGTGAAGATTATACAAAAATTAACAGCATAAACCGTAAAACATATACAAAGATCAAATCATGATAAACTATGAGTAGAATTACAATAGCAATTATTAGTAATTAAAAAGCAATTATTATATAGCAACCGGCTAAGATTTTGAATATCATGGATTTAACTGACGCTGCAGTTTATGATTGCACCTTATTATCTGCTTTTATATATCAAGGGAGACAGAGCATATGACAAGAGAAGAAGCCGGAAAAAAAGCTGAAGAATTAGTTAAGAAGATGACTGTTGAGGAGATGGCATCCCAGATAAGATATGATGCCCCTGCCATAGAAAGGCTCGGTATACCTGCCTATAACTGGTGGAATGAGGCACTTCACGGTGTTGCCAGAGCAGGCACGGCAACCGTATTTCCGCAGGCCATAGGAATGGCAGCCACCTTTGATGAGGAGATCATCGAGAAGATAGGTGATATAGTATCGACCGAGGCCAGGGCTAAATATAATGCCCAGTCTGAGAAGGGCGACAGGGATATATACAAGGGACTTACCATGTGGTCTCCCAATGTAAATATATTCAGGGATCCGAGATGGGGGAGGGGACATGAGACCTACGGAGAAGATCCTTTTCTTACATCAAGACTTGGAGTAGCCTATGTCAAAGGACTCCAGGGCAGGGGAGAAACTCTTAAGACGGCGGCCTGTGCAAAGCATTTTGCCGTTCATTCAGGACCCGAGGCAAAAAGACATTACTTTGATGCGAAGGCAGACAGGAAGGACATGTTTGAAACCTATCTTCCGGCCTTTGAAGCCTGTGTTAAAGAGGGAAAGGTAGAAGCCGTCATGGGAGCCTATAACAGGACAAATGGTGAGCCCTGCTGCGCCCACACTGATCTTATGGAAAATATTTTAAGGGGAGAATGGGGATTTAAGGGCCATTACGTATCCGACTGCTGGGCTATAAGAGATTTTCATGAGAATCATAAGGTTACAAATAATCCGAGAGAGTCCGCAGCTCTTGCCCTTTCTAAGGGATGTGACGTTAACTGCGGATGCACCTATCTTTGCATAGTACAGGCATATAATGAGAAAAAGATCACAAAGGAACAGATAGAAACAGCCTGTATAAGGCTCTTCACCACAAGATATCTCTTAGGCCTCTTTGACGGATCCGAATACGACAGCATACCGTTCTCTGAGATATCATCAAAGGAGCATCGTGATTATTCCGGGAAGGTTGCCGAAAAGTCCATGGTACTTTTAAAGAATGACGGAATACTTCCGCTTTCAAAGGATAAACTCAAGGCAGTGGGGATAATAGGACCAAATGCCGACAGCAGACGCGCTCTTATGGGTAATTATCACGGTACGGCACAAAGATATCACACCATAGCAGAGGGTATCATGGATGAGCTTTCAGACAGTGATGTAAGGGTTTATTATTCCGAGGGCTGTCATCTGTTTAAGGACAGGGTAGAGGATCTGGGACAGAAGGATGACAGGATCGCAGAGGCAAAATGCGTTGCGGAAAATTCGGATGTAGTTATTCTCTGCCTCGGTCTTGATGAGACCCTCGAGGGAGAAGAGGGCGATACCGGAAACAGTTATGCTTCCGGAGACAAGACGGATCTTGAACTGCCCTTATCACAGAAAAACCTTCTGGATGAACTGATAAAGACAGGAACACCCATAATCCTTGCCAATATGACAGGCAGTGCGATGAACTTAAGGACTGCAAAGGACAGTGATGTTGTAAAGGCTGTGATCCAGACCTGGTATCCCGGCTCAGAAGGCGGAAAAGCCTTTTCGGATATAATATTCGGAAAGGTGTCACCCTCCGGAAAGCTTCCGGTAACCTTCTATGAGGGTGTTGATGAGCTTCCTGATTTCGATGATTACTCCATGAAGGGCAGAACCTACAGATACATGGAAGGAAAGGCGCAGTATCCCTTCGGATACGGTCTTACCTATGGCGATATAAGGGTAACTAAGGCTGAGATCTGTGATAAGGAAGAGCTGTATGAAGATCTGTCCTCCTTTAATGCATCAGCACTTGAAAAGTGGTATGATATAGATGCTACCCTTGTAAATGAAGGGGATCATGATGCGGAAGAAACAGTGCAGATATATATAAAGGATACGGATTCCAAGCTGGCACCGAAAAATCACAGCTTATGCGGGTTTAAAAGAACAGCCGTCAGAAAGGGTGAGACGGTTAAAACAAAGATCTCCGTTCCGTTCAAAGCCTTTCTTGAGGTTGACCTGGATGGAAAGAGGATCCTTGATTCCAGGCATTTTACTCTGTATGTCGGTGTGAGCCAGCCTGATGAAGTGAGCATAGCACTTAAGAAGACGGAGCCGATTAAAATATCTGTAGAATATTAAAGCAGGAGGAAATATATATGTATTATATCGGAGTTGACCTTGGAACATCCGCCGTTAAGCTTCTTTTGATGAGTGGCGACGGAAAGATCGAAAACATTGTATCAAAGGAGTATCCTTTAAGCTTTCCACATCCCGGATGGTCAGAGCAGAAGCCTGAAGACTGGTGGGAGCAGAGTATTAAAGGCCTTAAGGAGCTTACGGAGGGCTTTGACAGGAGCCTGATCAAGGGAATAAGCTTTGGCGGACAGATGCACGGGCTTGTAGTCCTTGATGAGGATGATAATGTCATAAGACCTGCAATACTTTGGAATGACGGAAGGACCGGAAAGGAAACTGATTATCTTAATAATGTGATCGGAAAGGATAAGCTTTCCGAATATACGGCAAATATAGCTTTTGCAGGGTTTACGGCACCGAAGCTTCTTTGGATGAAGGAAAACGAACCGGATAAATTCGCAAGGATATCAAAGATCATGCTTCCCAAGGATTATATAGCCTATAAGCTCTCAGGTGTTCACTGTACAGATGTTTCGGATGCATCGGGAATGCTTTTGTTCGATGTTAAGAATAAGTGCTGGTCCAGGGAGATGATGGATATATGTTCCGTTAAGGAGGAACAGCTTGCAAAGATATTTGAAAGCTATGAGGTAGTGGGAACACTTAAGGAGGATGTTGCAAAGGAGCTTGGATTTGGTACTGATGTAAAGATAATAGCAGGAGCAGGTGATAATGCGGCGGCAGCCATAGGAACGGGAACTGTCGGAGACGGAAGATGTAATATATCACTTGGAACCTCAGGTACGATCTTTATATCCAGCAAGAATTTCTGTGTTGATGATAAGAATGCCCTTCATGCCTTTGCGCACGCAGACGGGAATTATCATCTGATGGGTTGTATGTTATCGGCCGCTTCCTGCAATAAGTGGTGGATGGAGGATATCGTAGGAACCTCGGATTACTCAAAGGAGCAGGAAAAGATAGATAAGCTCGGTGAGAACAATGTTTATTATCTTCCCTATCTTATGGGTGAAAGATCTCCTCACAATAATCCTGATGCAAGGGCAATGTTCATAGGAATGTCGATGGATACAACAAGAGCGGATATGACCCAGGCGGTTCTTGAAGGTGTTGCCTTCGGTATAAGGGATTCCTTTGAGGTTGCAAGATCCCAGGGAATAAAGATAGAAAGCACCAAGATCTGCGGAGGAGGAGCTAAAAGTCCTCTCTGGAAAAAGATCATGGCAAATGTCCTTGGCATAAATGTTGAGGTCATAGAATCAGAGGAGGGTCCGGGATACGGCGGAGCCATCCTCGCAGCTGTGGGCTGTGGCGAATATGCATCCGTTGAGGAGGCCGCGGATAAGCTTGTAAAGGTAGTGGATGTGATAAAGCCCGATAAAGAGCTTACAGCTAAATATGAGGAGAGATATTCTTACTTTAAGAAGCTCTATCCCACGGTCAAGGTACTTTTTGGATGATGGCCTGCGCCGGTTCAGTTTATAAAAAAATAATATATTATTAAATTATCGGATGTTATAATTAGTAAAAGGTTAGGATTTAGTTTAATTATATTATGTTCAGGAGGTTATGATTGATGGAAAACACACCAAAAGTAAAGATCGGTATCGTTGCGGTATCAAGAGACTGCTTCCCCGAGGAGCTGTCCGTAAACAGAAGAAAGGCGCTGGTAGCAGCTTATACAAAGAAGTACGATGCTGCAGATATCTATGAATGTCCTATCTGTATAGTTGAGAGTGAGATACATATGGTTCAGGCTCTTGAGGACATCAAAAAGGAAGGCTGTAACGCACTGTGTGTATATCTTGGAAACTTTGGACCCGAGATATCAGAGACACTTTTAGCCAAGCATTTTGACGGACCTAAGATGTTTGTTGCGGCAGCAGAGGAGGATTATAATTCTGTTACTACTTCAGGAAGAGGAGATGCTTACTGCGGTATGCTCAATGCAAGCTATAACTTAAAGCTTCGTAATGTAGGAGCATATATTCCCGAATATCCTGTAGGTGATGCAGAGGATCTTACAGAGATGATCCATGAGTTTATCCCCATAGCAAGAACAGTCATTGCCCTTGCTGATCTTAAGATCATATCTTTTGGTCCAAGACCCCTTAATTTCCTTGCCTGCAATGCTCCCATAAAGCAGCTTTACAATCTTGGAGTTGAGATAGAGGAAAATTCAGAGCTCGACCTTTTTGAAGCATTTAATAAGCATGCGGATGATCCGAGGATCCCTGATGTTATCAAGGATATGGAGAAGGAGCTTGGTTCAGGAAACAATAAGCCCCAGATACTTCCAAAGCTTGCACAGTATGAGCTTACACTGCTTGACTGGGTAGAGGAGCATAAGGGCTACAGAAAATATGTTGCCATAGCCGGAAAATGCTGGCCTGCATTCCAGACACAGTTCGGATTCGTTCCCTGCTATGTTAACAGCCGTCTTACGGGAAGAGGGATCCCTGTATCATGTGAAGTTGATATCTATGGCTGCTTAAGTGAGTTCATAGGCGAGTGTGTCAGCGATGATATAGTAACTCTGCTTGACATCAATAATTCAGTTCCCAAGATAATGTATAATGAGTCCATTAAGGATAAATTTGATTATAAGCTTACTGATACATTTATGGGCTTCCATTGCGGAAATACCTGCTCGAAGAAGCTTGCATCCTGCTCTATGCAGCATCAGGCCATCATGGCAAGAAGTCTTCCCATTGAGGTTACAAACGGAACTCTTGAGGGAGACATCGCTCCCGGACCTATCACCTTCTATCGTCTGCAGAGTACTGCCGACAATATCCTCAGGGCATATGTAGCAGAGGGTGAGGTTCTTCCCGTTGCTACAAGATCCTTTGGCGGAATAGGAGTATTTGCGATACCTGAGATGGGACGTTTCTATCGTTACGCTCTGATAGAAAAAGGCTATCCTCATCACGGAGCAGTTGCCTTCAGTCATATCGGAAAGGCTTTATATGAAGTATTTAAATATATCGGAGTTGATGTATCCGAGATAGACTTCAACCGTCCTGCAGGAATGCTCTATAATTCCGAGAATCCTTTTAAGTAAAGCGGTTTAAAGGGTAAAAGATAATATTTGGGACCATAAGATAAAAGGTATAAAGAATGGCAGTCCGGTTTTAAGGGCTGCCTTCTTTTTGTTGCACCTGATAGTAAAAGCCTGTAAAATATCATCATGGTCAGAAAAAATTCAATCTTCAGACAAATATTTCAGTGGATACTCGCCGGGATCATTGCCCTGTTCATTATGAATATCATATGCTTTTTCTATTATTCTCCTTTTCGGGAGATAAAGAGAGAACAGGGATCAAATACAGGCTTTCTGATGCCTGATGAGAGGGCAGTATATGCTCTTGAGGGTTATTCCTTTGCAAAATCCGATAAGAGGGGATATGTAAACAGGGATCTTCCTCTTGAGGACACCTATTATCTTGTTGCCGGGGCATCTCATACCGAGGGTCTTTTTCTGCCTGTAAAGGACAGGTATTCGGATGTTTTGAACACGATGCTTGGGGGAGATGACACTCTTAAGGTATATAACATTGGGAGAAGCGGGAATTTCTTTTCGGTTGTCACACAGCATTTTGACGGTATACTGGGGGAATTTCCGGATGCCAGAGCCATTATCATAGAGACCGATACCCTTGCCTACGATACCAAGGCCTGGAGGGATTCGATGATCCAGGCTGGATATGACGGGACAGAGACCCTTGATTCAAAGATAGCTGCCATGTCTCAAAGAGAGCGCCTTGTTATGGATATTAAGAAATATCTTCCGCTTGTAAGGGTGCTCCATAAGCAGTATCTTACAAAGATGGACAATACTGTGGAGGATGACGGGATAAGGGTTACTGATGCCTATTACGGAGAATTTGATGAGGATTACCGAAAGGCTCTTGATGAGCTTATGGCCTTTTTACGGTCAAAGACAGATAAACAGCTTATAATCATCTATCATCCCGCAGTAAGCATAGAGAAGGATGGCAGTATGAAGCTTCTTACAAATGGCTGTGAGGATATCTTTGCAGGAGCCTGTGAGCAAAATGACATTGATTTCATAGATATGTCCCCGTATTTTGAAGAGGGCTATGAGAATAGGCACATAGTTCCCTATGGTTTTTACAATACCACGATGGGAGCCGGTCATACCAATAAAGAAGCCCATCGAATGATGGCTGAAGCTATATATGAGGTTTTGGAGAAATGAATTTTTTGTCGCTTTCGTTTGCGGTATTGATGTTTATACTGTGTATACTGCTTTATTTCATAAGATCCGAAAAGACAGTTAAATATATTCTTCTTATTGCCGGATACATTTTTTATTCCGGATTTTCTCTTCCCGCACTTGCGGTACTTATCATTCTTTCTGTTTTTACCTGGGTCAGCGGATATCTGATATCAAAGAAGAAAAGCGAAAAGGAAAAAAGCAGGATGATACTTGTCAAAAGCGTCGTTATCCAGCTTCTTGTCCTTTTGTTTTTTAAGTACGTAAGAGGGGATTTAATGCCTGTGGGCCTTTCCTTCTATCTTCTTATGGCGATAAGCTATCTGGTGGATATGTACAGGGGAGATATCAAGGATGATACCGGGCTTATTGATGCGATGATATTTATAGGCTTTTTCCCAATGGTTGTATCGGGACCGGTAATGAAGGCTAAGGAATTTCTTCCACAGCTCTCCTCAAGAAGGCCCCTTACAAAGGAGAGACTCTCATACGGGATACAGCTGTTCGCACTTGGAGCCTTTGAAAAGCTTGTTATAGCCGACAGGCTGTCCGTTGCCGTAAACAGTGTATATAAAGCGCCTTTGGCATATAGCGGGGGAAGCCTCTTTTTTACCTCATTAGCTTATACCCTCCAGCTTTTCTTTGATTTTTCCGGATATTCAAATATGGCTGTGGCAACCGCTTCGATCCTTGGCTTTGAACTGACAAAGAACTTTGATCTTCCGTATATAGCAAAAAACCCTTCGGATTTTTGGAGAAGGTGGCATATAAGCCTTTCCTCCTGGCTTAAGGAATATGTTTATATTCCGCTTGGGGGAAACAGACTGGGTAAGGGAAGGACATACTTAAATCTCTTCCTTACCATGATCGTGAGCGGCTTATGGCACGGATCCACTCTGAACTTTTTCCTCTGGGGAGCCCTTCACGGAGTCGGCTCTGTTGTTCACAGATTCTTTGTTCAGACAAAAAAAGAAGGAAAGCATAATATATCCATTCCTCCTTTTTTGTCCGGTATACTGAATTTTTTCTTTGTAAGCTTTCTGTGGATACCCTTCAGGGCTGAAAACCTTTCCGATTCATGGATAATATTTAAAAGGATCATAACCCTTAAACCGGGAGTCAGGTATTATTATGTATATACCTGGATCTTTCTGCTTTTGCTTTTGGTCGTGGAGGGTTATGCTCTTTTAAAGAATAACGGAAGGGATCCGTTTAAACCGCTTTCGCTTGAGAAAATGTCCGGTAAGGTCATTTTTAGTATCTTTCTGATCCTGACGGCAGTGTTTGCATATTTTGGAAGCGGAGCCTTCATATATGCAGGCTTCTGATCCAAAGATGTTACCTGTCTCAGTCGATCTGTCCTTCCACCTTTTTTACAGGCTCACTGGTCACATCGCATCCAAGCTTTCTGAATATCTTTATATCAACCTCTGAGAGCATGACTGAGGTATGGACCTGGCATCCCTTTAACAGAGGGAGCTGCTCTAAGGCAAGCCTTGCATTTTCGTCTGTTGTTGCCGAGGTTGCAAGGGCGATGAGCACCTCATCTGTATGTAGTCTGGGATTGTTTCCTCCAAGATACTTAACCTTAAGCTCCTGTATGGGAGCTATGGACTCAGGTGAGATCACATGAAGCCCGTGGTCTATTCCGGCTATTGCCTTGAGAGCATTTAGGAGGAGAGCTGCCGAGGCTCCGAGCAGATTGGTCGTCTTTGAGGTTATTATCTCACCGCTTTGAAGCTCTATTGCGGCCGTGGGTACATGAAGCCTTGCAGCTCTTTCGTTGGCTGCTACTGTTACCTTCCTCAGATCGGTGGTTATCTTGGCCTGCTTCATCAAAAGCTCTATCTTATAAACCTCATTCTCTGAGGCCTTCTCTTTTTTTACGGCATTTACAGTATTGTAATATCTTCTGATTATCTCCTGCAGAGAAGCTTCGCAGCATACCTCGTCATCAACTATACAATTGCCGGCCATGTTTACGCCCATGTCTGTAGGCGATTTATATGGACATTCTCCGTATATACCCTCGAATATCGCATTGAGCACCGGGAATATCTCGATATCCCTGTTATAGTTGACCGTGGTCTCATTATAGGCCTCAAGATGAAAAGGATCGATCATATTTACATCATTAAGATCAGCTGTAGCCGCCTCATATGCCAGATTGACGGGATGCTTGAGGGGGATGTTCCATATGGGGAAGGTCTCGTACTTGGCATAGCCGGCCTTTATCCCTCTCTTATTCTCGTGATAAAGCTGTGAAAGACAGGTGGCCATCTTTCCTGATCCGGGTCCCGGTGCGGTAACGACAACCAAGGGCCTTGAGGTTTCTATATATTCATTTTTGCCGAATCCCTCATCACTTACGATAAGGGGTATGTTTGAGGGGTAACCCTCGATCATATAGTGCATATATACCCTTACGCCGTTCTTTCCCATCCTCTCCTTAAACATATCGGCAGCGGGCTGGGCGGAATAATGAGTCAGGACAACACTTCCAACATACAGTCCCCTTTTTTCGAATTCAGACATAAGCCGTTTAACGTCTTCATCGTAGGTGATCCCTAAATCCCCTCTCATCTTGTTCTTTTCTATGTCATTTGCATTTATGACAATGACTATCTCTGCCTGCTCGGAAAGCTGCATGAGCATTCTCAGCTTTGAATCCGGTTCAAATCCGGGAAGGACCCTGGAGGCGTGATAATCGTCAAAGAGCTTTCCGCCAAACTCTAAATAAAGCTTGTTGCCGAATTTGGATATCCTTTCCTTTATATGTTCGGACTGCATTTTTAGATATTTTTCGTTATCAAAACCGATTTTAGAAGGACTCATTTTTTTTCCCCTTTGTTATTTTAATGAAAACAGCTCTCATAATCATATTCAAGAGCGTAATAATACATTTCCAGAAGCGTATCATAGTAGGTATCCGTTGTAAGCTCGAAATCGCCGTTTTTCATGGCCTCATACATGGCCCTGTTTATTCCCTGGTCATAGTGCGAATAATCCCTGTAATGGTCAAGATCCGTGATCAGGTCATAATCATTCTGGAAGTAAAAGAGACGGACATTAGGGTGCTTTAAAAGCTCCTCATACAGCTTTCCGAGACCGCAGATCTCTGCCGTAAGCTTTCCTTCAAGCCTTGTTACATCCCAGAAAAGGATACTGTAGGGCGGTGCATAGAAATAGAAGGTAACATCCTCTCTCGCCTCTATATATTTTTCGAGCTCTTCAAGTAAAACATCTATATTGTCAAAATAATAGTCATATTCCGATTCGGGAAGTGCGCTTAGTCTTCTTGTCGCCATATAGTCAGCTCTTGCTATGTATTTTGAGAATTCGTAGCGGTTGGCCCATACATAGGCATTGTCATCGCTGTACCCCTCCATACTGTTAAGGATAAGGTACTTTGGCAGATAATAAAATACAACGGACTTGTTGAGAAGATAGTATATATCTGTTATACCGGGTTTACTGATAAAATGATCCGGTATCGTTGGCGGATAGAGTCCGTTATCATCATTAAACAGATAATTATCAAGGCAGAATACAACGTTTTTAAGCTCCTCATGCTGTGTGATCTCATCAAGTACCGGGATGTAATCATCCATATGTCCGCCCTGAAGGGGGATCTTTACGCAGCTTTCACCGAAATGACCGTCCTCAAACCAGGAATCAATAAAATTTTCGGACATCGAAGAACCCATGAGGACAGTATCATAGTCCATGTTTCTTGCAAGCCCTATGGCAGCGGAGCGCTCTTCCGATTCAACGGCAGCGAGCCCGAAAAAGGGTTTATGGTATCTGATGAACGGATCGATCACTATGACCGTTATCATTATGATCACCATAAGGATGAGAGTATATAGGATTGTTTTAAAAGTGAACTGCTTATCACTCATGAAAGCTCTCTCCCACTGAGTTATATTTAGAAATTAGTATATAAAAACGGAGTTACCTCAGATAATGACAGTACTGACCAGGTGATCAGAATAACTGTCATTACCACGTATTTTCCCGAGGGTTTAAAATTCTCTGCACGCCTTATAGGGTTTTTCATAAATATGGAGGCCATGATCGCAAATATTAAAAGCAGAAGGATCATTATAAACCCGGAAACCACAGTGGATCCCGGATAGAAGGTAGCCAGGAGCCATTGGATAAGCTCAAATTCTATGGGAACGGAACTGACCACAAAGGCAGGTGGTATTTCATTAAAAGTAAATGAAAACAGGGTTTTTATGACCTGTATGGCTGTAGCTACCGAGTCTGCCCTGAAAAATACCCATGCCAGATTAACAAAGGAAAAAGTAAGGATAAATCTTACTGCCTTAGGCCATTTAACGCTTATAGGGCTTACAGCCTTACTTATACACATCCCCACACCGTATAAAAGGCCCCAGACGATGAAGGTATAGTCTGCACCGTGCCAGATGCCGCTTATAAAATATATTATCAGTATGTTGATATAGGTTCTGGCTGTTCCCTTTCTGGATCCTCCAAGAGGAAAATATATATAATTTCTGAAAAATCTGGTAAGAGTGATATGCCATCTCTTCCAGAATTCATTTATGGAAAGCGATCTGTAGGGTGAATCGAAATTCACGGGAAGATCTATATTTAACATCTTACAGACTCCTGTAGCCATGTCGCAGTATCCGGAAAAATCATAATATATCTGCATGGTATAGGAAAGTATTATAATAAGGGAGAGAGGAGTATCAAGAAAAACTATGTTTGAATATCCCCAATCTGCCATTTTTGCCATATTATCGGCGATCAGGACCTTCTTTGAAAGACCCAGTGCAAATATAAAAAGTCCCCTTGAGATGTTTCCGTGATCAGGAACCTTTTTGAGAGTATCGTTAAACTGGGGGATCATTTCCTTTGCAAAAGCTATCGGACCTACCGAGATCTTAGGGAAAAAGCTTATAAAAAGGGCATAATCCAGAAAGCTGTATCTTGTATCGGGCTCCCTGTAGCTATCCGTCACATAACTGATCTGAGAAAAGGTAAAAAAGCTTATACCTAAGGGAAGGATTATATTTTCCACTCTCAGATCGCCTCCGGTGATATGATTTATTATATCCGCAAAGAACCCCATATACTTAAAGTAGAAAAGTATCAAAAGATTTATCAGTATGACCGCCGCTAATGAGAATTTTTTAAGCGCTTCGTTTTTTATGGAAGGGAATAAAAAAGAGGCTGCCATGTAGTTTATCAGGATACTTATAAGGAGTACGATAACCCCCTCGGGTCTTTCATAGCAATAAAACCAAAGGGACATTGCAAGCAGGAAAAGCTTTGAGAGCGTGTAATGTCCGGTCTTATTTATCAGATGATATAATATCACCGTCACAGGGAAGAAAAGTAATACAAAGATATATGAATTAAAAAGCATATAACCCCCTTGTAAAAAAACCAACCTTAATTATATGCCAAAAAACAGCAAAAAGCCAGTAAAAATCACAAATCCCGACGTGGTTGTTTTTTTGGGAGGTTTAATATATTATGTTCTAAGAGTTAAAAGGAAATGGTTTATATGTTAAGAAGAAAGCTTGAAGAGATACTCTCGATCATATACAGGGCTTTGATCTTTCCTTTTGTGAGGATAAAGACAGAGCTTTCAACTAAAAGCATCATGAAGCAGGGCTCTTATATAAATAAGGGCACGAAGCTTTATGGGAAGAATTATGTGGGAAAGAATACCGTTCTTTCACATGTCCTGCTTGGATACGGAAGCTATGTGAACAGTGGATCGGATCTTACAAACACAAGGATAGGAAAATATACATCGGTTGGACCAAACGTAAAGTCCGTTATAGGAAGACATCCGACAAAGGATATTGCAGCCCTGCATCCGGCCTTTTATTCGGATAAAGCCCGGATGGGATTCACCTATATAAGCTCGGGGGAATTTAAGGAAAGTATTTTTATTGATAAAAATGCCGGTATCCAGATAGATATAGGCAATGATGTCTGGATCGGCTATGGAGCCATGATCTTTGAGGGTGTGACCATAGGAGACGGAGCAGTGATCGGTGCAGGTTCCTTAGTGAACAGACCGGTTGAACCCTATGCTGTTTATGCCGGAGTTCCCGCAAAGAAGATAGGTATGAGATTTGAAGGTGAAAAAAGGGAAGATCTTTTGAGACTTAAGTGGTGGGACAGAGGAGAGAGCTTTATAACCGGTCATATCGAAGATTTTAAGGACGCAGAAAAGCTCATAGATACGATGAAAGCAGAGGATGGGATTTGATATGATAAAACCTGCCATAGTAGTTATTGCATATGATAGGGCGGATTCCTTAAAGAGACTGCTTGGATCGCTTGATGGAGCATTTTATCCCAAAGATTGCGGTGTGGATCTTATCATTTCCATAGATAAGGGAAATAACGGGGATGTGATCAGGGAATCGGAGAGCTTTGACTGGAAATATGGGGAAAAAAGGATCATAAAGCATGAGACCAATCTGGGACTTAAGGCCCATGTTCTTGAATGCGGAGACCATGTACATGAATATGGGAGTCTTATAATGTTAGAGGATGACCTTATGGTCTCGGGGGACTTCTATAATTATGTGTCAGCGGCACTTGAATTTACACGGGATGATGAGAAGGTAGGAGGCATTTCCTTATATGATCATCTCTTAAATGTTCATGTGCGTGAACCCTTCTATGCACTCGATGACGGATATGATAATTATTATTTGCAGTTTGCATCCTCCTGGGGACAGGCATATACTGAGAAAATGTGGTCCGGCTTCAGAAGCTGGCTTAAAGTTATGGACGGAAAGGATATTTCAGGGATCAATATGCCTGAAAATGTTTCCGGATGGTCTGAAAAATCATGGTTAAAATATAATATCAGATATCTTATCGATAAGGATATGTATTTTTTGTACCCAAGGGTCTCTCATACCACAAATTTTTATGAGGCAGGGGAACATTCAAAGGAACAGCTCTCAGATCTTCAGGTCCCTCTGCAGTATGGAAGGAAAGAAGGCTACAGGTTTTCCAGGATAGAGGGATCAAGAGCGGTTTATGACGCTTTCTTTGAAAATATTTCGTTGACTAAAACGGTTAATTGGCTTAACTGCGCGGAAAACGAGGATTGCATCATAGATCTTTACGGTAGTAAAAAAATAGATAACACACGAAATGAAAAACGCGCGTTATCCTCGCAAAGCCTCGGATACAGTGTGATAAAGAGCTTTGGAAGGGTCTTAAGACCGATAGAAGCGAATATAATCTCAGAAATATCCGGGAAGGATTTCTTTCTTTATGACCTTGAAAGAACAGGTACCCCTCCAAAGACAGAAAGGGTAAAAAAATATCTTTATAACTACAGGACCATACGGGTCAATGAGATGATACAAATAATTAAGTATAGATTTAAGAAAAGGTAAAAATGCAGTAATGTGCGGTATTTTCGGAGCTGTAAATATTAATATAGAGAAGGATCTTGCAGAGGAATGTCTTGACAGGCTCATACACAGGGGACCCGATGACAGCGGTATCTGGCAGGATGAGGGAGTTTCGATGGGGCACAGAAGACTCTCCATCCTTGATCTGTCAGCAAACGGAAGGCAGCCCATGTTCTATGCCTCTGACAGATATGTCCTTGTCTATAACGGAGAGATTTATAATTTCCTTGAGATAAGGAAAGAACTTGAAGGGCTTGGCTATATCTTTAAAAGTGATTCTGATTCCGAGGTCATACTTGCATCCTTTATGGAATGGGGTGAAAACTGCCTTAACAGGTTTAACGGTATGTGGGCCTTTGCCATTTGGGACAGACAGAGGAGAAGACTCTTTCTTTCAAGGGACAGATTCGGAGTAAAGCCCTTATATTATTATAAGTTTAAGGGCAGCTCCTCTTCCTTTGCCTTTGCCTCGGAAATGAAAGCACTCTTCCCGCTGATGGAGGATGTAAGGCCGAATATGAAGCTCATATCGGACAGGAACAGGATAGTCTATTATGAGTCGACAAGCGAGTGTGTTATAGAGGATATAGTAAGATTTCCGGCAGGAAGCTATGCCTATATAGATGATAAAGGGATAGACATCCACAGATGGTGGAATACACTCGATAATCTCATGAGTGATATTCCCGACGCTTATGAGGAACAGGTTGAGATGTTTAGGGAGCTCTTCCTTGATGCCTGTAAGATAAGGATGAGGGCAGATGTTACGATAGGTACTGCTCTCTCAGGAGGTCTTGACTCATCGGCAACGATGTGTGCCATGGCTCATCTTGTTAAGAATAATACAGACATAAGGATGAGTAAGGACTGGCAGCATGCTTATGTGGCTTCCTTTCCCGGCACGGCCATGGATGAGAGCGCATATGCCAAAAAGGTGACCGATCATCTTGGAATAGCATCTACCTTTGTTAATATCGATCCTCTTAAGGCAGTAGATAAGATCGATGATATGATCTATCTTTTTGAAGACATATATCTTACAAGTCCCATCCCCATGATGCTTTTGTACGGAGAATTAAAAAAGGACGGGACCACGGTAACGATAGACGGTCACGGAGCAGATGAATTATTCGGGGGTTATACCTTTGATTTTATTTATGCGCTTGATGATGCAAAGGGTAAGGCCGAAAGGGATATGATCCTCGATGCTTATATAGATTCCTTCCCAAAGGATGGCAGCAACCTTTCTCTTAAAAATCCCGACAGGAATAAGGTCTGGTTGAAATATATTAAAAGAAGATTAAAGGAAAATCTCACAAGCAGAAGAGATGCCTATAAAGCGGTAAGGGAGGCCACTCATCCGGCTTATAAAAGAATGGATACACTGAATAAAAGACTCTATGCATCATCGCATGAAAACATTCTCCCTACGCTTTTGAGAAACTATGACAGATATTCCATGGCAAACAGTGTTGAGATAAGGATGCCCTTCATGGACCACAGGATAGTATCCTTTGCCATGTCCACAGGCTTCAGATCCAAGCTTCATGGCGGTTACTCCAAGTCTGTTATAAGGGACGCAATGGCACCTTATATGCCGCACGACATAGCCTACAGAAAAGTTAAAATTGGATTTAATACCCCAATAGTGGAATGGATGAAAGGCCCTCTGAAAGGCTATTTTACTGATATTATAAACGACAGAGACTTTAAGGACTGCGGTCTTATAGACCCGGAGACAGTGAAGGCTAAGGTATTAAAGGTTATGGAAGATGATAACGCCTCACTTTCAGACGGAGAGATCGCATTCAGCAGTCTTTATCCGTATCTGTGGGAGAAGAACGTGATCAGGAGTCACAGGAAGAGATAATGAGTATTTTTGCAAAACTGAATTACATATTTAATAAGAAACAGAAGATCCTGTCCGTGTTTTTGTGTATGGGACTTTTTATCGGGGCGCTTTTGGAGCTTGTAGGTGTTTCTCTTATAACAGAGCTTGTATCTCTTATCACTGATACATCAAGGATACATGAAAATCCTTTATTGGAAAGCTTCTATACAGGACTTTCACTCAAAAGTGACAGAGAGTTCTTTGTCGTGATCACGATAGGGCTCATTCTGGTCTATTTATTAAAGAATATCTTTCTGTTATGGCTTAATTATCTGCAGTATACCTTTATTTACAATAACCAGCTGGTCATATCGGGAAGGCTCATAGACTGCTATCTGAAAAAACCCTATACCTACCATCTGGATAAGAACTCTGCCGAAATGGTAAGGAATGTCATGCTTGATTCCGAAAGACTGTTTCAGATGCTCCTAAGTGTCTTTTCACTTCTCTCTGAATTCCTCATATGCGTGCTTTTATGTATTTATCTTCTAATAGTGGATCCCTTTATCACGATGTCTGTTGTTCTGATCCTTGCAGTCTTTACCGGACTCTATATGCTTTTATTTAAAAATAAGGCTAAGGAATACGGAAAGATCAACCAGGAATACGATGGAAAGATGCACCAGTCCATAAATCAGGCTCTTGGAGCGGTAAAGGATATAAAGATACTTCACAGGGAAAAATACTTTGTGAATTCCTTTACGGATTACGGAAAAAAGAAGATGACGGCAGTTAGAAACAACAATGTACTTGGCAACGTACCAAAGTATGTAATAGAAACCGTATGCGTTGCGGCTATACTGACCGTACTTCTTATAAAGCTTAAGGGCGGAAACGATCTTGGCAGCATGATCCCGCAGCTTGCAGCCTTTGCATTGGCAGCCTTTAAACTTCTTCCATCCGCCAGTAAGATAAATAATTATGCCAATCTCATAATTTTCCTGAAACCCTCCGTTGATCTCATATACAGAGACATCAGGGATACGGAGGATATGAAGGATTATGAAATAACAGATGTTTCTTCAAAGGAGCAGGAGGACGAGGTAAAGACCATAGATGTGATAGATCTTTCCTACAGATATCCACATACCCAAAAGGATGTACTAAAGGATGTTAATGTCAGTATCCCCATAGGCTGTGCCGTTGGTATTGTCGGACAGAGCGGAGCAGGTAAATCCACGCTGGCAGATCTGATACTTGGGATACTTACTCCGACACAGGGAAGGATAATGTACGGGAGTATGGATGTCCATAAGAATCCGATCAAGTGGTCTAAAAAGCTTGCCTATATCCCGCAGTCGATATATCTTTCGGATGAAGCTATAAGGAACAATGTTGCCTTTGGTATCGATGAGGATAAGATCGATGATGAAAAGGTTTGGGAGGCACTGAAGGAAGCCCAGCTTTATGATTTTGTCAGATCTCTCCCACAGGGCCTTGATACTATGGTCGGCGAAAGGGGAGTAAGACTTTCGGGAGGACAGAGACAGAGAATAGGTATAGCCCGTGCCCTTTACGATGATCCTAAGATACTTGTCCTTGATGAGGCAACCTCGGCACTTGACAATGATACGGAAAGTGCGGTAATGGAAGCGATCGATTCCCTGATGGGAAGGAAAACGCTTATAATAATAGCACACAGACTCTCCACTATAGATAATTGCCAGATCATATACAGGGTTGAGGACGGTAAGGTCATTAAAACAAAAAAGGATGAGATCGGGCTGCATGTTGATGAAGAATAAGGAGCTTTTGATTTGGGAATAAAATTAAGTGTCATATTTATAACCTATAATCATGAGAAATATGTGGAAAGAGCGCTGAGGAGTGTGCTTGACCAGGAGACCGACTTTGAATTTGAGGTCGTGGTCGGTGAGGACTGTTCCACTGATTCTACAAGAGATATTATTAACCGGCTTAAGGAAGAATACAGTGACAGAAACATTAGACTTCTGTACAGGGAGAAGAATTTAAAAAGACCGACTCTCAATGTTTATGAGACCACAAAAGCCTGCAGGGGAGAATACCTTGCTTATCTTGAGGGCGATGATTACTGGACGGATAAGGAGAAGCTTAAAAAGCAGGTGGATTTTCTTGAGAAGAACAGGGAATACATCGCCTGTACGCATTCCTGCGTGATGATCGATGAAAACTCCGAAATAATAAAGGATCCTGAAATCTTAAAAGTCGGTGATCTTTATGATTACAGCGGAAGATTTACATTTGAGGATTATAAATACAGCGGGAAGTGGCCGGGTCATTATGCAACCCTCTTGTCAAGAAACATTTATAAAGAAGAAAAATATGATTATACCATCCTTTACAGGGCACATGATTTTGTGGATGATGCTCTTATCCTTTTGTTTTTGCTCATTCAGGGAGATATATACAGGATGGATGAAGCTATGAGTGCATGGAGATATGTCAGGAAAAAGGGCGGCCAGAACTGGAATTCCCTTGCGATGAACAGGGATCTTATCAAAGACGACTGCTATCTGTCACAGACAATGACCAGATGGTTGAGTCAGTATATGGAAATATCAGACTATGGAAAAAACAGGGCTAAAAGTGATTTTGAAATGGCTTTAAAGATGTTTTTAAAGGCTCCGAACAGAGAGAATAAGAAGTTTCTGACGGATATGTATGAATATAACATAAAAGAACTTGTATGTAAGGATCAAAAGACATCGCTTTTTTCTTACAGCCTGAGGTGTATATTTGAAAGGCTTAAAGGTAAAAAGAGGATATAGGAAGGAGGTTATTATGGAAGAAAAGAGAATAATGGTGACAAGATCCTCTCTTCCGCCGTTTGATGAATATGTAAAAGCCATCAGTCCCCTGTGGGATTCGGCATGGATCACCAATATGGGAGAGAATCATAAAAGATTGGAGAAGGAGCTTGCCGGATACCTTGGGACCTCTGATATATCTCTTTTTGTAAACGGACATATGGCACTTGAGATGTGTATTCAAACAATGGGATTAAAGGGAGAAGTTATAACCACTCCCTTCACCTTTGTATCGACAACGCATTCTATTGTAAGAAACAATCTTAAGCCGGTGTTCTGTGATATCAAAAGAGACGATTATACAATGGATCCTGAAAAGATAGAGGAGCTCATTACCGAAAAAACAGAGGCTATCATACCGGTACATGTATACGGTCATCCCTGCGATACCGACAGGATAGAGGAAATAGCAAAAAAACACGGTCTTAAGGTGATATATGATGCGGCACATTTCTTTGGCGTTAAGTATAAGGGAAGAAAGGCCGGAAGCTTTGGCGATGCATCCATGTTCAGCTTTCATGCCACCAAGGTATATAACACGATCGAGGGCGGAGCCATAGCGACAGACGATGAAAAGCTTATCACGGAAATGAACAAGCTTAAAGATTTCGGTATAAAGAATGAGGAAGAGATAGACGGCATAGGTGCCAATGCAAAGATGAACGAGTTCTGTGCTGTCATGGGTCTGTGTAATCTGAAGTATGTCGATGAGAATATAAGAAAAAGGAAGTCAGTTTTTGAAAGATATTCCGAAAGACTCTCAGAGATAGAGGGTGTGACAATAGATCACTATAACAGCGATACCGAACCGAATTATGCATACTTTCCCGTTATCTTTGATGAGACTCTCTTCGGGGCTACAAGGGATGAGGTATATGATATACTTGCAGAACATAATATCTATTCAAGAAAGTATTTTTATCCCCTTATAAATGAAGTTGAATGTTATAGAGACATACTTGAACACGGAAATACTGAAAATGCCAAATGGGTATCGGAGAGAGTGTTAACTCTTCCGATGTATGCGTCCCTTGAAAAAGAGGATGTGGACAGGATCTGCGATATCATAACCGAGATTAAAAGCAGGGGATAATTATGTTCATAGTAAGATTCACAAGCGGATTGGGAAATCAGATGTTTCAGTATTCCTTCTGTGAATATCTGAAAAACAGGTATAAGGATGCAAGGGTTCTGGCGGACCTGACCTGGTTTTATGCCTATAATGATCATCACGGATATGAGCTTCACCGTATTTTCTCAAAGGTTAAGGGATCGCTCTTTTCCCTTGATGAGGCCGGAAGCCTTGATATATTTAAGGTTACCGGAACTCTTCCCAACATATGTAAGCCTGAAGATATGATAACGGGCGATATCAAAAAAAAGGGGTGTTCGCCTGAAAAGTCGGCACTGTTTGAGAAATTCAGAAGGTATCCCAACCGGATATTAAGAGAGATATATAAGAAGAAACAGAGTGAAAACATAATAGATCAGTTAAACGGGAATAAATGCAATTATGATGTTGTGAAGAACGGTACGGATGTATATAATGAACTTTATGAATTCATTGATTCGATGGATGAGAAGGATGACCGGTATTTTACGGGCTTTTGGATCGAAGAAAGGTACTACCTTCCCGTGCTTGACAAGCTGAGGAGATCCTTTGTTTTTCCAAAGCTTGATGAGAAGAATGAAAAGCTTTCCCGGAGGATGATGAATGAAAACTCAGTCAGCATCCACGTTAGAAGGGGAGATTATCTTAGAGAATATGCAGACAGCTTTAAAGCACTCTCAAGAGAGTATTATGAGGTCGCTGTGGATAAGCTTTCAGGGAGCGCCGGGATATCAAGGGATAAAATGAGCTTTTATATATTTTCGGACGATCCTTTATATATGGAAAGGGAGTTTTCGTGGCTTGATAATAAGACGGTCGTTAGCGGCAATGAAGGAAATGACAGCTATAAAGACATGCAGCTCATGAGTCTTTGCAGGCATAATATTATCGCTAATTCCACCTTCAGCCAGTGGGCTGCCCTGCTCAATAAAAATGAGGGTCATATCACTATATATCCCAAAGCTTATTTAAGGGATAAGGATAATGAGATCAAAAC
>JAILEM010000013.1 GCA_024687745.1 Lachnospiraceae bacterium
TACCAGAAAGTATATATTTCGAAAACTTACGATATTATGTATCATGAGCGCAACTATCATGAGTATCTGTATAGGCATTCCGATGATACTCCAGTTAACGGGCAGGATCGATGATTCTCTTGTGGCGCTACCGTCAACGGCTATGCTTATAGCTGGTTTATGGTGTAATATCCATCAGGAGATCAAAACCATCAGTAATTTTGATTCATATGAAGTATTTCTCTAGGAGAGCATATGCTGTATTTTATTCCGGCCTGGTATCATAATGATACATGGCATGAAAATGAACAAAAATGGCATTCACGACGTGTGAGGACAGAGTTTGATGATACTGTCAAGCAGATACAGCTTTTCAACAGAAACGGGGATTATAAGTATAGCATAATAGTTTTGAGCTATGCCCCTAACCTCAGGCATTTTCTGCACAGGCAGGGTGTATTTCATGCGCCATACTGGTCTGCTTTTGATGCCATACAGGAGGTCAAAAAAAAGCAGATATATGTTCTTTCTTTCAGGAATCTGAAATGGCCGGAAGGGATTGAATTTGTATACACTCCCTTTGTTATAGTCGCCTATCTGGATAATGAAAAATATGCGCAAATAGAATTTGGTGAAGACGGAAATCCGATACAGGTAGATATGTTCCATAAGGAAAGACTGATAAGGACAAACTACTATGATGACAGGGGATTCCTTTCCTCGACAGTCAAATATGAAAACGATAAAGAAGTAATACAGGATTATCTTATGGATAATGGTATATGGAAACTCAGACAGTATTTGGACGACGGTCATGTGGAAATAAACCCTGATTACAGAAATTATCTGATCCAATATGAGGGCAGGGATTACAGGTATGAGTTCAAGGAGTTATCCTATAATGATCTTGATTCCGTGATAAGAGAGGTTTTGACTGCTTATATAAGAAAGACTGATTATGACGATATATTCTGTGCGGCTATGCACGAAAGACATCTATCCATCCTAAGGAGAGCATTATGGGATAAGAAGAAGGTATTGTCCTTTTTTGAAGACAGGGTGGATATAGACAGGAATAAGAAGATATACTGTATCATGAAAAAAGCAGATTTCATAATAGCCGATTCCAAGCTAAGTGTATCGAAGATAAAGACTCGCTTCAGAAATATAGACAGGGAAAGAATAATTGATATCACGCCCTATGATTCCAGGGTGGATTTTGGTATAAGTCAGCAGCTGAACGTCCAGAAGATACTTTTTCCTATCGATGGACTCCCGGATAAGATATTCAGGCGTACTATAATTATATTTGCAGAGTATCTGAAAAAAAATCCCCATGCTGAGATCGATATACTCACCCGCCTGTCAGACTATAATCTCAAAAGTGATACGATGAAACGTATAAGTAAAGTATTAAAGAGGGCAGTCAGTAAGGAAGAGTGGGAAAAATACAATGAAATGCAGAAAGTAGATCTTAAGGGTGAGAATGGCATAATAGACGAAATAGAAGCTGCAGGGGAAACAGAGAAACTTTATAGCCGTTTTATAGTTAATCAATGTGTGGATGAGCTGTCGGTAAGTAAATGTATGAGAGAGCAGAGGATCATGGTAGATCTTAGAAGTATTCCGGCACTTTACCTTCAGATATCCTGTATAAGCACCGGAATTCCCCAGATAGTCAGGCGAAAGACCGAATATGTCGAAAATGGAAAGAATGGTTATATAATTAAAGATGTCGACGAACTTCCCAAAGTACTTGACTTTTGTCTTGACGGGTTGAAAAACTGGAATGATGCAATGATCAATGCTTATGAACTGGGAAAATATTACACTACTGAAAACATTCTTGAGAAATGGAGAGGAGTTATAGAAACTATTGGAAAAGATAAGGGTGTTACAGACGGGAAGCAGGAACCTGAAGACGGAGTACAGGATATCGGATATGGCGGAATGGATATATCTTCCGTCGATGAAGAGTCAGAAGATACCGTCTAAATTATATGATATAGCGATAATAGATTCTACACCTGATGAGGAAGAACTTGATTATATAGAAAAAACAGTTAATCCTTACACACTTTTTATAACCTCACGGGTCGAACTAAGGGGTAAATTTATCGGGCTTTATACAAGGAGATTTGGCAAAAGGATCGAAGAGTCTGAACTTGGAGAGTTTTTATTAAAGGATATAGAGCTTTTCTTTTCCAATGGGTACGGGGAGAAATTCAGGTTTAAAAATCTTGCCGTTTCTTCAAACTATAAGGGAAGTGTGAAATATACCGGAAACAATAAGCTTATCCTTAACGGCGATTACGGGGAAAGGTTAGGACAGATAGCTTTCTGGAGAAATAATATTCCTGTAAAAAAGAAGCAGCTGATCGATCTGTGGCTTGAATATGATAAGGATCCGGGAGTGGAGATAGCTCTTCAGGTCACAATGTTTGCCACAGGAAGCATCTCAAGAGTACTTAAGAAATGGGAGTTTAGTGAGGAAGAGCTTGAGGAGGTAGTCTATATTGAAAATAATATTGCCAACGGAAATATATTTATATCTCTTCTTGCAAAGGGCAGCGGAAGGCTTGAGATAATAGCATTAAATGACAGATACTCCAGAGGTAAATACGGTTACTTCATACCGGGTGGTGAGAGACATGTAACATCTTCAAAGGAGGAAGCATTTTTCTTTTTTGATCCGGGAGATATGAAGCCTCCTTTGAATATTTATTTTTCCGGATATAAGACAATGCAGAGCTTTGAAGGATACTACTTCATAAAAAAAATGGGGTGTCCCTTCTTACTGATAACAGAACCAAGGATCGAGGGTGGCAGCTTTTATATGGGCGATGAAGAATATGAAAGTATGATCGTTTCATCAATAAAGGGGTATATCAAAAAACTCAGATTTACCGAAAAGGATGTCATAATGTCCGGACTGTCGATGGGAACTTATGGCGCAATGTATTACGGATGCGATATAAGGCCATATGCAGTCATAATAGGGAAGCCTCTTGCAAGTATCGGAAATGTAGCACTTAACGAAAGACTGTACAGGCCGGGGGGATTTCCAACTTCGCTTGATGTTCTTATGAAGATAGAGGGAAGCTGTGATGACGAAGCAATAGAAAGACTGAACAGAAAATTCTGGGATAAATTTGAGGCTGCTGACTGGAGCCATACAAGGTTTGTCATATCATATATGGTAGAAGATGATTATGATCTTACTGCTTACAGGGATATACTGTCCCATTTAGACGATACAGGTGTGGAAGTATACGGTAAGGGACTGCATGGAAGGCATAATGACAATACCAGAGGAATAGTGTCCTGGTTTTCAAGTCAGTATAAAAAGATCATAGATGAGGATTTTGGCAGGGGGATTAGTCAGGGATGATTTTAGGCAGTTGGCGTATATATTGGAATGAGTACTCTGCGGAGACATATCTTTACGGGGCTGAGGTGACTATCCATAATAAGGAAGATGTGGAATACAGAAATATCCTGATGCCGCCGGGAACAGTCATAAAGCAGTGGTTTTCTGCCACCAATTATCAGATGCAGAAGATAGAGCCGGCTCTTCCCATAATAGACGGAGAGAGTAAATACCACATAATTCTTAATATAGACGGAGTGGAAGAGGCAATAGTCCGACTTGTCTTTCTTGACCGGTACGGGCAGGAGGCAGGTATTACCATAGTAAGGGGAAACGAGATGGATTTTAAGTGTCCCCTAAAAACCTACAGCTATAAGATGCAGCTTATAAACGGCGGAGGATCATATTTCAGATTCCATTATATAACTATCCAGGAAATTACAGATGAATGAGTTGAGCAGTCTGAAAAAACTGAATAAGCTTACAAAGCTCGTAAGAAAGCAGTGCAGAAGATATGCCTATCTTGAAGATCATGAGCTTGCAGAGCTTACCGATAGATTCAGGGAACGGCTTGAAAACGGAGAAACCCTTGATGATGTCATGATAGAGGCTTTTGCGGCAATGTGTGAGGCAGACAGAAGGATCCTTGGGAAAATGCCCTATGATGTACAGATAATAGGGGGAATGGCCATACATCAGGGATATCTTTGCGAGATGAATACCGGAGAGGGAAAGACGCTTATGGCTACTTTGCCGCTTTATCTGAATGCGCTGTCCGGAAAGAGCTGTATACTTGTAACTGCAAATGAACACCTTGCATACAGGGATGCAAAGGAGATGGGTGAGGCCTTTAACTTTATGGGACTGACTGTTATGGCAGGTGTAAGGGAGAAGTCAGATGAGCAGTTCACAAATGATGAGAAGAAGGAAATATATGCGGCAGACATAGTATATACTACTCATGGTACTCTGGGGTTTGATTATCTTTTCAATAACCTGGTCAAATCGGCAGATGAAAGGTTCTTAAGAGAGTTTTATTTCTGCATAATCGATGAGGCAGATTCCGTTCTTCTCGATGCGGCGCAGATGCCGCTGGTTATATCGGGATCTCCAAGAGTGCAGTCTAACCTGTACAGCCTTGCGGATTTTTTTGCAAGGACACTGAAAGAAAATGAGGATTATATAAAAGAGGAAAAGATAGTATATCTGACAGATAAGGGTGTAAAGAGAGCAGAAGATTTTTTCAGGATAGATAATTTTTACGGGAAGGAGTTTTTTGAGATAAACAGGCATGTGATACTTGCCCTGCGTGCCCATGCACTTCTTGAGACAGAGAGAGATTACGTTGTATCGGAACAGGGGGAGATAGTCCTTCTGGATAACGGATCGGGAAGGATGATGCCCGGAGTAAAATTAAGAGGAGGTCAGCATCAGGCTCTTGAGATAAAGGAGGATATAGAGGCTTCGCAGGAGAACAGATCAGTAGCCTCGATCACATACCAGAACCTGTTTATGCTGTTTCCCAAAATGGCGGGGATGAGCGGAACGATTTCCGATGCCTCGGAGGAACTTCTCAATGTGTACCATAAAAGGGTCCTTGTTATTCCACCAAACAAACCTCTCGCCAGGATAGATCACAGAGACCGTTTTTACAAAACTGCAGAGGAACAGTTTTCTGCTGCCATAGATGAGGTACTTAAGATACATAAGACAGGGCAGCCTGTACTTGTGGTTACTTCTACTATCGGAGAAACAGAGTTGATATCCGAGGTACTGGTAAGCTATGCCATTCCGCACAGCGTACTGAACGCCAATAACGCATATTGGGAAGCAGAGATAATAAAGGAGGCGGGCCGGCTAAATGCGGTAACAGTTGCTACATCAATGGCGGGAAGGGGAACCGATATAAAACTTGGAGAGGGAGTGGCAAAACTCGGAGGGCTTGCAGTTATCGGAATCGGACGTATGCCAAATATCAGGATAGAAAGACAGGCAAGAGGAAGATCAGGCAGACAGGGTGATCCCGGAAGCAGCAGATTTTATGTTTCTCTTGAGGATGAGATATTTTTGAACAGCATTGATGAGAAGACAAAACAGAAGTTTCGTGAAAAAAAATACCTATTTCCCTTCAGGATAAAGAAGCTTGTCAATAATGCACAGAAGATCGGGGAAGAACAGGCAGTGATCACAAGGCTTAAGGCAACAGCCTATGATGAAGTCCTGCAAAAACAGAGGAGTATAATGTATTCCATAAGAAATGATCTTCTTGACGGAGAGAAGATCGACAGTGATATGATCAGGAATATAGCAAAGAAAAACGTGGATGTTTTTTTGGATGAAAATCCTGTAATGAACTCCTCAGAGCTGAACAGATATATACTGGATAATATAAGCTATGAGCTCAACGTGGGGCTAAGTGAGTCGGAAATAAACGACAGAGACCGGATAAGAGAATATCTCCTTGAAAGAATAGATGACAGTATCCTGAAAAAAGAGAAAAGGATAGATAATGAAGCTTTACTGGAAGAGTTTTACAGAAAAGCTTCTCTTTTTGCCATAGATGATGCGTGGGTTGAGCAGGTTGATTATCTTCAGCAGCTTCAGTCAGCTGTTGCGGGACGAACTACCGCACAGCGTAACTCGATATTTGAATTCCATAAAGAAGCTTTTGTTTCGTTTAATGATATGAAGAATGAAATACTGAAGAATATAATGCGCAATATTCTTCTTTGCGACATTGAATTTGATAAGGAAGGAAAGCTTTCATTAGTATATCCTTAAGGGAGAAGGAATATGGTATATAACTTTAATCTGGGAATTGGATGGGCAAGCAGCGGTGTTGAGTATGCTCAGAGCTATAGAGCCAATATCTTCAGACGGATCGGCATAGATGCTAAATTTATATTTACGGATATGTTCCCGAGAGACAATATCGAGCATATGACAAAGAATATAGGATTTCATGATTCTGAGGTGCTTTGGCTGTATACATTCTTTACGGACGTTAAGATATCCCCTGTTACCTATGAAAGGAGCGATTTTGAAAAGACCTTCGACCGTAGTGAATTTTCATACAGAAGAGAGGGTAAGACGGGTGTTTATGATTTTCCCGGAAAGGGAAATTTTTATAAGGTATATTTTCCCGATGAAACATCGGAAAAGGTTCACCGTGTTGAGTTTGTTTCAAACGGATGCCTTATAAGAAAGGACTATTACACATATACGAAGATATATACCGAGTATTATGCCCCTATGAAAAAAAGGCACACCTCTACATGAGGAGATTTTTTAACGAGGACGGGAGTCTGGCTTATGACGAGATAAATGACGATGAAAATGTTATGTACCGTTTCAGGGACAGGATCCTTTACTCGAAGGAGGAGCTTGTGGGATATATGGTCGAGCAACTTGATCTTACCGAAAATGATGTCCTTATAAACGACAGAACAACAGGCATCGGACAGGCTATCCTCCAAAAAAAGGGAAGGGCGAAAACGGGTATAGTGATACATGCCGATCATTTCAGTGAGAACTCTGTGTATGACAATGAGATCCTCTGGAATAATTACTACGAATACGCTTTTTCACAGACAGATAATATAGATTTCTATGTATGTGCAACGGATGCACAGAATAAACTGCTGAGGGAACAGTTTGCAAAATACAGAGGTTTTGAACCGAATGTGGTCACAATACCGGTAGGGAGTATCGATGCTTTAAAATATCCATCGGATAAGGGTAGAAAGCCGTACTCACTGATAACCGCTTCAAGGCTTGCCAATGAGAAGCATGTTGACTGGGTGATAGAGGCAGTTACCCTGGCAAGACAAAAATGCAAAGGATTAAGTCTGGATATTTACGGTAAGGGTGCAGAGGAGGAAAGACTCAAAGAAAAGGCTAAAAAGCTTGGTGCTGAAGATTATATTCATCTGATGGGACAGAGGGATATGAAAGAGGTGTATAAGGATTATGAATGTTATGTATCAGGGTCGACAAGCGAGGGCTTTGGACTTTCACTTCTTGAGGCCATAGGTTCGGGGCTTCCCATCATAGGATTCAATGTCAGATACGGTAATCAGACCTTTATAGACGATGGCAGAAACGGTTATCTTATCTCCTATGAGAGGGGATCGGATTCAAAACGATGTATAAAAAAAATGGCGGAAGCGATAGTTAAGATGTTTGAAGAGGAAAGCCCTGAGGATTTCCATAAGCATTCTTACGAAACCGCATCGAAATACCTGACAAAGGAGGTTGAAGGAAAATGGCAGAGGCTGATAACAGATCTTGTATCATCCTGTTGATGGACCGCTACGGGGAAGAATCAAAGCAGCTCTGCTATTCCCTTAAGAGAGCCGGTATTTTATATAAAGGTGTCGTTATAGATGATGACGGTTTTTTGGAGGCTGATATCGAATCGCCGTACGGATTCTTTTTGGGAGATTATAAAAATGCAAAGGGAAGTCCCGGGAGACCGAGATATTTTAACAGGGTAGAGGTTCCGAAATTCTGGGAGATAAGCGCAAATAACAGGAGCGGAAAGATATCTGACCTCTCTAAGGAGAGAGGGAGGATTTTTTATGCTGAGCCTCTGAATAAAAGGCTTGTCAATGCAGTTGACTGGCTTGATGAGAAGGGGGTAGTAAGGTCTACGGATCATTACAACAGATACGGAATGCTTTTTTCAAGGACTGCATTTAATAAAAAGGGGGAAAGAGTCAACCGGTCTTATTTTTCACCGGATGAAAAAGAGATACTTACCGAAAATTATGTTACGGGAGATATAACCCTAAATTACAGGGACAGAATATATTTTTTCAGAAACAAAACCGAACTTATCTGTTTCTATCTAAAGGAAGCGGGTTATGAAAACTGTGATATATATTATAATTCTCTCTCATATCCTTTCTTTGTTTCTGAGAGGATGGAGGGAGAACATAAGGATAATATACTTTTCTGGCAGGAGCCTGTGGGAAATGAGATACCCGGTAACATGAGGATGATCTTAAATGCCCCTGATGGAAGGACTAAGAGGATAATGGTACAGAAGCGGACTTCGTATGAAAAGCTATTGAGACTGGGTGCAAAAAAAGATATGCTTTGTTTACTTGGTTATATCTATCCGTTTACCGGGAAAAACCTCCATGGCAATAATGTCCTGATATGTACGAATTCCGATAACATAGCCTGCTTAGGAGAGCTTGTCGAAGGATTACCCGGGCTTCATTTTCATATTGCGGCACTGACTGAAATGTCATCCCGGCTGATGGCTTATGAGGATAATGAAAATGTAACCCTTTATCCCGGGATAGATATGATAAGGCTTGAAGGACTCTTTAGGAAATGTGATATATATTTTGATATAAATCATGAGGCAGAGATAGTATCAGCCATCAAGAGGGCTTTTTTGGCAAATATGCTTATTTTTGCATTTAAAGAAACTCTTCATAATGCCGAATTTGTCATTCCATCCCATATTTTTACGAAAAATGCCCCAAAAGAGTTTATAACCTGTGTTAAGGATATGATATCAACAGAAAAAAAGATAGACGAAGAGATAGAAAAACAGCATGAATTTGCCTTAAGTGAAGCCCCGGGTTCATATCTGATGATCAAAAGCCGTAATAATTCTTGACTTTATACGATATTAAGTATAATTTATTATAAGTTAGCATTTTTATACTGATCATATCGTGTGACTGTTGAAGGAACAGATGACAGTATTGGTTTTTGGCAGGATAGAAAATGAGCGATGTGATATTGAGGCTTGATGGCATAAGCAAATCCTTTGACGGTAAGCAGGTCATCAACAGGCTGGATCTTGAAATAAAGAAAAATGAATTCGTAACACTTCTAGGGCCGTCGGGCTGTGGAAAATCCACCACATTGAGAATAATAGGCGGATTTGAAAAACCTGATGAGGGCTGTGTTATATTTGAGGGAAAGGATATAACTGCTCTTCCTCCCGACAAGAGACATATCAATACTGTATTCCAGAAATATTCCCTTTTTCCCCATATGAATGTGGAGGACAATATTGCCTTCGGACTGAAGCTTAAGAAAAAGAGCCGGTCTTATATAAAGGATAAGATCGAGTATGCCCTGGGACTTGTCAATATGGACGGCTACGGAAAGAGAATGCCGATGTCGCTTTCCGGGGGACAGCAGCAGAGAGTTGCCATAGCAAGAGCTATAGTTAATGAGCCACAGATCCTTTTACTGGATGAACCCTTAGGAGCTCTTGATCTTAAGCTCAGGCAGAAGATGCAGCTTGAGCTTATAAAGATCAAAAAAGAGGTGGGGATAACCTTTGTATATGTTACTCATGATCAGGAGGAAGCCCTGACCATGTCTGACCGTATCATTGTCATGAACAAGGGGATCATTCAGCAGATGGGATCATCGAAGAGCATATATGATGAACCTCAGAATGCCTTTGTGGCTGATTTTATAGGTGAGAGCAACATCATAGACGGTATCATGAAGAGAGATTGCCTTGTAAATATACAGGGTGTTGATTTTGAATGTGTTGATGTCGGATTTGGAAAGCTTGAGCCTGTGGATGTTGTAATAAGACCTGAGGATCTTACCATAGTTAAAAGGGGAGAGGGATATCTTGACGGAACGGTCATATCCGAAGTTTTTAAAGGGGCATTTTATGAGATCGTAGTAAAGGTTTCTGATTATGAATGGCTTATTCAAAGCGTCAATCCGGCAGCTGTCGGTTCAATAGTGGGATTGACGATCATTCCCGACAACATACAGATAATGCATAAGCCCATTTCTGAGGATGCGGAGGTCATAAAGGATGAATAAAAGATCTCTGTGGTCCGGTCCGTATATATTGTGGATGATCGGATTTACTGTCATACCGTTTTGCATGATACTTCATTATGCACTTACCGACAGGGACGGTGCTTTTACGTTCAGAAATCTTTTGGCCATGTTTGAACCGGTCCATTTAAAAGCAATGACGGTTTCCGTAGAGGTCGCTTTTTTTTGCACGGTCATCTGTATATTGCTTGCTTATCCGCTTGTCATCGCGATGAAAAGACTGGGGCTTTTTGGTAAAAGCTATACTATCTTGGTATTAATACTTCCGATGTGGATCAATTTTATCCTGAGACTTCTTGCACTTCAGATGATACTCTCAAATAACGGAGTATTGAATCATATTTTTTCCATATTGGGTCTTCCGCCGCATGAGCTTGCAAATACCAGGACGGCGATGATGATAGGTATCGTGTATGATTATCTTCCCTACATGATCGTATCCATATATAATTCCGTTGCGGATATTGATGATGATATTATCGAGGCTGCAAGGGATCTTGGAGCCGGAAGTCTTACCGTTTTTTTCAGGATAATCCTTCCACTGTCCGTTCCGGGGCTCCTAAGCGGTATTGTTATGGTATTTGTTCCTTCGATGACATCCTTTGTGACTGCCAATATTATGGCGGGGGGAAAGATACAGCTTATCGGAAATATCATAGAACAGGAATTTATAACTACGATGGACTGGCATCTGGGATCCGGACTCTCGGTGATCCTGATGATCTTTGTTTTGCTGAGCATGGCATTCACATCAAGGAATGATCCTGACTATGGAATGTCCAAGATATGGTAGGAAGGATGCTGTGATGGAAAGACTTAAGAATTTTATATCAAAAGCATATATTTTTATAATACTGCTTTTTTTATATGCTCCCATAGCAGTACTTATAGTATCCTCGTTCAACGATTCCAAATCAAGGGTAGTATGGGGAGGATTTACTCTCAGATGGTACAGAGGAGTATTTGAATCCGATCAGATAATGGATGCGTTATTTACAACTATGATCATATCCCTGTCCGCATCCCTTATCGCAACGGTTTTGGGAGTTATGGCGGCAATAGGGATATCAGCCATGAAGAAGAGAAGCTATAAAGCGGTTATGGCCGTTAATAATATACCAATGGTCAATGCGGATATAGTTATAGGAATATCACTGATGCTCTGGTTTATAAAATTTATGCCTTTAGGGTTTATGAGTGTTCTTCTTGCACATATTACCTTTGACGTTCCCTATGTTATCTTAAGCGTAATGCCAAAGCTTCAGCAGATGAACGTAAGCGTATATGAGGCAGCAAGGGACCTTGGGGCAAATGCGGTCTATGCATTTTTCAAGGTGGTGCTTCCGCAGCTTTACGGAGGGATTCTTTCGGGGTTTTTCCTTGCTTTTACCATATCAATGGATGACTTTGTGGTGACATATTTTACGAAAGGGGCAGGCGTTGATACCCTTTCAACACTTATATACGGAGAGTTGAAGAAGGGTATAAAACCGGAGATGTATGCCCTGTCAACAATAATTTTTGCACTTGTTCTTATAGTGCTCATAGTAGTTAACATATATTCCGGGAAAGAAGAAAGGGCCGTGATCGATCATTGACCCCGAAGGGATCAAAGGAGGAGTGAAATGAAAAAAAAGTTTGTTGTGGTTGTCTTTATGGTACTGTTGATGTCTTCATGCCTTATGTGCGGATGTAATAAGGCGGATGAGAATTCGATAACTGTTTTCAACTATGGTATGTATATGGATCCCGAAGTCCTGAAAATATTTGAGGAGGAGACGGGGATCAAAGTAAAATATGAAGAGGCACCTACTCCCGAAGAGCTGTATACAAAGTATAAATCCGGGGCAGTTAAGTATGATGTACTCTGCACGTCAGAGTATATGCTGCAGAGACTCATAAACGAGGGAGAGCTTCAGGAGGTTGACTTTAGTACTCTTAAGAACAGGGATAATATAGGTGATGAGTATTTTGATATGTGCAAATCCTTTGACCCTGATAATAAGTATGTCATGCCCTATTTCTGGGGGACAGTCGGGATACTGTATGATAAGGAAAAGGTTCATGGGGATGTTGATACCTGGGACGTTTTGTTTAACGGAGAATATGCAGGTGAATTTATTATGCAGAATTCAATGAGAGATGCATATATGGTCGCGCTGAAGCAGCTCGGCTACTCCATTAATACAACCAATGAAGCAGAGCTTAGAGAGGCACAGGAGCTTCTTATAGATCAAAAGCCTGATGTTCAGTCATATCTTGTTGATGAGGTAAAGGATGAACTGGTTGCGGGGAATGCCACTTTGGGTGTAGTATATTCAGGAGAGGGTTATTATGCCGGGGAGGAAAGAGAAGGACTTGTATATTGCATACCCAGGGAGGGAACAAATCTCTGGATCGATTGTTTCGGGGTTACAAAGGATTGCAAAAATGTAGATAACGCCATGAAATTTCTTGATTATCTCTGCAGAGAGGATTGCGCAAAGATCAATTTTGATTATGTAAAATATGCTTCTCCCTATCTATCGGTTATCGAGACCATGACAGATAAAGAGAAGGCATCCTCAGCGATAAATCCCTCAAAGGAGATAATCAACAACTGCGAGATATATGTTCAGCTTCCGCAGGAAACAACAGATCTGTTAAATGCTCTATGGAAGGAACTGAAGGCTGAATAAAGTAACTTATAATAAGGAGAAGGATTATGTATTCACGTGAGGAGGCATTAAAGAAGCTTAAGAAATACGGTCAGGAGCATGTTCTTGATTTCTATGGTGATATAGATGAGGATAAAAGGAAGGCCCTGCTTGCCCAGATCGAAGAAACGGATTTTTCGGTACTTGAGCATACTTACTGTGAAAGTGATAAAAAAGAAGGGGTCATAGAACCCATAAAGGCGTTGCAGATAAAGGAGATCGAGGAAAAGAAGGCTTATTTTCTGCAGAAGGGATCAGAGGCTATCAAGGAGGGAAAGCTCGGAGCCGTATTGCTGGCAGGAGGAATGGGTACAAGGCTTGGCTTTGATGAGCCAAAGGGAATGTTTGATATAGGCATTACGAGGCACGTATATATTTTTATGAGGCTTATCGAAAATCTCATGAGTGTTACGGATGAATGCGGAAAATTCATTCATCTCTTTGTAATGACCAGTGAAAAGAATCATGATGATACAACCGCATTCTTTAAGGAGCATGACAATTTTGGCTACCCTTCGGAATATATACATTTCTTCAAACAGGAAATGGTGCCCGCAACTGATTATGAGGGAAAGGTCTATATGGAGAGCCCTTACAGGATAGCAACCTCTCCTAACGGGAACGGAGGATGGTTTTCATCCCTTAACAGTGCCGGACTTATAGACCTTATGGATGAAAAGGATATCGAATGGCTTAATGTTTTTGCCGTGGATAATGTACTGCAGAAGATAGCGGATCCGGTTTTCCTTGGTGCGGTACTTGACGGAGGGTATGTATCAGGGTCAAAGGTGGTAAAAAAGGCTTCTCCCGATGAAAAGGTGGGTGTGATGTGCCTTAAGGATTCCCATCCGTCGATCGTTGAATATTATGAACTTACTGAAGAACTGATGGATACAAAGGACAGCTTCGGCGATCCGGCATACAACTTCGGAGTTATCCTTAACTACCTTTTCTCGGTAAGGGAGCTTAAAAGGATAATGAACGAGAAAATGCCTCTTCATATCGTGGAGAAGAAGATACCTCATATAGATGAGAAGGGTGAATATATCGATCCCAAAGAGCCAAACGGCCATAAATATGAGAAGCTGGTTCTTGATATGGTCGAGATGATGACGGATTGTCTTCCCTTTGAGGTGGAAAGGGATAAGGAATTTGCCCCGATCAAGAACAGGACCGGTAAGGATTCGGTTGATACCGCCAGGGCATTGCTTGAAAAAAACGGGTATAAGCTATAGAATAACTGAAATATTTTAAAAATCGCTTGATTATTAAAGCATTTAATGCTATTATATTCGAAGCTATAGTGTTGAGTATCAGAGTGGACTTTGCGTTCACTCTTTTTTATGGCATCGTCGCGGATATATATTGAGGATATTCCGGTAAGGACGATATTGTGGAAGGGATGATAATGTCAAAACGGGAAGAATACGAAAAAAAGACAGAAGAGTTTTTACTTCCGATCCTTGAAGAACTGAAATTTGAACTCTGGGATGTTGAGTATGTAAAGGAAGGATCCGACCATTATTTAAGGGCATATATAGACAAGGAGGGCGGTATTACGATAGACGACTGCGTGGCAGTCAGCAGAAGGCTTTCCGATAAACTTGACGAGACAGATCTTATACCGGATGCATACATTTTAGAGGTCAGTTCGCCCGGACTTGGAAGAACATTAAAAAAAGACAGGGATCTGGAAAAGTCAATCGGAAGATCGGTGGATATAAAGCTTTATAAGGCAAAAGAGAACACCAAAGAATATACAGGGATCCTTAAAGAATATGATAAGGAAAATATAAACATAGAAAACGAAGAAGGCAGCATTTGCTTTTTAAGAAGTGAAATCGCAAGCATAAAGCTGACCGTGGAATTATAACTGATTCTTAAACCCATAAACCACAGGAGGAAGGAAATGAACAACGAATTAATGGAAGCGATCGAAATGCTGGAAAAGGAGAAGGATATAAGCAGGGACATACTGTTTGATGCCATTGAAAACGGTTTCATTGCTGCTTATAAGAATCATTTCGTGAAAGCCGATAATATCAGGATAGATATGAACAGGGAAACTGCCGAATATAAGATATTTTCCGTGAGAACGGTAGTTGGATCACAGGAAGAGGTAACAGATCCCGTAACACAGATATCACTTGCGGATGCAAGAGTGATAAATGATAAGGCAGAGGTCGGAGAAACTGTAGATGTAGAGTTAAAATCAAAGGAATTCGGTCGTATCGCCGCATCTAATGCCAAGGGTGTCCTGCTTCAGACTATAAGGGAAGAGGAGAGGGCAGCTATAATAAGTCAGTTCTCTGACAAAGAAAAATCCGTAGTCACAGGTATAGTTCAGAGATATGTGGGAAGGAATATAAGTATCGATCTCGGAAAATCAGATGCCATACTTTCCGAAAATGAGCAGATCCCCACAGAGCATCTAAGACCTACCGAGAGAGTTAAGGTTTATATATATGAGGTAAAGCTCCCGGCAGATGATAAGAATAACGGAAGAAATTCAAACAGGAGACCCAAGATCCTTGTAAGCCGTACTCATCCCGAGCTTGTAAAAAAGCTTTTTGAGTCAGAGGTTACAGAGGTTAAGGATGGAACGGTAGAGATCAAATCCATTGCCAGAGAGGCCGGCAGCAGAACAAAGATAGCTGTATGGAGCAATGACCCCAACGTGGATCCGGTCGGCTCCTGCGTTGGTGTCAACGGTACAAGAGTAAATGCAATAGTTGAAGAACTCAGGGGTGAAAAGATAGATATAATCAACTGGGATGAAAATCCGGGTGTATTGATAGAGCATGCTCTTTCGCCCGCAAAGGTCGTATTTGTTATTGCAGATGATGAGGAAAAGACTGCAAAGGTTGTAGTTCCCGATTCACAGCTTTCCCTTGCGATCGGAAAAGAGGGACAGAATGCAAGACTTGCTGCAAAGCTCACAGGCTTTAAGATAGACATAAAATCCGAGACACAGGCTAAGGATGCACCTGGCTTCAGACTTGAAGACTATTATGATGATGAGTATGATGAAGAATACGAAGACGGCTATGATGAGGAGTATGAAGAGAATTATACCGATGAGGCCGATGACGATTATAATGACGAACCGGGAGAGATTATTGAAGAAGGGTCGGATGAATGATCTTTTCAAAATATTGATCAGGTGATCCGTAAAAGGAATTATTCATGGGTAAGACAGAACCACTCAGAAAATGTGTAAGCTGTAATGAGATGAAAGAAAAAAAAGATCTTATCAGGGTAATAAGGACAAAGGAGGGTGAGATCAGAATAGATGAAAAAGGAAAGGCTTCGGGACGTGGTGCTTATCTGTGCAGAGACAGAAAATGCATAGAGGATGCTTTGAAAAAAAAGAGACTTGAAACGGCATTGTCGATACAGATACCCGATGAGATAAAAGAAAGACTCAGGGAATCAGGTGAGGATCATGGGGAATGACAGAGTGATGGGTATGCTTTCCATAGCAGCCAAGGCCGGAAAGCTTTCAAGCGGAGAGTATATGACGGAGTCTTCCGTTAAGGAAGGAAAGGCTAAGCTTGTTATAATAGCAGGTGACTCTTCCCAAAATACAAGGAAAAATTTTACGGATATGTGCAGCTTTTATAAGGTTCCGCTAAGGATATATTCAGACAAGGAGGGCCTTGGAAGGACTATAGGTAAGGAATTCAGAGCTTCTGTCGCAGTGCTTGATGAGGGTATTGCAAAAAAAATAATGGAATTAACGGATAATAAACAGTGATTTGGAGGTAGTATTAATGGCAAAGATGAGAATAAGTGCTTTTGCAAAGGAAATAGACAGGACAAGCAATGATATAATCAACTGTCTTACAGAACTTGGAATTGAAGGCAAGATGCATTCATCTTCAATAGACGATGATGAACAGAAGAAGGTAAAGACAATGCTTTCAGGAGGTTCCGCTTCCAAAGAAGGATCCGTTAAGGTTAAAGCTGAGAATGACAGTGAAGGTGAAAAGCCTGTTAATGATAAAGAAAAAAACAAACAGACTCAAAAGAGTGTGAGAGAAGATACCGTAAACAGAAACGTAAGCGAGGGAAAACCTCGTCAGACACCAGAGGAAAGCGGCCAGAGAAAAAATCCCGCAGAGAAGGATATTAAGAAAAACGGAGAAAATATAAGGAATAATAGTGAACAACGACCCGTAATGAAGAGAAAGAAGCCTATAATAGTGGTAAGTAATCTTCAGAACTCCCAGTCAAGAACCAGAGGAGAAAGACAGGGACAGGGAGGAAGAGGTCAGCGTTTTCCGGACAATAATCAGAGAAACCAGTCAGCCTCCGGAAGGCCAAATACCAGCCAGCTTATAAAACCCAATGTTCCAAGATCCAATACGCATCTTGTTTATCAGGAAGAAAAGAATGGTGCATCAGTAAATGCCGAGGCAAAGTCAGGCAGCCAGAATGAAAGGGTGAGAAATGAAACTGCTGTCAGAAATAACGGAAATGATCAGATCCAAAGAGATAAAGAAATTGTTAAAGATGTTAAACCGGCTCAGGTTAGCAGTGATATTCCTAACAGGAATAACAGCGATAATAATAACGGTCATAACAGAAATGCAGAATATAGAGCGGAGAAAGACAAACGCAATGTAACAGGCAGGAATAATAATACCCAGCAGCAGACACAGTCTGCAAAGAGGGGACAGTTTGCCCAGAACAATCAGCAGAAGGATCAGGGATTTACAAAGGATAACGATCAGCACAGAGGAGATCAGAGACATAAGAACAGTGATAAGCATAAAAAAGATCAGAGCTATATGAACGAGGATGGCTTCCGCGGAGGTAAACAGGTCAAGGGTATAAAATCCAAGCTTGAGAAACCAGCGGAAAAGAAACCCGAGGTTAAGGAAGAAGAAAAGATCAAAGTCATTACACTTCCGGAGGTTCTCACGATCAAGGAGCTGGCAGATAAGATGAAGGTTCAGCCTGCTGTGATCATAAAGAAGCTCTTTATGCAGGGTAAGGTTGTAACCGTCAATCAGGAGATATCCTATGAACAGGCTGAAGAGATCGCAGTTGAGTTTGATATACTCTGTGAAAAGGAAGAGGTAGTAGACGTTATAGAGGAGCTTTTGAAGGAGGAAGAGGAAAGCACGGAGAATATGGTTACCCGTCCTCCCGTAATATGTGTTATGGGTCATGTTGATCATGGTAAGACATCTCTTCTTGATGCCATACGTTCGACTCACGTTATCGACCGTGAGGCAGGGGGGATCACACAGCATATCGGAGCTTATGTGGTAAATGTAGGAGGAAGGAAGATAACCTTCTTAGATACTCCCGGTCATGAAGCCTTTACAGCGATGAGAATGAGAGGAGCAAGCTCCACAGATATCGCGATCCTTGTTGTTGCCGCAGATGACGGTGTTATGCCTCAGACTGTTGAAGCGATAAATCACGCTAAGGCCGCAGGGATCGAAATAATCGTTGCCGTCAATAAGATAGATAAACCCAGTGCAAATATAGACAGAGTCAAGCAGGAGCTCTCTGAGTATGAACTCATTCCCGAGGATTGGGGCGGAAGTACCGTATTTGCCCCGGTATCAGCAAAGACGGGAGAGGGTATAGACCAGCTTTTGGAGATGATACTCTTGACGGCAGATATACTTGAACTTAAAGCAGACCCCAAACGTAAGGCAAGAGGTCTTGTTATAGAGGCAGAGCTTGATAAAGGAAGAGGCCCCGTTGCCACAGTGCTTGTACAGAAGGGTACCCTGAAGGTGGGAGATTTCATTGCCTGCGGTCCCTGTCACGGTAAGGTAAGAGCAATGATCGATGATAAGGGAAGAAGAGTAAAGGAAGCAGGGCCCTCCACGCCGGTAGAGATACTGGGTTTAAATGATGTACCAAATGCAGGAGAGATATTTATCTCACCTGAGAATGATAAGGATGCAAAGCAGTTTGCCGAGACGTTCATATCCCAGAACAGGATAAAGATGCTTGATGATACCAAGTCAAGGATGTCACTGGATAATCTCTTTGACCAGATCAAGTCAGCCAATCTTAAGGAGCTGAATATAATAGTCAAGGCAGATGTCCAGGGATCGGTAGAGGCTGTCAAGGAAAGCCTTACAAAGCTCTCTAACGATGAAGTTGTAGTTAAGGTCATACACGGAGGAGTTGGCGCAATTAACGAATCCGATGTGGTTCTTGCGGGAGCATCAAATGCGATCATAATAGGATTTAATGTCAGACCTGATGCGACAGCAAAGGGAATAGCCGATACCGAAGGTGTTGATATAAGACTGTATGATGTAATATACAAAGCTATTGAGGATGTAGAGGCTGCCATGAAGGGAATGCTCGATCCTGTATTTGAGGAAAAGGTCATAGGCCATGCAGAGATCAGGCAGATATTCAAGGCTTCCGGAATAGGGAACATAGCAGGCTCTTATGTGCTTGACGGATTGCTCCAGAGAGGATGCAAGGTAAGGATCTCCAGAGAGGGAGATCAGATATTTGAGGGACCGCTTGCTTCACTCAAACGCTTCAAGGATGATGTGAAGGAAGTCAAGGCAGGATTTGAATGCGGACTTGTATTTGACGGATTTAATGACATACAGGAATTTGATACTGTAGAGGCCTACATAATGGTAGAGGTACCAAGATAATGAAGAAGAACAGTGTTAAAAATACCAGGATCAATTCAGAGGTCATGAGAGAGCTTTCAAATATAATAAGGACTGAGATAAAGGATCCGAGGATAGCACCCATAACAAGTGTCACAGAGGTGGATGTTGCTCCGGATCTGAGGACCTGTAAGGTGTGGATATCTGTCCTTGGAGATGAAAAAGCAAGAAATGATACGCTTCTTGGCCTTAAGAATGCGGAGGGGTATATAAGGCACGAGCTGGCAAATAATCTTAATCTCAGATATACGCCAAAGATAACCTTTTTGGCGGATACATCGATAGAATACGGGATAAAGATGTCAAAGCTCATAGATGAGGTAAGTAATAATGATAGACATCATCAGTGAAATAGGGGACTCAAAAAGAATAGCCATAATGGGGCATATGAGACCGGACGGAGATTGCGTTGGGGCCTGTCTCGGACTTAAGCTATATCTGGATAATGCACTTAAGGATGCAAAGGTAACTGTATTTCTTGAAAAACCTTCGGAAACATTCAGTTATATCAAAAACTATGGAAATATAGATTCGGATTATGACTGTAAGGAAGCTCCGGATGTGTGTTTTTCGCTGGATTCAAGCACACCCGACAGACTCGGCGAGGGGCTTTTGATATTTAAAAGTGCAAAAAAGACCATATGTATCGATCATCATATTTCAAACAGGGGCTTTGCAATGATCAATCATATCGAGCCGGAGGCAAGCTCAACCTGTGAACTCCTTGCTCTTATGTTTGAAGACAGATATATGGATAAGGAGGTAGCGAAGGCATTATTTACCGGAATAATGCATGACAGCGGAGTTTTCCAGTACAGCTGTATGTCAAGGCGCTCGTTTGAGGTTGTCGGCAGACTTTGTGATTACGATTTTGACAGGAGCAGGATAATAGATGAATCTTTTTATCAGAAAAGCTATGTTCAGAATCAGATACTTGGAAGAACCCTTCTAGAGAGTATATTGTTTATGGACGGGAAATGCATCGCCGGTTCCGTGGACAGGAAGACAATGGATTTTTACAATATCACCTATAAGGATTTAGACGGGATAGTTAACCAGCTGAGGGTGACCAGGGGAGTTGAGGTTGCCATTTTTATGTATGAGATACACAGTCTTGAATATAAGGTAAGTATGAGATCGAACGGGAAGGTAGATGTCGCAAGGATCGCCACCCTCTTTGGAGGGGGAGGTCATGTAAGGGCAGCGGGCTGTACCATGAACGGGACGATATATGATGTACTTAACAATCTTTCGCTTCATATCGAAGAACAGCTTAAGGCGATAGAAGATGCCGATGACCGATAATAAAAAAGAAACCGGGATAAACGGTGTTATCAATGTTTATAAGGAACAGGATTTTACCTCTCACGATGTGGTTGCCAAAATGAGAGGGATCCTTAAGATAAAGAAGATAGGGCATACCGGTACCTTAGATCCAAAGGCGGAGGGAGTACTTCCCATATGTATAGGGAATGCCACAAGAATATGTGATATTCTTACAGACCGCTCGAAGGAATATCTTGCCGTTATGAAGCTTGGGATAAGAACTGATACGCTTGATGTCTTTGGACAGATAACAGCCATGGCAGATGCAGATAAGGTACTTTCGCAAAGCGAAGAGCTCATAAGGGAGACCGTAAAGGGGTTTCAGGGAAAGATAGTACAGATCCCGCCTATGTATTCTGCGATAAAGGTGGGAGGAAAAAAACTATATGAGCTTGCAAGAGAAGGAAAAGAGATTGAGCGTAAGGGAAGAGAAGTTTTTATAGACAGTATTGAAATAAAGAGAATCGACCTTCCGTACGTGGAAATATATGTGAAGTGTTCAAAGGGAACCTATATAAGGACGTTGTGTGACGATATAGGGGAGAGGCTCGGAGTTTTTGCTGCCATGTCATCGCTGATAAGGACAAGGGTCGGGAATTTTTGCGCAGATGATGCCCGCAGGATAGATGAGATAGAAAAGCTTAGGGATGAAGGCAGACTTAATGAGATAATAGTACCTGCAGACAGGATATTTAAGGAGTATAAGTCAATAGTCAGGGATTCGGTAATGAAGGGGCACGAAGAGATTTATGAAAAACTTCTTTATAACGGGAATCCGATAAGCCTTTCATTATTCAGAGAAGAGGAGATCACCTCCGAAAGATTCAGGATGTATGATCTTAGCGGGAATTTTAAGGGTATATACAGTCTGGATCAAAAAAAAGAAAGACTTACTCCATATAAGATGTTTTTATAAATTATAAAATGGATCTTAATACTGGTATGGTAATGATATGATAATAATTTCAGATGAGGTCGACATAAGGCTTTCGGACAGCTCAAAGAGCGTGGTGGCGATAGGGAAATTTGACGGGATCCACAAGGGTCATGAGAGGATCATCCGGAGGATGCACGAATATAAAAAAATGGGTTACAAGTGCATCATTTTTACCTTCAGTGCGCAGCCGGAAAGTATTCTTTATAATAAAAATCCGAAAGTACTTACTACGACAGCGGAGAAAAGACTTGTGTTTTCCGAACTGGATATAGATTATCTGATAGAGTTTCCTTTCTATGAGAAGACCGCCGGTATAAGCCCGGAAAGCTTTATTGAGGATATATTGCTGGATCGTCTGAACACTCATGCTGTTGTATGCGGAAATGATATAAGGTTCGGACACAGAGGTATGGGAGATCTGAAACTGTTAAAGTCCTATGAGGAGATGAGCCGGTTAAAGATCGAGGTTGTGGATAAGGTTACCTATGACGGCGATGTGATAAGCTCTTCAAGGATAAGACAGAGCATTCTTAATGCCGATATAGAAAGAGCAAACGAAATGCTCCTAAGACCCTATATGTTTTACGGGACTGTGGTGCATGGGAGAAAGCTCGGAAGGACAATAGGAATGCCGACGGTAAATCTGCTTCCAAAACCCGAGAAGCTCCTTCCAAAGAGCGGTGTTTATTATTCAAGAGTCCGTCACATGGGAGTTGAATACCGCTCGATCACGAACATTGGAGCTAAACCTACCGTTGTCAAAAATGATGGGGTTTTTGAAAATGTAGTGGGAGTGGAAACTTATATGTATAATTTTGACAGAGAGATATATGGTGATGATCTGCTGGTATCCCTCTATCATTATGTCAGAGGTGAGAAGGATTTTGGCTCCGTGGAAGCTTTAAAGGAGCATATGGGAAAAGATATAGCAGCTGGGGAAAAATGGCATAAAAATCATATTTAGGAGGGAAAGATGGTCTTTACCGTTTTGGTCACTTTGAGCGGAGGTCTTGGTTTGTTCCTTTTTGGAATGAAGCTTATGAGCTCGGGAATAGAAAAGGCAGCCGGTGCTAAACTCAGAAAAATTCTGGAGATATTTACAACCAACAGGATAACGGGTATGCTTGTCGGAATCCTGTTTACCGGTATTATACAATCCTCCAGCGCCTGTACTGTAATGGTAGTTACCTTTGTTAATTCGGGGATAATGAACCTCTATCAGGCGGTAGGTGTAATACTTGGAGCAAATATAGGTACTACGGTCACTTCACAGCTTGTTTCTTTTAACCTTTCGCAATATGCACCCGTTTTTGTATTTATGGGTGTTATCATGCTTTATTTCATAAAAAAATCAATGATCAATAAGGTCGGTGAGATACTTACCGGATTTGGAGTTTTATTTATGGGACTTTCCATTATGTCGGAGGCAATGGGAAATATCAGGGATATACCTGCCGTACCGGCATTTTTCGGTGAACTTACATCTCCGTTTTTGGCTATTTTGATCGGAACGGCCGTTACGGGAGTCATACAGTCTTCATCGGTTACGGTCAGTATTATCCTGCTCATGGCAAATCAGGGCCTTTTGGAACTGCCTATATCACTGTATATCATACTGGGATGTAACATCGGTGCCTGCTGTACCGCTATGTTGGCGTCACTTTCGGGAAATAAGGATGCCAAAAGAGCAGCACTTATCCATCTCATCTTCAACGTGCTTGGAACGATAATCATGTATATCGTTCTAAAGCTCTTCATGGATCAGGTTATAGCTATGTTAGCGATGGTATCGGGAGACAATATCGGAAGACAGGTCGCTAATGCACATTCGATATTTAAGGTGGCGCAGGTTATCATGTTCCTGCCGTTTACGAATGCACTTGTAAAGATGACTTATATATTTGTTCGCGGTGAGGATAATAAGACAGGTTACAGGGATAATATGAAGCTTAAATATATCGGCGGAAAAAATATCTTTTCACCTGCGACCGCTGTTATCGAGGCGACCAAGGAGCTTGAGAGGATGGCTCTGCTTGCAAGCGAGAATCTCAACAGGGCAATGAATGCCCTGATAACTCTGGATGAAGAGGATATACAGCTTGTATATGAGACAGAGGAGAATATTGACTTTTTGAATCATGCCATTACCAACTATCTTGTTAAGATATCCCAGATAGACCTTCCCATGGATGATGCAAGATCGATAGGTGCGCTCTTCCATGTTGTAAATGACATAGAGAGGATAGGTGATCATGCCGAGAATGTTGCCGATGCGGCAGTGACAAGAAAGGAAAAGGATCTTAGCTTTACTAAGGACGCACAGCGTGAGTTAGGTGAGATGCTCGACATGGTAAATACTCTTATAAGATATTCAACGGATATGTTCGCCAATAATAACGAGGAGCATCTTGAGGATATAGTTCACCTTGAGGATGCGGTGGATGAAAAGGAAAGAGAGCTTCAACAGGCTCATATTGACAGACTGTCAAAGGCAGAGTGCACTCCTGAGGCCGGAATGATATATTCGGATATAGTGAGCGGACTTGAGAGAGTGGCGGATCATGCAATAAATATCGCATTTGCGACCATGGATGCTGATCCCAGAAATGCTTATGTTAAATCTGCGGACAGGGTGGTGGAAGCATAATGGATAATGAGACAGCAGGCAGGATAGATAATATAATCAAAGAAGCGATAGATGACGGAGTCACAATGGGAGCAAACCTCCTTGTCTATAAAGACGGGACGGAATGCTTTTACTGTGAACACGGATACGCGGACAGGGAAGCAGGGATAAAGATATCAAGAGATAATATCTTCAGGCTCTATTCCATGTCAAAGCCCATAACCGCCGTTGCCGCCATGATACTGATGCAGGAGGGAAGGCTCGATATAGGACAGCCCGTAGATGAGATACTTGATGGCTTTAAGGGGCAGAAGAGAGAGGATGAAAACGGAAATACAGTAGATGAACCTGTCAGGATGACAGTACAGGACCTTCTTAATATGACCTCCGGTCTAAGCTATGGGGGTATGGGGTCCCTTAGCGAAAGAAGTACACTCAGACTTATTGCCGATATAGAGAAAAAAATGTTTACAGACGATGCCATGACGACATTGGAGGTGGCTGAAGCCATAGGTAAGCTCCCTCTTAAGTTTACTCCCGGGTCTTCCTGGTGTTACGGGTTGTCTGCGGATGTGCTTGGAGCTGTTATAGAAAAAATTTCAGGTAAGCGTTTCGGGGATTTCCTTGAAGAAAATATCTTTAAACCGCTTGGAATGAAGGATACCGGTTTTTTTGTCCCTCAGGACAAGCAGTACAGGCTGGCAAAGTCCTATGCTTCGGTAAGCAAAGGGGAAATGGTATTATATACGGGGAATAACCTTGCGGTATCTAATGATATGAAGGAAAGACCGGCTTTTGAATCGGGTGGAGCAGGTCTTGTTTCAACGATCGATGATTATATGCGTTTTTGCTTAATGCTGTTAAATAAGGGATCTTATGATGGAACACGTATTCTTTCCGGGAAGACCGTAAGCTTTCTGACATCCGGAAATCTTACAGGAAGACAGCAGGAGGTAATGGATTCAACCTGGCCCTCTCTTCTGGGATTCACCTACTCACATCTGATGAGGCAGATGAGGGATCCGGGGAGTGCAGCATCCTTATCTTCCATGGATGAGTATGGATGGGACGGATGGCTTGGATGTTATTTTGCCTGCATGCCCTCAGATAATATGGCTATGGTTCTTATGCAGCAGAAAAAGGATTCCGGTACGATCCCCATGACGAGAAAGCTCAGGAATGTGATAATCGGTATGTAAAATCTTATGGAACCACGTCATTTTTAAGTTTGTCTTGACTTATCGTTATGATTATTTTACAATCTTTAAAGTTGCAGATTCAAATCTGTATGCAGGAATGGCGGAATTGGCAGACGCGCACGGTTCAGGTCCGTGTGATAGCAATATCATGAGGGTTCAAGTCCCTTTTCCTGCACTGATACACTGAATCCGGGAAGTCCTTTTTGATGAGACTTCCCTTTTTTACTGTTCTTGTAAATCAAAGTTTTCTATAGTAAAATCAAGGTTATGAAAAATGATGACGGCAGTCCCGGTAATAATATAGAGCAAAACGGCAATAATGGGAAATACGCCCGTATTTTCAGCAAGCTTGCCGCAGTTATAATGATCACAGGAACCATATGTATCATATTATATATGATCTATGCTGTGATCTTTTGGAATGCTGATAATCAGCTTGGATCACTGCGCTGTAAAGAGATAAAGGATAACTGGTCGATCACCTATGAAGACGGCAGAAGCAGTGATATAACTCTTCCCTATAATACTGAGGCAGAAAAGGGAAGTGTGGTAGTAACAAGTACGATTTTGCCAACAGATATTTCGGATAATGATTTTATCGCACTGAGATCCTACAGGCAGAATGTAAAGGTTTATATAAATGATGAACTCAGATGTGATTACAGTATGAAAGAGGGGCCTCCATACAGAAGGGATTTGCCGAGCATATATGTCTATGCGGATATAGACAGTAAGGATGCCGGGGGAATACTCAGAATAGAATCTGTAAGGAAGGAGAGTAAGGAAAGAGCCTATAGTCAGGTATATTACGGAGAAAGAGCGGGGATAATAGTATACTATATAATGAAGCAGGGAGTTTCCATATGCTTTGCCCTTGTCTTTCTGATAATGGCTGTATTAAGCATTGTGGTCGGAACCATGATATCCATAGTGACAAAATCCGATACAAGGGTTGATTATATGGGATGGGCCATATTGTGTATAGTGCTTTGGAATATAGGACAATCGGATTTCAGGGATTTTATTTATCCAAACATTAAGGCCATAAGCATGGTTCCCGCCATGGGACTTATGCTGCTTCCGTTTCCGATCTGTCTGTATTACAACAGCATTCAGAAAAGACGCTACTGGAAGCTTTATACAGGATTGTTTGCCCTGTCTCTTATAAATTTCATACACAGGCTTTATTTACAGTTTAACAGGGTATCGGATATATATGACAGCATAAACATTGATTTTGTACTTCTTGGATTATATATTGTGGGGATCGCCTATACCATTATCATGGATATAAAGGAGAAGCTGATCGACGATTATAAGATATCGGCAGTAGCGTTTATCGTACTGATATTTGGCGGTGTCGGTCAGATGGTTTTGTTCCTTACAAATGTAAACGGAGCTTCCGCCACACTGCTATCGAGCGCGGTAACGGTCGTCGCTCTTATGTCTTTTCTTGAGACTATATTCAGGATAAACAGGATAAATATGGAGAACAGGGCGGAAATAATGGCCAACAGGCTTAAACAGGATTTCCTTGCCAATATGTCCCATGAGATAAGGACCCCCATAAATGCCGTGCTTGGAATGAACGAAGCCATTCTTAAGGAGAGCGGGGAAGAAAATATCATAGAATATGCTACAGATGTGGATAACGCCGGACGGCTCCTTTTATCCATCATAAATGATATCCTTGATTTTTCAAAGCTGGATTCGGGTAAGATGAGTCTGTTAGAGTCCGATTACAGCGTTAAGGATATAGTTACTGCCTGTAACAGTCTGATCGAGGGAAAGGTTGTCGATAAAGGGTTGAGGTTTAATGTGGTAATACCTGAGGATACCTTTGTGAATCTCAGAGGCGACGATGTCAGGATACAGCAGATAATGATCAATATCTTATCAAATGCAGTAAAGTATACCGACAAGGGAGAGATAACCTTAAAGCTTTTCACATCAGATGCCGAAGATGACAGGGTAACTCTTAATATCAGGGTTAAGGATACCGGTATCGGTATAAAGGATGAGGATAAGGAAAAGCTGTTTACTGCCTTTGCAAGAGTTGATGAGAACAGAAATAAAAACATAGAAGGAACCGGTCTCGGTCTTAATATAACATCAAGGCTTGTCAGGCTTATGGGAGGGTCTGTCACCGTTGAGAGTGAATACGGAAAGGGTTCCGAATTCATAGTAAGGATACCCCAGATTTTGCTTAACAACCAGACGATAGGTCAATTTGATGTGGCAGAGCCTGTCGTTCACAGTGTTTCAAAATATATGGACGGAGGGATATACGCTCCGGGCGCGAAGATACTTGTGATAGACGATGTCAAAATGAATCTTAAGGTGGTCCAGAGCTTTCTTAAGTTTTCAGGAATTCAGGTGGACACTGCATTATCAGGAGATGAGGGGATCGAGCTGGTTAAAAAGAACAGATATCATATAATATTCCTGGATCATATGATGCCGGGAAAGGACGGAATCGAAACGCTTAAGGAAATGAGAGAGGCAGAGGACAATCTGAACATAGGTGTGCCGGTTATAATGTTTACGGCAAACGTTTCAAAGGAGGCAAGGAATGAGTATCTTGAGGGCGGGTTTGATGATTATGTGGCCAAACCGATATCCTATACGGATATGAATGAGGTGATCAGGAAATACCTTCCGCTTGATGCATATATAGAAAAAAAGGTAGCAAGGTCTTCTTCCGACAGATCGGTCATAGCATCGATAGGTAAGGGAATAATGACTGCAAATGATGATAAGGATATGGATATTTCGGATTTCCTCGATCATGACACCGCAATGCAGTATTGCGCAGGAAGCGAAGAGGTATTTGAAGAGATACTCAAGACCTATGCGGAGGATGATCTGAGAGGGAACCTGATCGAGAGCTTTGAAAGGAATGACTGGGATAATTACAGGGTAACGGTCCATGCGATCAAATCCACCTCAAAGACCATAGGTGCGACAGAGCTTTCGGATTTTGCAAAAGAAATGGAAGCCTATGCAAAGGAGAACAGGATAAGCGAGATAGCCTCAAGGCATGAAGCCCTTATTGAAGAATACGGCCACCTGATAGATCTTATCAGGGATAAATATGATATATCACAGGATATGCAAAATAAATAAAAATCCGACAGGTAATAAGGAGGAATGGTAATGTCATTAAAGATACTGATAGTTGATGATTCAAAGGTGAACCTCATCATAGGAAAAACCGCTTTTAAGGGTATGGATGCAGAGATAGATACCGCTCTGTCAGGTGATGAATGTCTTGAAAAGGCCCGGGAGAAGAAATATGATCTGATCCTGCTCGACCAGATGATGCCGGGGAAGGATGGAATTACTACATTTAAGGAATTTAAGACAATGGAAGGTAACTTAAATACCGAAACTCCTGTGATAATGGTCACGGCCAGCGAGGATGTAACAGCGGAGGATTATCTGAAAGAGGGGTTATCGGGTTATCTGAAGAAGCCGTTTAAGGCTGAAGAGATAAGAAAACTTACCGATAATCTGTAGGAGGTACAAGGTGAAGAGAGTTGTGGCTTTTATTGCAGCAATACTGCTGGTGATAATGTATCTTAGCACCCTTGTCTGTGCTCTTTTGAGGGAACCGGTGTATGCGGACCTGTTAAGGGCTTCTGTAGCCATGACTATTATCGTGCCCGTGATTCTGTATGCGTACATACTCGTATACAGATTATTAAAGAATAACAGGGAAGAGGGATCAAGGGGAGAAAAAGATGAAGATTCTTAAAGGGATCGGATATGGGCTTATAGGGCTGATGGTACTGATTACGGGATTCATACTGGTCTGTGCACTGAATCCCGATCTATCGAAAATGCTCTCGGATAAGCTCTACAAAAATGAAACAGAAACAGCGGAAGAGTCAGATGTACAGGCAGAAGCTCTGACAAGTGAGCCTGATGTGGCATCTCCCTCTCAGGATGAAGGTATGGGGGAACAGGAGCCTGTACAGAAAAAACCCGAGGATGATCCGTCTCAGGGCGCACAGGCCGATAATGGAACAGCTTCGGCTAATGAAACCTATGTAAGCCCAAGTGAGAGTGATCTGGTCATTCCCGAAAATGTTGCCGGGAAAACAGGGTATCAGCCTATCAGTGAAGATATAGAGGATATTTCTGATAAAGAGGCCGAAGAAATATCTGAAGAACTGGGTTATGGCGAGGAAGGAGACGGCCTTGATTTTGATGCGCTTTTTTATCCGCATTATCATATGTTAAATGACAGCGGTAAGCATCTATACAGACAGATATATGCGAATACCCTGGCTTTCAACAAAAACTTTAAGCCCGTGGAAAGTCTTTCACCAGATGAGATGACTAACTGCTTTATGGCTGTTTATAACGACCAGCCACAGCTCTTCTGGCTTGATACGGGCTATGGCTGTAAGTACAAGCGTGACGGTACCTGCGTAGAGGTCGCTTTAAGGTTTAATAAGACAGCGGATGACTTTGATAATTCGAAGATGCAGTTTGATACAAAGGTAAAGGAGCTTGTTGATGGCGCAAATGCGCTTACAACCGATTACGGAAAAGAAGAGTATGTACATGATAAGATCATAGAAAATGTAGATTATCAGCTATCGTCAAAGATGAATCAGAGCGCGTACAGTGCTCTTGTAAATCATTCTACGGTATGTGCCGGATATTCAAGGGCAATGCAGCATGTTTTGATGGAGCTTGGTATTCCCTGTTATTACTGTACCGGATTTGCCGGGGAAAACCATGCATGGAATATCGTGAGACTCGATGATGGATTTTATAACGTGGATGTTACCTGGGATGATAATGATCAGGGACAGTATGACTATTTCAATAAGACTGATGCCGATTATGCAAACAACCATGTCAGAAGGGATCTTTCAGTGAATCTCCCTCCCTGTAACGGAATGAAATACAGGACAGATAATTCAGGCAGTGCGCAAATGCCGCAGGAAATAACCGAAATGAGGACGCTTGAAGATATAGGAAAGACACAGGATGATGTTATCAATACCCTTAATGATTATTACTATGACTGTTATAATCAGATAGTTGACAGGGGGGCCGGTGAATACAGCTTCGAAAATCTCATTGGATCGGAAGCACTTTTGAATGAGATCTATAATGCATACAGCACAAAGGATTACACGCACGGTTATATGGATAACGCCGTAAAGGCTGTGAATGCCGGAACTTACGACATGGACCTTCTGGTGGAGGAACTCAAAGGACATATTTTCAGACTGACTCATAATATAAAACTGGGATATTAAGGTAATGATAGTTTTTGAACTGTATAAACAGCTGGATATAAGACTGTATGATACGATAAAAAAAATAGATGAGAATCTGAAACCCTGCGGTAAATATCTCCTCGAGGATGACTGTCTTGTAATGCTTGGAAGTAATCGTTCCGTAAGGATCAATATTACGGAAAAAAAGATCGAGGCTGATATTCCCTACAGGAATTATGATATCGATATTTCAAAACTCCGGTGGTTCTCAAGGGAATCCAAGGAAGGCTGTCTTATCCGTATGATATGTAACAGCTTAAGGGAATGGTACGAGATAGATCCTTTTAAATCCTTTATGGAATTTGAGGGCCTGCTCATAGAAACCAATAAGAGACTTATCGAATATGGACTCAGTATATTCTGGGACAAAAAAAGCATGTTCATTTACCGGGAGGAAAAGCTGATAACCTTTGAGGAGGCTCTTTCCCTCCTTTTGGATATAGATGAAACCTATGATGCCAAGCTAAGTCTTACAGAATGGCAGAATGATGCCAGATATTATAAGATGACGGGGCAGGAGGCAGAGGCTATCAAGCAATATGAGATGCTTTTGAGGTATACCGACAGGACTATGGAAATGTATACCGATGCTGCTTTTTCTCTGGGAGAATTATATTACTTCAACGAAAATTATGAGCGTGCGATAGAGATGTATAAACGCTGTGATCTGCGTTTTATAGCTAATGCAAGGGATCTTTATGTCCATATCGGACATGTTTTTCTCGATGTCAGGATGAAGAATTTTGTCAGAGAAATCAAGATATATTACAGAAGCCTGATCGATCCTTATTTTGCGGAAAGGAACCGAAGAGCCGTTGAGGTTGCATCAGAGGTTGTACTGAATGATTATGAAGAGTACGAGGACGCCTGCTATCAGGTAGGGTTTAAAAAATATAACGAATATCAGGCAATGCTTCCGATGATCATATCGGAGGACGATGATTTTATCATAACCGACAAAAATTATGAACCTGTTATAGAGATCCCCAAAAAAAGGTATGAGGATATAAAGCTTATACCTACAACACTCATAGAAGGAAACGATAATGAGAGCAGGGAAGAGCTCCTTTTCAAGGCTTTAAATTATCTTAATGAGGGGGAATATCAGAAGGCGTTTCTGATCTATCTCAGACTGTCGAGGGAAGCGACCGAATCCGAACAGATATATACCTGGGCAAACCTGCAGCTTGGGAAGCTGTATGTTTTTTTTAACGAATATGAAAATGCCATAACCCATCTTGACAACTGCAGAGAGGATATGTACGGGGTTTTGTACAGAAAAGATGACCAGAGGCTTCTTTCCACACACGCAAGGATAGTAATGGATGACTTTGAAAGTGAGGAGAGATTCAGGATACTTATAAGGGGAAAATATGATAATTATTATGCGGCACATGATAAAGAGTATTTTTTCCTGAAGAAGAATAAAGAGCTTATGGAAAATTTCCAGAATTATGAAAAGGAGTGCATAGAACAGGCTGAAAGAAGGATACTGGGCTCAAGAAAAAAGATAAAGAAGAAAAAAAACGAATGGTTCTTTACAAGAAAGAAAAACAGATAGCTTTTATTTTGACTCTGTTTATGATATCATTATGACGTTTGGAATTTATTGTAATTTTGTATTTTTATAATAATACATTTAGGAGGATTTTGTTATGGGATTGATTCAGGCTGCAATGGGAGCGGTAAGCGGTGCTTTTGCCGATTCATGGAGGGAATTCTTTTATTGTGAGGCTATACCGGCAGATATCTTAGTGGAAAAGGGAAATAAGTCAACCAATGCCAAGAGAACCTCAAATAATAAGGGAAATGACAACATCATCAGCAATGGTTCGATAATCGCTGTTGCTGACGGACAGTGCATGATAATAGTGGATCAGGGAAAGGTAGTTGAACTGTGTGCCGAGCCCGGAGAATTTTTATGGGATGCTTCTTCCGAACCCAGTATTTTTTACGGAAATCTCGGAGAAAATATAATGGCGACATTTAAGCAGATAGGAAAACGTCTTGCCTTCGGAGGAGATACGGGAAAGGATCAGAGAGTATATTATATTAATACAAAGGAGATCCCCGGAAACAAGTATGGTACAGCAAACCCGGTGCCATTCAGAGTGGTTGACAAGAATATAGGACTTGATGTGGATATAGAGATCAGATGCCACGGAGAGTATTCATACAGGATCACGGACCCGATCCTCTTTTATACAAATGTATCGGGTAATGTATCTTCGGCTTATAAGAGAAGTGAGATAGATTCACAGCTTAAGACAGAGCTTATGACTGCACTTCAGCCCACATTTGCCAAAATATCCGAAATGGGAATAAGGTACAGTGCACTTCCCGGACATACAACGGAAATAGCGGATGTGCTCAATGACCAGCTTTCCAAGAAATGGGGAGAGCTTAGGGGAATTCAGGTCGTATCCTTTGGAGTAAGCTCTGTGACTGCTTCCGAAGAGGATGAGCAGATGATCAAGAATCTGCAGAAAACTGCTGTATACAAGGATGCCACGATGGGAGCCGCAGCTCTTACATCGGCACAGGCAGAGGCGATGGTAGCGGCTGCGAAGAATGAAAATGCCGGACCTATGATGGCCTTTGCCGGAATGAATATGGCCGGTAATGCAGGAGGAGTCAATGCGGCAAATCTTTATGCGATGGGTGCCAGTCAGAATAATTCCAATGCAGGACAGGGTGCAGGTGTATCAGCGGACGCAGCCGGAGGCTGGAAGTGTGAGTGCGGAACGGTAAATAAAGGAAAGTTCTGTTCAAACTGTGGTAAACCGCAGCCTTCCCAGGATGGATGGACATGTGAATGCGGAACGGTAAATAAAGGAAAGTTCTGCTCAAACTGCGGAAAGAAGAAACCGGCGGGAGCTTTGCTCTATAAATGTGATAAATGCGGATGGGAACCGGAGGATCCCAAGAATCCTCCCAAGTTCTGTCCCGAATGCGGAGATCCTTTTGACGATAATGATGCAGTGCAAAGCTGACAGACAAAAAGATCGGTGATAAAGAGAGGGTGTAGGTACACCCTCTCTTTGTGAGATAAACAGTTAAATTTTAAACAGGAGAAAAATATGAAGAAGCGTGACGACATCAACAAAATTCTGATAATCGGCTCTGGTCCTATTATAATCGGACAGGCCTGCGAGTTTGACTATTCCGGCACTCAGGCCTGTAAAGCCCTTAAAAAACTCGGATATGAGATAGTGCTGGTCAATTCAAATCCCGCAACTATAATGACTGATCCTGAGACTGCAGATGTTACATACATTGAACCACTGAACTTAAAACGTCTCACACAGATAATCGAGAAAGAAAGACCGGACGGTCTTTTGCCCAATCTCGGGGGCCAGACGGGGCTGAATCTGTGTTCTGAGCTGAACAGAGCGGGAGTTTTAGATAAATACGGTGTTAAAGTCATAGGTGTTCAGGTGGATGCTATCGAAAGAGGTGAAGACCGTATCGAATTTAAGGAAACAATGAACGAACTGGGTATAAAGATGGCCAGATCGGAGGTTGCATATTCTGTTGATGAAGCGCTTTTAATTGCTGAGGAGCTTGGATATCCGGTAGTATTAAGACCGGCCTATACTATGGGCGGAGCCGGAGGAGGACTTGTATATAATGTTGAAGAGCTTAAGACAGTCTGTGAAAGAGGATTACAGGCTTCTTTAGTGGGACAGGTACTGGTGGAGGAGTCGGTTCTTGGATGGGAAGAACTCGAACTTGAAGTGGTAAGGGATTCGGAAGGCAAGATGATCACAGTCTGCTTTATTGAAAACATCGATCCACTGGGTGTTCACACCGGTGACTCTTTCTGTTCGGCTCCCATGCTGACAATTCCTGAAGATGTACAGGAGGAGCTGCAGAGACAGGCATATAAGATAGTTGACAGGATACAGGTCATCGGAGGTACAAATGTACAGTTTGCCAGAAATACAAAAGACGGAAGGATCATAGTCATAGAGATAAACCCCAGAACATCAAGATCCTCTGCCCTTGCATCCAAGGCTACAGGATTCCCGATAGCGTATGTATCGGCACTGTTGGCCTGCGGGCTCACACTTTCGGATATAACCTGCGGTAAGTACGGTACTCTTGATAATTACAAGCCGGACGGTGATTATATAGTTATCAAATATGCCAGATGGGCATTTGAAAAGTTTAAGGGTGCCGAGGATAAGCTGGGTACTCAGATGCGCGCAGTGGGTGAAGTGATGAGTATAGGAAAGACCTATAAGGAGGCTTTCCAGAAGGCAATACGATCCCTTGAGATCGGAAGATACGGACTTGGAAATGCAAAGGATTTTGCGCAGAAAACCAAGAAGGAGCTTCTGAATATGCTGCATGTGCCTACATCGGAAAGGCAGTTTATCATGTATGAGGCTCTGAGAAAGGGAGCCACTGTGGATGAGCTCTATGAGATCACAAAGATCAAGCCATATTTCATCGAACAGATGGAGGAGCTTGTATTTGAAGAAGAGACGATAAAAACCTACGAGGGAAGCATTCCCCCCGAAGGAATACTGGTAGCGGCTAAAAAGAACGGCTTCTCGGATAAGTATCTCAGCCAGCTCCTTAAGGTTTCGGAGGATGAGGTAAGAAGTGCAAGGATAAGGGCAGGAGCAGTAGAGGCATGGGAGGGTGTTCATGTCAGTGGTACAGAGGATTCCTGCTACTATTATTCATCCTATAATATTAAAGAGGATGCTGCCTGTGATAATTCCAGAGGTAAGGTTATGATCCTTGGCGGAGGTCCAAACAGGATAGGCCAGGGTATCGAATTTGATTATTGCTGTGTACATGCCGCAAAAGCCCTTAAAAAATTAGGATTTGAGACTATAATCGTTAACTGTAACCCGGAGACGGTTTCGACTGATTATGATACATCGGATAAACTTTATTTCGAGCCGCTGACGCTTGAAGATGTACTCAGTATCTACGAAAAGGAGAAACCTCTGGGTGTGATCGCCCAGTTCGGAGGCCAGACACCGCTTAACCTTGCGGCTGATCTAAAGAAAAACGGCGTCAACATACTGGGGACGACTCCCGAAACTATCGATCTTGCGGAAGACAGGGATCTTTTCAGGGAGATGATGGATAAGCTTGAGATACCGATGCCCGAATCAGGTATGGCAGTAACTGTTGAGGAGGCTATGGATATCGCCGCCAAGATCGGATATCCGGTTATGGTGCGTCCTTCATATGTTCTTGGCGGAAGAGGAATGGAAGTTGTCCATGATGATGAGCATATGAAGATATATATGAAGGATGCGATAGGTGTCACTCCCGAAAGACCGATCCTTATAGACAGATTCCTTCATAACGCTTTGGAGTGTGAGGCTGATGCTATTTCTGACGGAGAAAATGTATTTGTTCCCGCAGTAATGGAACACATAGAACAGGCAGGTATACATTCCGGCGATTCGGCCTGTGTCATACCGTCCATAAATATTTCAAAAGAGAACCTTTCAAGGATAAAGGAATACACAAAAAAGATAGCAAAGGAAATGAATGTCAAAGGTCTTATGAACATGCAGTATGCCATAGAGGATGACGTGGTTTATGTACTCGAGGCTAATCCAAGGGCTTCAAGGACAGTACCTCTTGTATCCAAGGTATGTAATATCCGTATGGTGCCTCTTGCAACGGAAATAATCACGATGCCCCTTACGGGAAGAAAATCTCCGGTAGGTGACCTTAAGGATAAGGAATTTGCGCACTTTGGAGTTAAAGAGGCAGTATTTCCGTTTAACATGTTCCAGGAAGTCGATCCGATATTAGGTCCCGAAATGAGATCCACGGGAGAGGTTCTCGGACTTTCCGATAACTTCGGTGAAGCATATTATAAGGCTCAGGAAGCAACACAGACTGCCCTTCCTTTAAGAGGAAGTGTTCTTATAAGCGTAAATGACAGGGATAAATCAGAGCTCGTAGAGGTCGCGAAGGCTTTTGACGAGTGCGGATTCAAGATAATAGCAACGGGTGGTACCTGTGATATGATAACGGCAGCAGGTATCAAAGCGACCAAGATATTCAAGCTTCAGCAGGGGAGACCCAATGTCTTAGATGCGATCACAAACAGAGAGGTTGATATGGTCATCAATACTCCGGATGATAAAAAGGGAGCCATGGACGATTCTTATATCAGAAAGAGCGTGATAAAAGCAAGGATCCCCTATGTGACGACAATGGCAGCCGCAAAGGCATCGGCCGAGGGAATAAAATCTGCCCTGAAAGAGAATTCGGGTGTGAGAGCCCTTCAGGAATATCATTCTGATATAAGGTAGTCTGTGACGTACAAATTATCAATTTATTTTTGGTGGAGTGTATGTTATAATTCTCTATAGGTGGGAGCAGGCACAAGAGGATGATATGAACAGTAAAAAGGCCGGTATTTTAATATATTCAAAAAAAAGGCTCGAAATCGAATCTTTAAAGATATACCTTGAGCTTAATTATAATGTATTCCTTGTTGAAAACACAAAAGAAGTTATGAATGTGTTGGAAGCACAGGATATAGATTTTCTGTTGATGGATATATCAGACGAAACAGATGATCTTTTGAATTTCATTACCGGCTTGAAGTACAGTGATGAATATCATAATTTAATTATCTGTATATTACATAATGATCTTAGTGAAGAGCTGACGCTTGATGCAATGCAGAAGGGTGTCAGCTATTGCTTTGATTATCCGGCAAATCCCTCACTTATCGATTTAACGATCAAGAACCTTGTTATTTCCTATGTTGATGATAATAAGAGACGTAATGAATACTACGAGCTGCAGACATTCAGGATGGAGAGTATCCTTGAAGTTCTAAATGCCGGTTTTATCGATCTTGCACAGAAAGAAAAGTATTATATAGAATTCATGGGTAATAAAGCGGCAACCCTTTTGGGGGTGGAGCCGGATGAGATAGAAAAGAGCTATCTGGGGTATGCCTTTGATGATCTTATATATCATACAGATCTTGGGAAATTTTATTCTCTGGTAAGCAATATATTTGAATCCGGAGACGCACGAAAAGAAGATATAAGGATCAGAAAGAAAAACGGGAATTATTATAAGTTTGAGCTGATCATAAAAAATGTCAGGTATAATCGCGGGACAAAGATACTCTCGGTCATAATAAGGCAGATTGAAGCAGGGATAAATGACATTGACAGAGAACTGAACGTAAGGGGTGAGCATGACAGTTCAAAGTTTGATATGCTCACTGAAATATACAACAAAGAGACTTTTTTTGTCGAGACAGCCAAGATGCTCGATAATAATCCCAATAAGGAGTATATCCTTTCAATATGGGACATAGACAGGTTTAAAGCCATAAATGAGATGCTTGGTTCAAAAAAGGGTGATAAGCTTTTAGTGGATTTTGCGAATTTCCTGAAGCTTAATCTGGATTCGGACCGCTGTACTTACGGAAGGATAGAGTCGGATCATTTCGTTACCTGCTGTTCCGCGCGCTTTCATGAAAAGGCCGATAAAAATATCAGGGACGTCCTAAGCTCGCACATTCTTTGGCATACTCTGGACAATACAATATTTATGCACGTGGGCATGTACAGGATGGATGCAAGTGAAAGGGATATAGCCATCGCCTGCGATCGTGCCACAATGGCGCTTCATGCCATTAAGGACAGTTACGTATACCGCATGAACTTTTTCTCAAATGAGATGAGGGATGCACTGGTAACGGAGCAGGAGATAGTCAAGGATTCGGAACAGGCACTTGAAAACGGCGATTTCTTTGTGATGTATCAGCCCATCATAGATTCAAGGACTAAGGAAATAGTATCGGCGGAGGCTCTGGTAAGATGGAAAAAACAGGACGGTACGCATATACCTCCGGGAGTTTTTATACCTACCTTTGAGAAAAACGGTTTTGTTACAAAGATCGACCAGTATGTTCTTAATGAGGTTTGTACTTTCCAGAAAAACAGGATAAATTCAGGTCAGAGGATAGTGCCGATATCAGTCAATCTTTCCAGAATGGATTTTTATGATATAGATATTTATGAAAAGCTCATGGCCATGATAGACGGATATGGTCTCGATAACAGGGCTATAAAGTTTGAGGTTACTGAAAGCGCGTATATGGATCAGCCCCAGGAACTCATGCGCGTAATGGACAAGCTTAGAAAATCCGGATATCAGATACTTATGGATGATTTCGGGAGCGGATTCTCCTCTCTTAATATGTTAAAGGATTTCCCGGTTGATGTATTAAAGATCGATATGAAATTTATGGACTCCATAGATATATCCGAGAGAGCAAGCAATATACTCTATAATATAATCCGTATGGCAAAATCCATCAATATGCAGATAGTAGCTGAGGGAGTTGAGACGGGAAATCAGTATGAGCTTCTCAAGAGCATGAACTGTGACTGTATTCAGGGATATTATTTCTACCGACCTCTTATGGCCGATGATTTTTCCGGCAGACTGTCCGAACATATATCCTTACCGCAGTCAAAAACAGAGAAAATGTTATACAATATCCTTCTTTTGTCTGAGGATGAAAAAAAGAAGAATGAAATAGAAGAAGTTTTTGACCAGAGTGTGGAAGTATTCAGGGTCGATACCTGTGAAGATGCAGAGGAGTACCTTAAGAAAACATTTGCAAATGTTAATGTTATCATGGTAGATATTGATTCGCTCAGGGAGGAGAGTCTTGAATTTGTAAATGTTATGCTGCTAAAGCCTTTTTATAATGATATTCCCCTTCTGGCATTTATAAACAGAGGTCAGATGGATGGATTCGTAGATGATTATATCAGGGATGAGACTATAACCGATATCATCCCCGTACCATACAGCAGGCAGCTTCTCAGACAGAGAATACGAAGGACAATAGATTATTACAGTGTTGAAAGTGAAAGAAGAGCCATAAGCATACTCAGGAGAAGTGTTCTTTTGCGTCAGCAGGTGAATTCCTTCTTCGAGGACAGTGAAGCGGGAATAGCAAGGATAATACTTGACAGGAGTGAGGGACTTCCCGTAAAGGAAGTATCCTATATCAATAACGGGTTCTTGAATCTTCATATGATAACTCTTGATGAAGCCATGAAGGCTGACAGACTCGGAGAACTCATGCCGCATGTTCTCTTCTCGGAGCTTGACTCGATCGATAAGAGTATCCGTTATGCCGTAAACAACAATGAAGCCGGCTTTACAAAGGAACAGACTATAGAGACTAATGAGGGTTATACCAAGAGCATAATAGTTTCCTGCAGCATTAAGTATAAGGGTGATGAGCTTCAGCTCGACCTTGTGCTGATAGAGAATACAGAGGCTACCAAGCATAAGACGGGAGAGTTTATCGATGCCCTTTACAGTTATCTGGGAAGACGGAATCTTATCGGACTTTCAAGATATTATTTCAAACATGATATTGTAGATTTCTATGAAGACAAGGGTAACGGTCATTTCCTTAAAAGTGTTGTATATAATGCCAAGGAAAATTTTATGGCAGTATTAAATGCTTCAAATAAGGATGTCCTGAGAGTAAGATTACAGGAAATTGATGAAAGGCTGGGATCCGGTGAGGAGGTCGTATCTGAGGATCTCTTAGTCAAAGAAGAGAATAACGGAGAATTTAAGGAAAAATATATCAGACATACATGTTATCTTATTAATGAAGACGAGATAGGAAGCTGTGCGATCGCCATTTCCGAAGATGTCACGGAAGAGTACAGGCATGGATACGGAAGATTCAGGGCAAGCCAGTATACTAAGATCATGAACATGAATGCGGAAATATATATCGAAGCGGATCTTACATCGAATTCCGTGATAAACAAGGATTGTATTGAACCGCTTATGCCCTATGGAATAGGCAGAGATGCCAGTTACGACGATATAATGGTTGCATTCAAGTCAACGGTAGAGAAAGAAGATTATGATAAGGTAATAGGGACAGTAAACAGAAAAGAGCTGATAAGACAATACCGTCAGGGAAACACTTATATCTGCTTTGATTATATGGCAAGTACTCTTAAGGATCCAAGCTGGATGTGGTATCAGATAACTATAATACTTGGGGAGAATTCTCTTAACGGAAATATTATAGCGGGTATCAAGCTTGAGAAGACCAGGAGAACAAATACCGAAGGCATAACGGAAAAGGATTCTCTTACAGATCTCTACAGCAGAGTTATGTTTGAAAGAAAGATCAACAGGATAATCGAGGACAGGGGTAATGACGATAAGTATCTTGTGGCTATTATTGATGTTGATAATTTCAAACGGATAAATGACTGCTTCGGACATAATATAGGAGACAGCATCTTAAAGACCATATCAAGAGTTTTGATCGCGGATCTTCCGGAAAACTCCGTAATAGGAAGACTTGGCGGTGATGAGTTTGCTGCTTTTATCCCATCACTGGGATCAAGGGAGGAAACGGAAGCCATATTCAAAAGGATCAACGATGAGACTGTACTTGAGTTCGGGCTTGGACCGGGTGAAGATGAAAATCTTATAATAACGACTTCGATAGGAGTGGTCGTGTCAGATAAAAACGATATCACCTTCCATAAATTATATCCCAAGGCAGATATAGCCCTTAACCAGGCGAAGGAATCCGGAAAGAACACATACAAATTCTTTATGGATATCTTCTGAAAAAAGGGAAGGAACCCGGTATTAAAACAAAAGACCGGAAGAGAGATTAAAAGCAGTAACCGTTCTTATAATGGACGGTTATTGTTAAATATATAAAGGGGAAAGAAAAATGTTAGATATTAAATTTGTCAGGGAAAATCCTGATGCGGTAAAACAAAACATAAGAAATAAGTTTCAGGATGAAAAGCTTCCGCTTGTCGATGAGGTCATAGAGCTGGATGCAAGGAACAGGAAGGCCAAGGCAGAGGCTGATTCCATAAGGGAACAGAGAAATAAGCTCTCTAAGGAGATCGGTGTTTTGATGAAAAACGGCGAAAAGGAAGAGGCAGAGAAGGTAAAGAAGCAGGTGGCCGCAAATGCCGAAAGGTTAAAGGAACTTGAGCAGGAGGAGGCTGAGTGTTCGGAGCTTCTTACAAAAAAAATGATGGTCATCCCCAATATGATAGACCCTTCTGTACCTATAGGGAAGGATGACAGCGAGAATGTTGAGGTGACAAAATACGGTGAACCGGTAGTCCCCGATTATGAGATACCGTATCATACTGATATAATGGAGAGATTTGACGGGATAGATCTCGACGCAGCGGGAAGAGTTGCAGGTAACGGATTTTATTATCTGATGGGTGACATAGCAAGGCTTCATTCAGCAGTTATAGCTTATGCGAGAGATTTTATGATAGACAGGGGATTTACTTACTGTGTACCCCCCTTTATGATCAGGTCAAATGTTGTTACAGGTGTTATGAGCTTTGCTGAAATGGATGCAATGATGTATAAGATAGAGGGAGAGGATCTTTACCTTATAGGTACCTCAGAGCATTCTATGATCGGAAAATTCATTGATACGATCACAGATGAAAAGGATCTGCCAAAGACTCTTACCAGCTATTCCCCCTGCTTTCGTAAGGAAAAGGGAGCTCACGGTATAGAGGAGAGAGGGGTATACAGGATCCATCAGTTTGAAAAACAGGAAATGATCGTTGTATGCAAGCCGGAGGAGTCCGCCATGTGGTTTGATAAATTATGGCAAAATACCGTAGATCTTTTCAGATCCATGGATATCCCGGTAAGAACTCTTGAATGCTGTTCGGGGGATCTTGCCGATCTTAAGGTGAAGTCCTATGATGTGGAAGCCTGGTCTCCGAGACAGAAAAAGTATTTTGAAGTCGGTTCCTGCTCAAATCTCTCAGATGCGCAGGCAAGAAGATTAAAGATAAGGGTAAATTCGGAAAACGGTAAGTATTTTGCGCATACGCTCAATAATACCGTAGTTGCCCCTCCAAGGATGCTCATAGCCTTTCTTGAAAATAATCTGAATGAAGACGGAAGTGTAAACATCCCTGTAGTCTTAAGACCCTACATGGGCGGAAAGGAAAAGCTCATTCCAAAGCACTGAGCATACCGACAAAATAATTTCCCGGAGATGATGTAAATTATGGAAGAAAGAAGCAGCAGACTGGCTGTGCTGATAGATGCGGAAAATGTTTCCTTAAAATATATTAAATATATACTTGATGAAGTATCAAATTATGGTATGGCGACCTATAAAAGAGCATATGGTGACTGGACAAATCCCACAACATCAAACTGGAAAGAGGTAGTTCTGAAGAATTCGATAACCCCGATTCAGCAGTACAGCTACACCCAGGGGAAAAACTCCTCTGATTCCGCCATGATAATAGATGCCATGGATATTCTGTATACCGGTTCAGTGGAAGGATTCTGTATTGTGTCAAGTGACAGCGATTTTACAAAGCTTGCTGCAAGATTGAGGGAAGCGGGAATGCTTGTGATCGGGATGGGCGAAAAAAAGACGGTAGAGGCCTTCCGTGCATCCTGTACCCAGTTTAAGTATCTTGAAATGCTTGCGGCTGAGGATCGTGAGGATGAAGACGGTGTTGATGCGGAAGAGATCGAAGAAACGATACTTAAGATAATTAACGATAACGAGGCAAATGACAGGGATACCTCGATAGGTGAGCTTGGGAATAAGATAATAAACAGACATGCGGATTTTGATGTCAGAAATTATGGATATTCAAAGCTTTCAAAGTTTCTGGAAAGCTTTAAAAGCTTGAGACTTGTGACAAGGGGAGACAGTATTTTTGTCTATCCCGCCGAGAGCGGTGTGAGCAGGGAGCATGTGGAAAACCTGGTCAAGAAGATCGTATCACCGGCTCCCGGAAAGACTATGATGCTTCCGGAATTAAAGCAGAAGATCGAAAGACAGATCCCGAAGTTTAATATAAGGGACTATAAGTATTCGAAGTTTTCGCAATTCATAAATGATCTGGATGGAATGCATGTAAAGAATAATCAGGTTACTCTTGAGTGATATGGGGAAATGAGATAATGAAGATTGGCATAATAGGGGCAGGAAATATTGCAACCACGATGGCGACAACATTACAATCGGTTAAGGGTGCCGAGTGTTATGCGGTAGCTGCCAGAGATATTAAAAGGGCAAGAGATTTTGCAAATAAATATGGCTTTTTAAAAGCATACGGAGCCTATTCCGATATGCTCTCAGATCCTGAGGTGGAACTGGTATATATAGCTACGCCTCATTCTCATCATTATGATCATATTAAAATGTGTCTTGATCATGGCAAGCATGTTATATGCGAGAAGGCTTTTACAGCCAATGCCGCTCAGGCCCAGGAGGTCATACGGCTGGCTGAGGAAAGGGGTATTTTTATCACAGAAGCTATCTGGACAAGATATATGCCAATGAGAGAGACCATAAACCGGATCATAAAGAGCGGAATAATCGGTAATCCGACCTCGCTTTCGGCTAATCTCGGATATCCCCTTCAGCATATAAAAAGAATGGTAAAACTAGAGCTTGCGGGTGGAGCTCTTCTTGATCTTGGCGTCTATGTGATCAATTTTGCTTCAATGGTATTCGGTGACGATATAAAAAGCATAATGGCCGAGTGTATCAAATATGATTCAGGTGTTGATGCACAGGAAACGATCATGTTTTCGTATGCTGATGGCAAGATGGCTTCTCTTTATGCCACAATGCTTGCGCAAACCGACAGGAGAGGTATAATCAACGGGACAAACGGATATATCGAAATAGAGAATATAAATAATTATGAATCTATCAGAGTATATAACCTTGAAAGAAGGATAATAGCCGAGCATGCCGCACCCCTTCAGATAACAGGGTATGAGTACGAGATCAATTCCGCGATGAGAGCAATAAGGGAGGGAAGGCTTGAATGTCCGGAAATGCCTCATTATGAGACCATAAGGATGATGCAGCTTATGGACAGTATGAGGGAGGCCTGGGGAATCCGTTTTCCGTTTGAGAACGAAAATGACGATGAGGCTGTACAAAAGAATCTGTCAGAGAAGGATAAGGGAGTTAATTCAGGCAAAGAAGGAAAGAAGAAGAATTCCAAGGGCTCCGTTCGTATGATTACGGAACAGACGGTCAGGGAGGGGACATCAAAGGAAATAGATGAAACCAATCTGAAGGCTTCAGACAGTAAAGGTCCATCAGGTGATCAGGAAATTGCCGATGACGAGATACAGAAAATGATAAGATCGATCCCCACACCTCCGATCGATAAAAGGGGAGAGAGTAAGAGGAAAAGAGCGGGAACTGCAGAGGATACCAAGCAGGTCGTTCAGTATATGAGCAAGCCGGTTGAAGAGATCAAGTCAAGACCTAAGGGAATGAGAGCTGAAAGTCTTGATGAGATGAGGGAAAAGCTTAATGAGGCAAGCGATCAGACCTTCAGCGACGAGGAAGGAAATAAGGCCTTCTTGGGAGATATAGTTCCGGGTAAGGAAAAGGAAAGAGCAGGCAGGATAGAATTTATAGATGAAGGAGTGGCGGATGAGCTGCTCATGATGAGGGAAAAAGAGGCCGGATCGGAAAAGGTAGCTGTGAAATATAAGGTTTCTCCTCCTAAAGCCGGGAAAGATGTTCTCTCAACAGCCAGAGAGAGTAAAGATATTGGCAAAGATAAGAACCTGTCCGAAAAGAAGGATGAGTCTCCATCCCTTAAAGCGGTTGATGAAAAGAAGGAAAAGCCGATAGAAACTGTTGTGGATGACTCTCTTAAGAGCTATGCCGAGGAACCAAGGAAAAGATCTGTCATAGGGAGATTCTTTGATTCCGTATTTAAAGGAGAGGGAACCGAAGACGGGCTGGTTGACGAGGATGAATACAGGGAAGATGAATAAAACTGCAATAAAAAACTGCCGACATGACGGTATCGGCAGAAATTTATCTGATCTATATCCTGTTTGATGTGATCTATGAAAGTGCGTTCACAGCTCTGGTCATTCTTGAAATCTTTCTTGAAACTGTATTTTTGTGATATACACCTTTTGTACAAGCCTTGCTCATCTCACTTATCGCGTCGTTCAAAGCGGTAGTTGCAAGTGCCTTGTCTTCAGCTTCTATAGCGGCATAAACCTTTTTGATATAAGTCTTTACCCTTGACCTTATAGCTTTGTTACGCTCGGTTCTTTTGTTGATCACAAGGATCCTCTTCTTTGCAGATTTAATATTTGCCATGATTACACCTCCTATTACCCAAGAGTGGATCCTAAGTCTTAAGGATCCCGAAGGTGCGTATAATCCCGGACACGGACGATATTCTACGCACACTACGTTATTTTAGTTATAAAAAGGGATATTGTCAAGGGTTAGTTTGGAATAATAAGCATAAATAAGTGAATTACGGAAATTATAAAAACAGATGAGGAGAATAAAAATGAAAAACAACGGGCAGGACAGAATAAGAAATTTCTGCATAATAGCACATATAGATCATGGAAAATCAACGCTTGCCGACAGGATAATAGAAAGCACAGGACTTTTGACGAGCAGGGAGATGCAGGCACAGGTCCTTGATAATATGGATCTTGAAAGGGAGAGAGGGATCACGATAAAATCCCAGGCTGTAAGGACTATATATAAAGCGAAGGATGGAAATGAATATATTTTTAATCTGATAGATACCCCGGGACATGTGGATTTTAATTATGAAGTCTCAAGAAGTCTGGCTGCCTGTGACGGTGCCATTCTTGTGGTAGATGCCGCTCAGGGAATAGAGGCTCAGACACTTGCAAATGTATATCTGGCGCTTGATCATGATCTGGATGTTTTTCCGGTGATCAATAAGATAGATCTTCCAAGTGCAGAGCCAGACAGGGTTGAAGCAGAGATAGAGGATGTGATCGGGATAGAAGCTCATGATGCGCCAAGGATCTCCGCAAAGCTTGGAACAGGGATAGATGAAGTGCTTGAACAGATCGTTTCAAAGATCCCCGCTCCATCGGGAGATATCAATGCCCCCTTAAAGGCACTGATATTTGACTCTGTATATGATTCGTATAAGGGAGCTATAGTATTTATCAGAGTTATGGATGGAAGTATAAAAAAAGGGACTCCGGTTAAGATGATCGCGACCGATGCTTCGTTTGAGGTCGTCGAGGTGGGATACTTCGGGGCCGGTGTATTTATACCATGTGAAGAACTGTCGGCGGGAATGGTAGGATACTTTACGGCAAGCATAAAGAATGTATCCGATACAAGAGTCGGGGATACCGTTACTGATTCCGAAAACCCGTGTGACCATGCACTTCCCGGATACAAAAAAGTCCTTTCCATGGTATATTGCGGAATGTACCCTGCCGACGGTGCCAAATACCCCGATCTGAGGGACGCTCTTGAAAAGCTCAAGCTTAACGATGCTTCACTGAATTATGAACCGGAAACCTCTATAGCTCTCGGGTTTGGGTTCAGATGCGGATTTCTCGGCCTTTTGCATCTTGAGGTGGTACAGGAGAGGCTTGAGAGAGAATATAATCTTGATCTTGTAACAACAGCTCCCGGCGTTATATATAAGGTATATAAAACTAACGGGGAGGTGATCGAGCTTACAAATCCCTCAAACCTTCCCGATCCCTCGGAGATAGATTATATGGAGGAGCCTGTAGTGAAAGCGGAAATAATGGTAACAAAGGATTATGTCGGGCCTATAATGGAGCTGTGCCAGGAAAGAAGAGGGAGATACGTCAGCATGGAGTATATTGAAGCCTCCAGGGCACTCATTAATTACGAGCTTCCCCTTAACGAGATAATATATGATTTTTTTGACGCATTAAAGTCAAGGTCAAGAGGGTATGCCTCCTTTGATTATGAACTTAAAGGGTATGAAAGGGCAAGTCTTGTCAAGCTCGATATCCTTGTAAACCATGAGGAGGTAGATGCGCTCTCCTTCATAGTTCATGCCGATACGGCGTACGAGCGCGGAAGGAAGATGTGCGAGAAGCTTAAGGAGGAGATACCCAGACATCTTTTTGAGATACCTGTCCAGGCGGCTGTAGGAGGCAAGATCATCGCAAGAGAGACTATAAAGGCGATGCGTAAGGATGTCCTTGCCAAGTGCTACGGTGGTGATATAACCAGAAAGAAAAAGCTTTTGGAGAAGCAAAAGGAAGGAAAAAAGAGGATGCGCCAGATCGGAAGTGTGGAAATTCCGCAAAAGGCGTTTATGTCGGTTCTGAAGCTGGATGATGATAAATAATGGTGAGAGTAAAAAGAGGATGGGTCTGTACATCCACCTTCCTTTTTGCGTAAGAAAATGTAATTACTGTGATTTTGTATCCGGCATATATGACGACGGGGTAAAGAAGGAATATGTCAGGGCTCTTCTTAAGGAGATAGGATCCCTTGACAGGAAATATGATACGGATCTTTCGGATACTGAGATCGAAACTGTCTATTTTGGCGGAGGTACACCGGGTTCGATAAACGCAAGCTTTATCGAAAATATAATGAATACGGTCAGGGATAATTTAAGGGTAAGAGATGATGCGGAAATAAGCATAGAGATAAATCCCGGGATAGTCGATGATGAAAAGCTTAGGATCTATAAGGCTAACGGTATAAACAGGATAAGCATTGGCCTTCAGTCCGCAAATGACGATGAACTGAAGCTCCTTGGAAGGATACATACCTACAGGGACTTTGAGGAGTGCTATGATATGGTAAGAAACCGAGGTTTTGATAATGTAAGCGTTGATATTATCACCGCTCTTCCCGACCAGAGCATGGAAATGCTTGATAACACTCTTGACAGGCTTACAAGGAAGGACCCGGAACACATCAGTGCGTACAGTCTTATTATTGAAGAGGGGACACCTTTTTACAAGCTGTACGGGGAGGGTGGAAGTAAAAGAGAAATGCTGCTCTGTGAGGATGAAGAGAGAAGAATGTATTATCATACAGAAAGACTCCTTTCGGAATACGGATATGAGCGATACGAGATATCAAATTTTGCAAAGCCCGGATACAGGAGCAGGCACAATATATCCTACTGGAAAAGGATACCTTATATTGGCGCAGGTCTTTGTGCGGCTGGATTGATAAACGAGGTAAGATACAAAAATACCGACGATATGGGGAAATATATTGCGCACTCAGATGACTTGCTGAGTATCGATGAAAGGATAGTGATCAACCGGGAGGAACAGATGGATGAGACTGTCTTTCTCGGCCTGAGAATGACAGATGGTGTGGATATCGGGAATTTTTCCGACCGGTTTGGGGTATCACTTAAGGAAAGATATAAAAAGGAGATCGATAAGCTCTGCGATCAGGAATTGATAACGATCGATGAAAGGATTCTTAAACTGACATCTAAGGGAATTGACTACGGGAATTATGTATTTTCATGTTTTTATAATATTTAGGGTGTGTTATAATATTTTGTAGTCACAGTTTATGTATATTTAAAGAGGGAAGGGTATATGCTGTTTGTTAAAACCGAAGATCTAAAGGAAGGAATGAGACTGGGGAAACCTATTTACAATAAAAAAGGTGTCCTTCTTTATGATATGGATTCAAAGCTTACAAGTAAGGGTATAGACTCGATCAGGAATTTCGGACTGATGGGTATATATATGCTCGAACCTGCTGAGCCATGTCCTCCGATGACAGAGGAAGATATAGAATTTGAAAGGTTTCAGACAGTTGCCGTATTTACTATTGAAGAAGAACTTAACAACATGATAAAGAACGGACGGACAAAGAATCTCTATTCTTTTGCTGACCAGATAATCAGTAAGTACGGAAGACTGGATCACAAGATCAACTTCGTCCAGAATTTAAGAAGCAGTGATGATTATGTTTATAAGCACTCATTAAATGTTGCGATCCTGTGCGCAATGATGGCATACAAAATGGGATTCAGGAATGAGGTACAGATCGAATGTATCATGTCTGCATTGTGTCATGAGATAGGAAAACTCACCATACCGGAGGATGTCCTAAAGGACGCCGATGATCCTGAAGAGGTTATGAACAGATATGAACTGAGCGGGTACAAGATCATTGAAGATGTACTCATGTCAAGCCCCGGAGTAAAGAGAAACGCGTCCCAGGCTCACATCATCGAAGATTCCGTAATGCACAACAAGCCTTTGGGTAATATGAAGATAGTACTTGGCTCAAGAGTCCTTGCGGTAGCCGACACCTTTGACAAGCTTACTGCAATGAATCTGTCAAAGGAACCGCTCACATTACTCGGGGCTCTTAAATTTATTCAGAAACATGATGATAAATTCGACAAGGAGGCAATAAAGGCTCTTATCGAAAGTATTAATTTTCTGCCTGAAGGATGCAGTGTGGAACTTACAAACGGTGAAAAGGGTCTGGTCATCGCAGCGAATGATTATGATATTTTCAGACCGGTAATACTCACATACAGTGACAATAAACTCATAGATCTCAGAAATTCGGGAATAATCGACGGTCTTGGCGTTCTCGATACGGTTAAGAAGTTTGATAAGAGACATGTGATCGATCCCGATACAGTACAGCAGTTTAAAAATAATATCAAATAGCATATGGATAGAAGACAGTAACGGTTTATGGAAAAACCTCCCCGAGCAGGATCCCGGGGAGGTTTTTTGCCTGCTTCTGACAGATCGGCATAATTCACATTATTCCGGTATGATCAGGGGTATTTTTTTGTGAGTCCGATGCCTGTTGTATAAAATTATCAGATGATTATGAACGGCATATTTATTGAAGTTTCACGAAAAAAACTTTTGTGGATTTTTTTTATTGAATTATTCCTCTGCGATAAATAAAATAGTGCATACTTCAAAAAAGACGAAAGGAGAAGAGACTTGTTTGGTTATGTATTGTCAGGGGGAGTGAACGGTATAGACAGTTATACAGTCAGGGTAGAGGCTGACGTATCAGAGGGAATGCCGGTTTTTGAGCTTGTAGGTTATCTTGGCGTTGAAGTAAGGGAAGCCAAGGAAAGGGTAAGGACAGCGATAAGGAATTCGGGATATCAGTTTCCGATAAAACATGTGACCATAAATCTCGCTCCTGCCGATATAAGAAAGTCAAAAACAGGCTATGATCTTGCTATGGCCATTTCTCTATTGCTTGCTGTGGGGAGGATAAAGACGGAAAAAACAGAGAAATGCCTGTTTATCGGGGAGCTCACATTAAACGGTGAGATAAAAGGCGTTGAAGGGATATTGCCGGTCATTCTGAATGCCGAAAAGGAAGGGATGAAAAGATGCATTATTCCATGTGAAAATATTCCTGAGGTCCCAATGTCTTCAGGTACAAAGATCATTGCGGTAAGTACCCTTAAGGAGACTGTGGGGTATCTTAACGGGGATATTGAGATTGCGCCATTAAAGAAGAGGGAAGTAGGCATTGTATATGAAAAGAATGAAAATGATTTCAGATATGTTAACGGACAGAAGATCATAAGAAGGGGTATAGAGGTAGCCGTATGCGGAATGCATAATGTTCTTATGGTGGGGCCTCCCGGTGCAGGTAAGACTATGATTGCAAAATGCATACCTACAGTGATGCCGAAGCTTAACAGGGAGGAGAGCCTTGAGGTGTCAAAGATATACAGTGTTGCGGGAAAACTTGCTCCCGGAAGAGGCCTTATAACCGAGCGCCCCTTCGTTGCCCCGCATCATACGATAACCGATATCGGAATGATAGGGGGAGGCAGCAGGTTGAGACCGGGAGCTGTATCTTTTGCGCACAGAGGTGTTTTGTTCCTGGACGAATTTCCGGAATTTGCGAGGGCTCCTCTGGAGGCCCTGAGACAGCCTTTGGAGGATGGGGAAGTCTGTATTGAGAGAAACAACGGAAGCTGTATATATCCATCGGTATTTATGCTGGTGGCTGCCATGAATCCCTGCCCGTGCGGGATGTATCCGGACAGAAGAAGGTGTAACTGTTCGCCTGCATCCATAAAAAGATATATGTCAAGACTATCAAGGCCGCTTCTTGACCGTATAGATATTTGTCTGAACGTTAATAAGCCTGATTTTGATGAGATGTTTGCAGAGGAGGAGAATGAGAGCTCGGAAGATATAAGGGAAAGGGTTGAGAGGGTCAGATACAGGCAAAGGAAGAGGTATGGTGACCGGGGTATCCTGTTTAATTCCGAAATGTCTCCCGAAGATATAAAAAATTACTGCAGTCTGGGTGATAAGGAGGAGGAATTTTTAAAAAGCAGCCTTAAGAATATGGATGTTTCGGCAAGATCCTGTCATAAGATATTGAGAGTTGCAAGGACGGTGGCTGATATGAGTGACAGTGAGGATATAACGGTGAGGGCATTAACGGAAGCCATACACCTTAACAGGATGTATGACGGATCTGCAAAAGCTGATATCTAGAGAAAGGAAGATCATATGAAGGATGATATTATGTATGATTACTGGTGGGCATGTATGGGTGAGGGTTACTCAAGAGCTCTTTTATCACTTGTCATGCAGGCGGGTTCATCCAGAAGACTGTACGAAATGGATGAGCGTTCCATGGCGGGACTTAAAGGTATAAGCAAGGAAAGTGCCCGTATTATAGTAGAAAAGAGAAAAAGCTGGGATCCGGAAAAGAAATTTGAAGACTTTGGAAAAACAGGGATCAGATTTGTGCCGTATTATCTGAAGGAGTATCCGGAAAAGCTAAGAAGGATAAGCGGACATCCCTTTGCATTGTTTGTTAAGGGGGAACTGCCTGAAGATGATACTAAAACAGTGGCAGTGATAGGGGCAAGGAATTGCTCTGAATACGGAAGAAGGGTAGCCTCGGAATTTGGCAGGGGCCTGGCTCTTGCGGGGGTACCTGTCATAAGCGGGATGGCATACGGGATCGATGGGATCGCTCAGAATGCCTGTCTGGATGAGGGCGGGAGATCCTATGCGGTACTTGGATGCGGGGTAGATATCTGTTATCCGGAGTCAAACAGGAATCTGTATAACAGGCTCTCCGGTAATGGAGGGATAATATCGGAGTATCCTCCGGGATGTCCACCCAAAGCCTCCCTGTTTCCGCCAAGAAACAGGATAATATCCGCCCTTTCGGATCTTGTCATCGTTGTTGAAGCAAGGAAAAGATCCGGAACGCTCATTACCGTTGATATGGCTCTGGAGCAGGGAAAGGATATTGCGGTGGTTCCCGGGAGAATAACGGATCCGTTGAGTGAGGGCTGCGTAAGCTTATGGAAACAGGGGGCCATACCGGTATCGGATATAGAGGATATAACAGAGATAATAGGAAAGTCCAACATAAAAGGACAAAGAGTCAGGGATGAGAAAGATCATGAGGAAGCACTCATTATAGATGGATCAGAGAATGAAAAACTGATCTTTTCAAGACTTGACCTTGATCCTAAAAGTATTGAGCAGATAAGAAGGGAAACTATGCTTGAAACCTTTGAACTGATCGAGGGAATAATGTTACTCAGGATAAAGGGACTAATAAGGGAGGTCGGAAAAGACTGTTATGTAAGAGGATAAAAATCAGGGTATTATTCTTTCGGTTGATGGGGTATAATCACAATTGTTTGTAAATTATTGTCCGGATAATAAATTTGAAAGGAAGATGGCCATGGAATACATCAAAATATCAGAAAACGGTATCAATATAGTATATGGGATCACAGAAGAGGGGTATTTTAAGCTCCTTCATTTTTCGAAGGCTCCCTTTGAAGAAAAGAAGCTGTATGAGATGTCAAAGGATATAAAGGAAGAGGACAGGATAAGGGAAAAGGAGCTTGCAGAGGAGATATTTGAACCCGTACAGCTTAAGCTTTCGGGATATGATTCTCCATGTGAAAAACACGGGAATAAGCATATCTTTTCAAGCCCCGGATATATATTGAAATATACCGGAATGGATGATACAAGGAATGAAAAGGGAAGACATATCAAGATCCTGCTTGAGGATAAGAATGTGACATCCGTAAAGGTTGAAACAGAGCTTCAGTTTTATGACGGCGTGAGTGTTGTCAGAATGTTTAATACAGTTACCAATACAGGAAAAGAAAAGCAGACACTTGAGGATATCTCTTCATTTTTATATTTTGGTATAGAAAAAGAGGGTGATGGACTTCCTGAGGATAAGATACATATCAGAGTTCCCTATAACGGATGGCAGAAAGAGATGACGATACTTGACTATGATCTTGATCGGATCGGTTTTTCAAAGACACAGCCGGGTGTATACCAGAGAACTTCCATGGTATATGAGGTAACAAATACAGGAAACTGGTCAACAAAGAAATATCTTCCGTTGGGATATATAGGAAACAGGGAAGCTGATACGGCTCTGTTTTTCCAGATAGAACATAACGGGTCATGGCACTATGAGATAGGAGATCAGAACGGACATTATTATATATATGTAAGCGGACCGAATGAGACACAGTCGCACTGGTTTAAAGATCTGGAGCCCGGAGAAAGCTTTACAAGTGTTCCCGTGGCTGCAGGGGTATCAAAAGACAGCTTTGAGGAAGCATTGGGAGAGCTTACAAGGTACAGAAGGCTTATAAGGAGAAGGAACAGTGATAACGAGAACCTTCCGGTAATATTTAATGATTATATGAACTGCCTTTTCGGGGATCCCACTACGGAAAAGGAGTTTCCGCTGATAGATGCAGCTGCCGAGTGCGGATGCGAATATTTTGTTATAGACGCAGGATGGTATTCAAAGGGCCTGTGGTGGGACAATGTAGGTGAATGGAAGGAGTCAAGAGAGAGATTTCCCAACGGTATCAAAGAGGTAACGGATCATATAAAAAAGAGGGGGATGGTTCCCGGTGTCTGGCTTGAGCTGGAAGTAATGGGTATTAATTCTGAAATCGCAAAAAAAGCTCCGGATAACTGGTTCTTTGTAAGACACGGAAAGAGAGTATATGACAGAAGCCGTTTTCAGCTTGATTTCAGAAATCCCGAAGTCAGAGAGTATATTACCGCGGTTGTTGACAGGGTAGTTAATGAGTATGGGGCAGGCTATATCAAGCTTGATTATAATATTGAACCCGGTATAGGCACTGAACTCTATGCAGACAGTGTGGGAGACGGCCTTCTTGGGCATGAGAGGGCTTACCTTGAATGGCTTGATATGATCTTTGAAAAGTATCCCGGGCTTGTTATTGAAAACTGTTCAAGCGGAGGCTTAAGGATAGATTATGCCCTTCTTGCAAGATACAGTATCCAGTCCACCTCAGATCAGGAGGATTACAGGAATTATGCAACTATCGCGGCAAACTGTTCTGCAGGTGTTACACCCGAACAGGCTGCTATATGGTCCTATCCCATGAACAGGGGGAAGGACGATCCTGAGGAGGTAATATATAATATGGTAAACGCCCTGCTTGTAAGGATACACCAGAGCGGACATCTTGCAATGCTCCCTGAGCTTTCCATGGATCTGATAAAGGAAGGAATAGCACTGTACAAGAGGATAAGAAAGGATATAAGGGAGGGACTTCCGTTTCTTCCGATGGACGTTGCAAACAACAGAGATAAATGGCTTACGGCAGGACTCAAAGCAAAGAATAAGATCTATCTTGCCGTATGGAAAAGAGATATGGAGGGAAAGATCGATAACAGGTTAAATTCCTCTGAGGAGATAAATGACAGGGATCTGTTCTGTATCCCGCTTGATAAGGAGCTGCTTATAAAGGATGTAAGACAGGTATATCCCGATCCTTCCGACAGCACTTATCCCGAAGCAAAAATCTCTTATAGATTATGTGATACAGAAGAGGGTATGTATTTTAATGTAAGGATGGAAAAGGATGTATGCGCCAGACTGTTCGAGTTTGAATGTGGCAGAGATCTGTGTTAAAAAGGCTTATGCTCGTATTTCATTAACAAGGATGAACTTCATTGACAGATAAAGGATCGTCCGGGTACTTGACGAAAATTAAAAATATGGTGTATATTGATGGACGATTTAAGCAGATAAAAAAAATGGACAGAAAAGCAAACTAGCTTTGATACGGAGGAAAATATGGCTGGTAATCTGGTGATAGTTGAGTCACCCGCAAAGGTTAAGACGATCAAAAAATTTCTTGGTTCAAATTATGAAGTTCTGGCCAGTAACGGTCACGTCAGAGATCTTCCAAAGAGTCAGCTTGGATTTGATCCCGAAAACGGATATGAACCAAAGTACATTACTATAAGAGGAAAGGGAGAACTCCTTGCAAACTTAAGGAAGGCCGTAAAAAAGGCCGACAAGGTTTATCTCGCAACCGACCCTGACCGTGAAGGGGAGGCGATATCCTGGCATCTTTCCAAGGCCTTAAATCTGGAAGGAAAGACAGTTAAGAGGATCACATTTAATGAGATAACCAAAAATGCGGTGAAGGAATCTCTTAAGAATGCCAGAAGTATAGATATGGATCTGGTAGATGCGCAGCAGGCAAGAAGGATGCTTGACAGAATGGTCGGATACAGGATCTCTCCCTTATTATGGGCAAAAGTCAAAAGAGGCCTGAGCGCCGGGAGAGTTCAGTCTGTGGCCTTGAGGATAGTCTGTGACAGAGAGGCAGAGATAGATGCATTCATCCCTGAGGAATACTGGACCCTGGATGTTAAGCTGAATGTTAAGGGTGAAAAGAAACCGATCATAGTACATTATGTGGGAACTGAAGACGGGAAAGCCGAGATAAGAAATAAGGAACAGCTGGATTCGGTAATAAAAGAGCTGGATGGCTGTGAATATAAGGTGAGTGAAGTTAAGAAGGGTGAGAGGTATAAAAAGGTACCGCTTCCGTTTACCACTTCCACACTTCAGCAGGAGGCCAGCAGAAGCCTTAATTTTTCAACCCAGAAAACCATGAGGATAGCACAGCAGTTATATGAAGGGGTTGATATCAGGGGAGAGGGTACAGTTGGTATCATCTCGTACCTGAGAACTGATTCCACAAGGGTTTCGGATGAAGCAAGGAACCTGACGGTAGACTTTATCAAAGAAAACTATGGTGAAAGATATCTGGGAGAGGGACAGACTAAGAGTAAGAACGGAAAGAAGGTTCAGGATGCCCATGAAGCTATAAGACCTACAGATCCGGGGCGTACACCTGTTAAGATAAAAGATTCACTGAGCAGAGAACAGTTAAGACTTTACACATTAATATGGAAAAGATTCATAGCCAGTCAGATGACGCCTGCCGTATATGATACCACTAATGTTAAGATAAGCGCAGGAAGGCATAAATTCAGTATTTCTGCCTCAAAGCTTAAATTTGACGGTTTTATGAGTGTATATACCGACAGTGAGGACAGTAAGGAAAATGAAAATGTGCTTTCAAAGGAAATGTCTGAAAAAAGTGTCCTTTCCTTTGCACAGTACGATGAAAAACAGCATTTTACCCAGCCTCCGGCCCATTATACGGAAGCCTCCCTTGTTAAGACCATGGAGGAGCTTGGTATAGGAAGGCCAAGCACTTATGCTCCGACCATAACCACGCTTCTTGGAAGAAGATATATAGCAAAGGACGGGAAAAATCTGTTTGTTACCGAGCTTGGAGAAGCGGTCAATAAAATAATGACAGAATCGTTTTCCAGCATAGTGGATAAGGATTTTACCGCAAATATGGAGATTCTTCTTGATAATGTGGAAGAGGGAAGTGTGGAATGGAAAACCATAATCTCAAATTTTTATCCCGATCTTGACGAGGCGGTAAAGGTCGCAGAGAAGGAGCTTGAAAAGGTTACGATAAGAGATGAAGAAACCGATGTGAAATGTGATCTCTGCGGCAGAAATATGGTTATTAAATATGGTCCTCATGGGAAATTCCTTGCATGCCCCGGCTTCCCGGAATGTAAGAATACCAAGCCCTACCTTGAAAAGATAGGGGTTAAATGTCCTAAATGCGGAAAAGAGATAGTTGTTCGAAGGACGAAAAAGGGAAGAAGGTTTTACGGATGCGAGGGCTCACCGGAATGTGATTTCATGTCCTGGCAGAAACCAACAGGTATGATCTGCAAAAAGTGCGGAAGTATAATGGTTGAAAAAGGTAATAAATTACAGTGTATGAATGAGGAATGTAAAAATATAGTAGAAAAAAACAAAGATGACTGACAATTTGTTTAAAAGTCTTTCAATTGGTATTGATTTTTTTGTCACAGTGTGATATAATTCCATCAGGAAGTGGTTCTATATGTTAAAAGGTTGATCAGGATGAGCAGTGTACAGTTACTTGACAAGACAAGAATGATAAACAGGCTTCTTCATAACAATAACAGCAGCAAGGTCGTCTTCAATGATATCTGTGATATTTTAAAGGGGATCCTGGATTCGAACATTCTTGTTATAAGTAAAAAAGGCAAGATATTAGGACAGGGATCGAGACCCGATATAAAAAGCATTGACAAGTTCAGTAAATACAAGATGGGAAGCTTTATCGATAAAGATCTTAATGACAGGCTGTTGGAGATCCTTTCGACGAAGGAGAATGTAAATCTTGAAACCCTGGGTTTTGATGAAGAGTTCTCTCAGAAATATCAGGCGCTCATAACTCCTGTTGATATTGCCGGAGAAAGACTCGGTACTCTGTTTTTTTATAACCTTAATGATCGATACAATATTGACGATATAATATTATGTGAGTACGGAGCTACCGTTGTCGGACTTGAAATGTTAAGAGCCGTCACCGAAGAGGATACGGAGGAAAAGAGAAAAAAGCAGGGAGTGAGAGCTGCTATAGGAACGCTGTCCGCGACAGAGCAGGAAGCGATCTGCCACGTTTTTGATGAACTCGGAGGGATGGAAGGAATACTTGTAGCCAGCAAGATAGCTGACAGAGTCGGTATAACAAGATCTGTCATAGTGAATGCACTCAGAAAATTCGAAAGTGCCGGAGTTATAGAATCAAAGTCATCGGGAATGAAGGGTACTTACATAAAGGTATTGAATCCCGCAGTATTTGAAGAGGTAGAAGCTCTTAAGGAAAAATAAAACAGAATATACTTATGAACGGATTTATAAGTGGAAAAAAACGGATTTTGACCATGGGCCTGATCCGTTTTTTGCTTTTTTGATCTTATATTTGGTATAGAGCTATAAAAGAATGCGCTATATAGTGTGTTTTTTATCAAAAATCGCTTGTAATTTGCATCAAAGCCATTATAATAGAATAGGGTGGTGAGTTATAATGATTAATACGAATGTTTACAACAGTGTGAATGTGCTTGCAAAAGCAGCAGATGGCGCATGGCAGAGAAACGAGGCTATAAGTAACAATATAGCCAATGTTGACACGCCCGGATATAAGAGGCAGGATGTTTCCTTTGAAAACGAGTTAAAGCATGCGCTCAAAGCCAGCAAGTACGTATCGTTAGACCAGAAGATCGATGAACTCAATAAGGACGGTTTAGACAAGATCAATCCAAGGACATACCTGGATCATTCCGGCTATGCATACAGATTGGACGGAAACAATGTCGATATCGATACCGAGAACGTTGAGCTTGCATCCAATCAGATCAAGTATAACGGTATCATTCAGAGTCTCAACGGACATTTCAATGATCTTAAGACTGTTATAAAATAATTGTGTTTTTCTAATGCGCTTGTAAACGAAAGGGGTTGATCGGATGAGCATATTTAAATCCTTCGGCGTCAATTCTTCGGGAATGACGGCTGAAAGATATCGTATGGATATTATTTCACAAAATGTAGCAAACGCCAACACAACAAGAACTGAAGACGGGACTCCTTATGTCAGGAAGGTGGTTACCTTTACTGAGAGAAGTACCGATCCGACAAGCTTCGGAACTATTTTCAGACGCACAAGGGGAATGGACGTTGGCGATGGGGTAAAGGTTTCGGGCGTCTATGAGGATCAGACTGAAGAAATGAAAAGGGTATATGATCCTTCTCATCCGGATGCGGATGAGGATGGTTATGTCTGGTATCCGAATGTAAATATAGTTACTGAAATGACTAATATGATAGATGCCACAAGGGCCTATGAAGCAAATGCCACAGCCTTTACGGCATCCAAGGCAATAGCCACAAAAGGATTGGAGATAGGAAACGGTTAATGATATTTTGGGAGGGTAGAAATGGATATTTCCAGCTTGCTTAATGTAAACTCAACTGCAATAGCCAATGCGGCGGCGGATGCCTCCACCAAAAAGACCAAGGATATCGACAACGGCTTTTCGTCGATGCTTGAGTCGGCTATGAGCAACATAAACGAGACCAATACGCTGCTTAATAAACGTGACGAGGAAGAAATGAAATTTGCTCTCGGCATTTCCGAGAACACCCACGATATGGCCATAGCAGCCGCAAAGGCTTCAACCGCTCTGACCTACACCACCACACTTAGAGATAAGTTCATAGAAGCATATAAGGAGATATTGCAGATTCAGGTATAGGGGTAATAAAAGTTGGCAGACAGAATAAGGGAGATACCACAGCGTATACTTGCGTGGTGGAATAAGTTCACATCCAAGCAGAAAACCGCAATAATAAGCGTTGCAGCCGGAGTCGTGGTGGCCCTGGCTATTTTGGCAACCGTGCTGACAAAACCACAGTATGCAACTCTGATAAACTGTGAGACCACGAAGGAATCCTCAGAGATAACGGCTCTGCTTGACGGAGAGGGAATAGGGTATCAGATCACTGATGACGGACTGATCATTTCCGTAGAGAAAAAAGATCTTTCGAGGGCGACGCTCGTGCTTGGTGCAAATGGGTATCCGGCGCAAAGCTACTCGCTTGAAACAGCTCTTTCGGGAGGATTTTCGACAACGGAATCGGATAAGGCAAAGACCTATAAGCTCTATCAGGAGCAGCATCTTAAGGAGATAATGGAGTCGGTACCGGCTGTCAAGGCTGCCTATGTCACCCTTTCGATCCCGGATGATGACGGCACACTCCTTGCGAAAAAGGAAGAATCATACGCAAGTGTAATGCTCGACCTTGAGGAAGAATTGGAGAATGGCGTTGCCGAAAATTTCGCTAAAAATATTGCGACGGCTCTTGGAAACAAGACAACCGAAAATATCACGATAATAGATTCGAACGGCAATCTGCTGTTTTCGGGAGCAGATTCCGCGGCAGAATCGTCTTCAATAAATGCAACAACACAGATACAGCTTAAAAGCGAGGCAGAGAGACTCGTAAAGCAGGAAGTTACACAGGTGCTCTTGGGATCCAATCTGTATGAGGATGTCAAGGTGGCAACAACCCTTATGATGGACTTTTCCTCCCAGAATGAAACAACACATACATATACCCAGGCTGACGAGAACGGAACAAACGTTATCTCTCATGCGGATACATATGAGGCTGAGGGAGTGGGGGCTGTTTCGGGTGTTCCCGGTACAGATACAAATACCGAAGAGACTACATATGTGATAGAAGAGGGAAATAATTCCTCCTATACAGTCGCAGAGGAATCGACTGATTATCTTCCGGGAGAAAAGATAACCGATAAGGCAGTTCCTCCGGGAAGCATTGATTACTCTTCGTCTTCGATAGCCATAACGGCATCTCACTATGTTATTTATAAAGAGGAAGAACTAAAGAACCAGGGCTTATTGGACGGGATAACCTTTGACCAGTTCATGGCGGAAAATTCCGACATGGTAAGAAAGACGGTCGATGATGAGATGGTAACGCTTGTAGCTAATGCCACGGGAATACCCTCCGCCAATATATCGATAATCGCATATGACGTGCCAATTTTCCAGGCAGCGGAGGGATTCAGTGTTGAACCTGCCGATATCGCACAGATTGTTCTCATAGTCCTGATCCTTGCCCTTCTTGGCTTTGTTGTATTCTCAAGCCTCAGGAAGGAAAAGGAGGAGGTTCCCCAGGAAGAGGAGCTTTCTGTTGAGGAGCTTCTTGAAACTACCCAGGAAAACAGTGATGTTGAGGACATAGAACTTGAAAGCAAGTCGGAAGTCAGGCTTATGGTTGAAAAATTTGTTGATGACAATCCGGATGCAGCGGCAGCGCTGCTTAGAAACTGGTTAAATGATGAGTGGGGGTAAGATATGCCACAGCAACAGGAAGCTGAGATAACTGGATTACAGAAAAGCGCCATTTTATTAATAGCTCTCGGGCCGGAGAGGTCTGCGCTTATATTTCAGTACTTAAAGGAAGAGGAAATAGAGGAGCTCACTCTTGAGATCGCAAATACAAGGAGCGTGACACCGCAGGTCAAGGAGATGGTAATTGAGGAATTTTATCAGGTCTGTCTTGCCCAGCAGTATATCGCCGAAGGTGGTATCGGTTACGCCAAAGAGCTTCTTGAGAAGGCACTCGGAGAAGAAAAGGCAAACGATGTTATCGGTAGACTTACCGCATCTCTTCAGGTTAAGCCTTTTGAATTTATCAGAAAGACCGAGGCATCCCAGGTCCTTAACTTTATACAGGATGAGCATCCTCAGACTATTGCCCTGATCCTCTCTTATCTCTCATCGGCGCAGGCAGCGATGATACTCTCGGCTCTGCCTCCCGACAGTCAGTCGGATGTTGCGAAACGTATCGCGATGATGGACAGGACATCACCTGATGTTATAAAGGATGTGGAAAAGATATTGGAAGGAAAACTCTCGAGCCTGGTAAATCAGGATTACACGATAATCGGTGGCGTGGACTCCGTTGTAGAGATACTGAATACCGTGGACAGAAGTACAGAGAAGCACATTATGGAGACTCTGGAAATAGACGAACCCGAGCTTGCGGACGAGATAAGAAAGAAGATGTTCGTATTCGAAGATATTCTGCTGCTTGATGACAGAGCTATCCAGCGTGTACTCAGAGAGGTTGATAACAGCGATCTGGCTATTGCATTGAAGGGTGCAAATGAGGAGGTTCAGGGAGCCGTATTCAGGAACCTTTCGAGCAGACTTGCCACCATGATACGTGAAGATATGGAATTCATGGGACCTGTACGAATGAAGGATGTTGAAGAGGCCCAGCAGAAGATCGTTAATACCATCAGGAAGCTTGAAGAAAGTGCCGAGATTGTTATTTCCCGTGGCGGAGGTGACGAGATAGTTGTCTAATCTTTTAAAATCCGCATCCATAAACGTCAAGGATGACGGTAAGAGGATCATAAACTCAAACGATCTTATCGCGCAGAAGATAGAGAAGCTTACCACAGAGCTGCTTGAAATGGAAACTGAAGATGAGTTTGCGGACGGTTTTACCGAGGGCCTGGAAGCTGAGCAGGTAGAGGCTCTTTTGTCGGATCCTGATGCAGAAGATGAGAGAATAAGGGCAGCAAGGGAAAGCGCTGCGGAGATCGTCGAGAATGCCAATGCAGAGGCTGAAGACATCATAAATTCGGCGAATGAGGAAAGAGAAAATATTTTAAACAATGCCGTCGGAGAGGTTCAGGAGCTTAAGAATGCTGCGGCAAGTGAGGGGCACGAGGAAGGCTACAGAGCAGGCTACGACGAGGGCATGAAGGAGATCGAGGCTCTTAAGGAGCAGATCGAGGCTGAAAGAACAGAGCTCAGAGAGGAATATGACAGAAAATACGAAGCCTTAGAGCCTGAACTGGTCGGGATCCTCACGGATATATATGAGCATGTTTTGGGGATCAGTCTTTCCGATAACAGTGAGATCGTTCTGAACCTGATGAAGGAAACGATCAGAAATATCGAGGGCGGAAAGAATTATATGATCCATGTTTCAACGGATGATTATGCCTATGTCAGTGCTTACAGAGAGGATCTTTTCAATTGCGTAGGCGGCATAGATACTCTTGAAGTTGTCGAAGATATCACTTTAAAACGATCGGATTGTTTCATAGAATGTGAAAGCGGAATATATGACTGCAGTCTCGGAACAGAGCTTGGTTTGCTGAAAAAGGAATTGAGGCTGTTGTCATACAGAAGAAAAGAAGGCTGAAAATGGAACCTACGATTTATCATTCTGCTCTTTCAAAGACTTATTTTAAACGGCTGGGCAAGGTGGTCAATGTTGTCGGACTTACCATTGAATCCATAGGACCGGATGCAAAATTAAATGATATGTGTAAGATCATGATAGACAGGGATTCAGGTACATATCTGACAGCCGAGGTTGTGGGCTTTAAGGATAACAGAACACTGCTGATGCCTTATGAATCGACGGATGGAATAGGCTACGGATGCATAGTTGAAAATATGGGCTATCCCCTTTCCGTAAATGTAGGAGAGGGAATGCTTGGGAAAACCCTTGACGGTCTTGGGAGACCGGCCGATGGATCAGAGATCATCAGTGAAGGAACCTATCCTGTGGATGCGCCTCCTCCGGATCCGTTAAAAAGAGTCATCATAGATACCCCGCTTCCCCTGGGGGTTAAAGCCGTAGACGGCATAATGACCATAGGGAAGGGTCAGAGAATAGGTATATTTGCAGGCTCGGGTGTAGGCAAAAGCACGCTGATGGGTATGTTTGCAAGAAATACCAAGGCAGATATCAATATAATAGCTCTCATCGGAGAGAGAGGAAGAGAAGTAAGGGAATTCATAGAGAGAGACCTTGGCGAAGAGGGAATGAAGAGATCTATAGTTGTTGTCGCAACATCGGATAAACCTGCTTTGGTAAGAAAAAAAGCCGCGATGACGGCAACGGCTCTTGCGGAATATTTCAGGGATAAAGGAAAAGACGTTCTTCTGATGATGGATTCACTGACACGTTTCTCTATGGCTCAGAGGGAGATCGGACTTGCAAGCGGCGAGCCTCCTGTGACGAGGGGCTATCCTCCGAGTGTATATTCGGAAATGCCAAAGCTCCTTGAAAGAGCCGGAAATGCGGAACAGGGATCTATAACGGGGTTATATACGGTCCTTGTGGACGGAGATGATTTTAACGAACCGATAACCGATACAGCCAGAGGCATACTTGACGGACATATAATGCTTGACAGAAAACTTGCGCATAAGAACCATTATCCTGCCATTGATATACTTCAGAGCATCTCAAGATGTATGAGCCAGATTGCTGCAAAGGAACATAAAAACGCTGCGGGAAGACTTAAAAATGTTTTGGCTACCTATAATGAGGCAGAGGATCTTATTAATATCGGAGCATATAAATCCGGAGCCAATCCCAACATAGATTATGCCATCGAGAAGATAGGAAGAGTCAATGAATATCTCTGTCAGGATGTGGATTCCAAATATGCCTTTGATGATGAAGTAGATATGCTTGAAAAGATATTTGAATAATAACCGTTAACAGAACTTTGAGCACCTTGGGACAGTTTTTTGGGGGGATAAAATGGCTAAATTCGTTTATCGCATGCAAAACATACTGAATCTGAAGACAAAGCTTGAAACCCAGGCAAAGAATGATTTTGCCGTGGCAAACGGGATAGTCAGGGAAGAGGAGGAGAAGCTTGACAGACTCTATGCCAGAAGACGGGACTATGAGGAGCATCTCAAGGATCTCTATACCGAATCTCTTTCGGTTTTTGATATAAGAGAGACAGCAAATGCGATAGATATAATGGATTACCAGATCAGCCTGCAGAGGGAAAACCTGAAAAGGGCAAGGGCCGCTCTTGAGCTTGCAAGGAACGCGCTTCAGGAAGCGATGCAGGAAAGACAGACCCAGGAAAAACTCAGGGAAAATGCCTTTGAGGTTTTTAAAGAGGAAGTTAAGGCACAGGAAAGCAAAGAAATAGATGAACTGGTAAGCTACAGGTTTGGACAGGCTAAAGAGGACTGAGTATGGCTAAAGGCGATGAAATAATAGAAGAAGTGGATACAAAGAAATCCAAACGGGAAAAAAAGAAAAAAGAAAAGAAAAATAAGAAAAATGCTTCAACAGAAGGTGCGGTGGCCGGCCAGGACGGTGTGATGTATACCGATGCCGAGGAGGAGGAAGAGGGCGGGCTTTCAATAGCCATCATAATCATCCTTATCATAATCATCTGGTTTGCGATACTCTGTCTTTTGATAAAGCTTGATGTGGGCGGATTCGGTTCCAACTTCCTGTATCCTGTCCTGAAAGATGTGCCGGTCATAAACAAGATTCTTCCGAATGACGAGTTTTCTCTTCCTGACGAAAGCAACCAGGCAGAAAGTGAGTTTTCATCTCTCTCAGAGGCTGTTGCCGAGGTTGAGAGACTGAGGCGGGAAAATGAGCAGCTGAAGGCATCTCCCTCGGGGGGTGATGCAAATGAAGAACAGATCGCGGCCATGAGAGAGGAGATCACAAGACTTAAGACCTTTGAAGACAGCCAGGTGGAATTTCAGAGAGTAAAGACAGAATTCTATGAAGAGGTCATCTTTTCGGATAAAGCACCGTCCATTGAGGAGTACAGAAAATATTACGAGAGCATTAATCCGGAAAATGCCGAATATCTTTATAAGCAGGTAATAACTCAGCTTGAAGCGGACAAGGAGCTCGATGATTATGTAAAGGCATACAGTGAGATGAAGCCCAAAAGTGCCGCGGCAGTCTTTGAGGAAATGGGAGACAACCTTGATCTTGTAGCAAAGATACTTGGGAAGATGGATGCGGATACGAGAGCAAAGATCTTAAATGTCATGGATCCCATACTTGCATCGAAGCTTACAAAGATAATGAATCCCGAGTGATCCCTTTTGTCTGATATTGTATATAAAAATGAACAACGGATGGATAATTCCTCTTAAGATTTTACGATCATAAGCCGATATAGTTATTGATATACCTGAAACGTATATCGAAAACCGATCCCTGCAAGATCTAAAATCAAGAGAAAGGAGAATAGATGACAACTATTAATCAGTTCAAAACCCTAATTCAGACTCAGGGAACCCAGATGGACATTCAGGGCACGATAAGTTCTTCACCCAGAAAAGAGGATGATTCCTTTGGCAAACTGATGAATGAAGCTGCCGGGAAAAATGCTAATACAGGCAGGGAAAACGTATCTGACATAAGGCAGTCAAAACCCGCAGAGATCAACAAACAGAGCCTCAGAGACTCAAAAGATCAGGGGAACAGGATTCAGGACGACAAAAAAAATACCGGAGAAAAGGCAGAGAGCATAGAAAAAAAGCCCGAAGGACAGGAGGATGTTAAAGCAAAGATAAACGATAAGGCAGAGGATGTTAAGGAGGCCATAAAGGATGAACTGTCAGTCACTGATGAAGAGATAGAAGAGGCCATGGCCGAGCTCGGTATTGCAGATGTATCCTTACTCGACCCGGATTCATTAAAACAGCTGATGCTTAAGCTCTCGGGCCAGGAAGATCCGATGGCACTTGTTACGAATGAATCTTTGTTTACCGCTGTCAATAATGTCATGGAAGTCTTAAACGAGGGCGTTGAAGCTCTAAACGAAGAATTCGGGATCACAGGAGAGGAATTCCCGGATATCCTTAAAGGAATGGTCAACGACACTGAAGCCTTCGATGCGGCACCTGAAAATAAGGATATGATACCAAAGGATATGGAGGAGGAAGTTCCCGAAGTGCTTTTTGGTAAGGAGTATGCAGCTTCAGAGAGAGGGGAAGAAACAGAAAATGTAAGGTCTCTCGAAAACAATCCCGTCAGGGAGACATTATCCGGTAATGAGGATCAAAAAACAGAAAATACCGGAGAGTCAAAAGATATACCGGATATTAAAGCAACCACAGTTGTGAAGTCTGAAGGGACATCACCGGGAGAAAGTGACAGTGGTAATACTTCTCAGAATAATGAGGCGGATCTTGCAAATACCGCACAGCCCCAGATAGTCATGACCACAGAGGTTGGATCTGACGGAATGCTCGTACAGACAGTAAGGGAATTCAGCTCATATACCGATGGAAACAGCATAATGTCACAGGTTACGGAGCAGATAAAGGTTGATATAACGCCCGAGACGACCACCATGGAGATGCAGCTGCATCCTGCATCCTTAGGAGCCGTAAATATTCAGATAGCTGCTGAAAACGGAGTGATGAGAGCGCATATCCTCGTTCAGAACGAACAGGTAAGAGAAGTACTTGCAACACAGATGGAACAGCTCCTTAAGACCTTTGAGGAACAGGGACAGAAGGTTGAAGAGATCGACGTATCCGTTGCAAATTATAATCTTGAAAACGGTATGCAGCAGAATGGCAGAAATGATGATCAGACAAAAGAGAGCATGAGCGGGAGAAGAAACAGGAATCTTAACCTCAATGCCATGAGCGATGAAGATATTTCGGAGCTTGACGAAGCTGAGAGAATAGAGGCTGAGATGATGAACCTGGATGGCTCAAGCGTATTGTACAGAGCCTGAATAATAAAGAAAGGAGAGTGATAAAATGGCTTTAGAGGCATCAGTAGTAAACGGAGAAGTAAAGAGTACGGCCACCATAAGCACAGAGTCCACAGAAAAAAAGACCGGCAACAGCTCGATGGACAAGGATGCATTTTTGCAGCTTCTCGTTACACAGATGAAGTACCAGGATCCCCTGGAACCACAGTCAAACACAGAGTACGTTACACAGTTTGCACAGTTCTCGGAGCTCGAAGAGATGCAGAACCTTTCCAATTCGATGACTCTTCAGAGAGCATCCGCCCTTGTCGGACAGTATGTGGAGATAACTCATGAGGATGAGAATACCGGTGAAGCGAGTACGATAGCCGGAACAGTGGATTATGTGACCTATGAAAACAATAAGGCATATGTATCCGTTGGAGGAGAGCTTTATTCGGTCGATGATATTACAAAATCCTTCGATCAGGATTATGCCAATGCCGGAACACTTGCAGCATCCTTTGTAAATTCCATGAATAAGCTGCCCGGCGTTTCCGAACTTACAACAACCTATAAGGATGTCATTGATAATCTCACACAGGTATATAACGATATGACCGATTATCAGAAGACCTTCCTTTCGGAGGATGATATCGATCTTTACAAGGAATATGCACAGAGAATGGCAGCTCTTACAGCAGTGAGTGAAGCATCGGAGGGAAATGAGTCATCTGATGATTCCGAGGCAGAGACAGAGACTGAAACGGCAGAGGCAACAGAAGGGGCATGACCGTAACTAAGGGTTTGTACTTATGTATAGGAGGAGAAGATGAGAGTATTAAACGTCAACAGTCAATACCCTTCAATCGAAGAAACAGCCTCTAAGTACCTAAGTGATGCAGGAAGTAAGGCAAAGACAGAAGTAACAGAAGAGGGTAAGAGCTTTGCCGGCATTTTGAAGGAAAAGCGGGAAGCCGGAACATTATCAGAGCAGGGATTAAAGTTTTCAAAACATGCTTCCGTGAGATTAAATGACAGGAATATAGAACTGTCAAACGATCAGCTTTTCAGATTACAGGCAGGGATGCAGAAGGCTAATCAGAAGGGAATCAATGAAACACTCGTGATCATGGATCAGCTTGCATTCATCGTAAATGCAAAAAACAATACGGTGATCACGGCAATGGATCAGACAGAGGCAGACGAAAATGTATTCACAAACATAGACGGAGCCGTGATAGTCTGAAGGAAACAAGTCAATCAACAAGCCGGACCTTAGGGAGGCTTAAGGATCCCCGAACGACAGAAGGGATCAGATTCAGAAAAAGGAGGCCACTCATTATGATGAGATCACTTTTCTCTGGTGTTGCAGGTCTTAGGACCCACCAGACAAGAATGGATGTAATAGGTAATAATATAGCAAATGTTAATACGGTCGGATTTAAATCAAGTAATGTTACGTTCCAGGAGCTTATGTATCAGACGACACAGAATGCATCGGGTGCAAACCAGGATACGGGACGTGGAGGTATCAACGCAAAGCAGATAGGTCTCGGTGTTTCGACCGCAGCAATAAACACAAGTGTAGCGACAGAAGGTGCCTCACAGTCAACGGGTAATCCCTTTGACATACAGATATCGGGAGATTCCTTCTTTATAGTAAACAGCGGATCCCAGAATTATTTTACAAGGGCCGGAGCCTTCTATGTAGACGGCGCAGGAAACCTTGCCATGACTTCAAACGGTTTTAATGTAATGGGCTGGCAGCCGGATCCTAACAGACCCGATCTTATAAAGAAGGATACGGTGTCACCTTTAAGGATAATGTCTGCCGCAAATATGACCGCAGAGCCGGCGGCAACTACCAAAGCGTATTTTTCGGGGATCATCGATAAGAATTCAACACAGCTTACCGGAGACGGTATCGTAAGTAATATATCATTTTATGATAATCTCGGTTACAGTTATGTCGCAAAATATGCCATCACTCAGCCTGAT
>JAILEM010000020.1 GCA_024687745.1 Lachnospiraceae bacterium
GGAGTTTTTTTCGTCATGGATTTTTTTGAAAGGATCAAAAAGAGCTTTTTATCAGCGACTAAATCTGAAGATGAATCTGATACTCTGGCTTATATGCTCAGGGGCTCAGGCCTGTTGATGATATTATATTCGATCGTATTGAGTGCGTATTGTTTCATCACGGGAAAGACAGCATTTGCCGGGACTCTTGTTGTTTTGATCCTTGCCTTTATCATAATGATCAGTTATACATACGGCGGCAGGCTTATGGTAGCCATGCATGTGTATCACCTGACACTGTTAGTGATCGGGCTGATGGGTATTTATTATTTCTCACCTCATTCAAATTACTATTTCTTTATTTCCATAGGTATCCTTGCGCTTTTCTTTAATACCACATCTGCAAGGCAGACAAAGATCCTATATGTTCTGTTTGATTTTTTCATGACCTTTGTGGTGCTCGTTCTTTTCAACAGGAGGGAGAATGTCGAGGATGTCAGTTATTTTGTGCTTTATTTTAATATGCTGATGACAACCTTACTGGTGATCATCAACGGTGCGGCTTTTTCCTTCAAATTTGCAAAGACGGAGAGCAAGCTCTATCAATATGCACAGAAGCTTAAGAAAATGGCCGATTCGGATCCGCTGACAGGACTGATGAACAGAAGGAATATAACAGGTATACTCGAGGAGATCGAATCAGGATATGAGAGCAGTAACAACCTTGTCTCGATCGCGATAGGAGATATAGATTTCTTTAAAAAGGTCAATGATACCTATGGGCATGACTGCGGAGACTATGTGCTGAAGAAGATCTCATATATTTTTGAACATTACATGATCGATAAGGGTTATGTTGCCAGATGGGGAGGAGAGGAATTCCTGTTTGTGTTCAAGAACATGAATGCCGATCATGCCTATGTATGTCTTGAGGAATTAAGGCATTCCGTCGAAAAATACAATTTTGTGTATGAAGGAACGGGATTCAAGCTGACGATGACCTTTGGACTTGACGAGATGTCTTCGACGATGGGGACAGATGAGACGATAAATAATGCCGACAAGAAGCTCTATATGGGTAAGGAGTCCGGCAGAAACAGGGTAGTGTACTGATGAATTACAGGGATAACACCAGGACAGTAAAGATAGGGAACAGGGTGATAGGAGGAGGCAATCCGATACTCATCCAGTCCATGACAAATACAAAGACAGACGATATTGAGGCGACCATCAAACAGATCTTAAGGCTTGAGGAAGCAGGCTGTGAGATAATAAGGTGCACCGTGCCCGATATGGAGGCTGCAAAGGCCATAAGGGAGATAAAGAAAAGCATCAGTATCCCCCTTGTTGCGGATATTCACTTTGACTACAAAATGGCCATTGCCGCCATCGAAAACGGAGCTGATAAGGTGAGGATCAATCCCGGGAATATCGGCGGGAAAGAAAAGCTTAAGGCTGTTGTGGACTGTGCATCAGATGCCGGGGTTCCAATAAGGGTCGGGGTTAACTCGGGGTCTCTTGAAAAGGAGCTTATCGAAAAATATCATGGCGTTACCGCAGACGGACTTGTGGAAAGCGCTCTTGACAAGGTCGGGATGATAGAGGATTTTGGTTATGATGAGATAGTTGTAAGTATCAAATCCTCCGACGTCCTTATGTGTATAAAGGCGCATGAAAAGCTCGCTCCCGTATGCAGGTATCCGCTTCATGTTGGGATCACGGAGGCAGGAACGGTAAGATCGGGAAATATCAAATCCGCTGTCGGTCTGGGGATCATATTGAATGAAGGGATAGGTGATACGATAAGGGTGTCTCTGACAGGTGATCCCATAGAGGAGATCGTATCAGCCAAAAGGATACTTAAGACGCTGGGGCTTAAAAAGGGAGGCATAGAGGTTGTAAGCTGTCCTACCTGCGGAAGGACGCAGATAGATCTTATAAGTCTTGCAAATGAAGTGGAAAATCTTACCGCGGGATATGATCTGGATATAAAGGTTGCCGTTATGGGCTGTGTTGTAAACGGGCCCGGAGAAGCTAAGGAAGCGGATATCGGTATTGCGGGAGGCAAGGGAGTCGGACTTTTGATAAAGAACGGGGAGATCATCAAAAAGATTCCCGAGGACGAGCTTCTTTCAACCCTTAAATACGAGCTGGATAATTGGGAGCAGAATAATGGATGTTAAGTGTGAAAGAGAGAGGATGTTCTTTGACGCTTTTAAAACCCTGAAGCTTAACAGAGAGCTGACGGAGATATTTGAAGATACAGTCATAGAGCATATTATCAGAAACAGATCAAATGATATCATAAAGGTTTTTCTTGTCAGCGATCATCTTATAAACAGGTATGATATCAAAAAAGTCGAGGCTGAGATCAAACGACAGTTATTTGCAGGCAGCTCATTATCTGTAAGGATATATGAGCATTTTTTATTACCGGACAATTATGATGTGGAAACCATTATGAAGGAATATAAGGATTCTCTTTATGAAGAGATAAAGAATTATGATTCCTTCCTGCATTATGTATTGTCAAAGGGTCGTATCGACTATCCGGGGGAGGACAGGATAAGGATGACTCTTGATATTTCAAGCCTTGATAAATATTTTGAAAAGGAGATAGATCATATTTTTGAAAAGGTCTTTACCGAAAGGTTTAACAGGCCTGTTTCCGTCGTCTATGAATATGAGAACATGGAGGTCGGGGAATCCTATATAACCCGGGAGGACAAGCTCAAGGGTGCGCTGAGGGAGCTGAGTATGGCTTCCAAAAAGAGTGAAGAAAGCGCTAAGGAAGATGAGAACGTCCTGATAGCTGAGGAAGATGGTAAAGATAAGATAACAGGTTTTGAAGAGGGTAAGGAGAAAAATAAAACCGTGAAAAAGGGAGGAAGGACTCCGGGCGGAGAAGATAAAAAATGGCGCAAAAAGGGAGGATATTCAAGAGGGTCCTTCAGGGGCTCCGTATCCGATAATCCCAATGTTATATTCGGAAGAGAATTTGATATTAAACCCACCCCGATCGCAAATATGGATAATGTCATCGGTGATTTTGCGATAAGGGGAAAGGTGATAAGGCTTGAAAAAAGAGACACAAAGTCCGGACATCTGCTTGTTATATTCGATATCACAGACTTTACGGATACGATAAGCGTAAAGCTTTTCCCGAGGGAGGAGCAGAGGGAAAGATTCTTTGAAAATGTGTATGAGGGTTGTTCGATCCTCTTACACGGTGCGGCAAGTCTTGATAAATTTGACGGAGAATACAGTATCGGAAATGTGTACGGGATCATGAAGACAGAGCCTGTAAGCTCGGGAAGCAGCAGATTTGATGATGCACATGAAAAGAGGGTCGAGCTTCACTGCCATACAAAGATGAGTGATATGGACGGTGTGAGTGATGTAAAGGATATAGTAAAGAGGGCTGCATCCTACGGACACAAGGCCGTGGCGATAACGGATCACGGTGTCGTCCAGGGCTTTATAGATGCTTTTCATACGGTACAGGATATCAATAAAACAAATCCCGATTTCAAGGTCATATACGGAATGGAGGGATACCTTGTGGATGACAGGCCTCCGTGCATAAACCCCTCTGATCATACGATCTTAGATTCCTGTGTTGTATTTGATATTGAGACAACAGGGTTTTCACCTGTTAAGGATTCCATAATAGAGATAGGTGCGGTAAAGGTTGTAAACGGAGAGATAACCGACAGGTTCTCAAGGTTTGTCAACCCCAGGAGATCCATCCCGTACAGGATAACAAGCCTTACGGGGATAACAGATGAGATGGTCGAGGATGCCGACTATATAACTCAGGTACTTCCGGAATTCCTTGATTTTGTAAAGGATTCAGTGCTTGTTGCCCATAATGCAAAGTTTGATGTCAGCTTTATAAAACAGAAGGCCTCAGACCTTGGAATAGATTATGCTCCTACCTACGTCGATACAGTGGGTCTTGCAAGGATACTCTTAAGTGAGCTTAACAGATATAAGCTTGATACCGTGGCAAAGGCACTTAATGTCTCACTTGAAAACCATCACAGAGCGGTCGATGATGCGGGGGCAACTGCGGAGATATATGTCAGGTTTGTTAAGATGCTTAAGGATATGGGAAGGGTAACGCTTGAAGATGTCAATCTCCTTGCTAAGGATTCCGATAACGTCATCAGAAAGGGGATGGCTTATCACGTAATAATCCTTGCCAAAAATGAGACAGGAAGGATAAATCTCTACAGGCTTGTTTCCATGTCCCATCTTAAATATTTCAATAAGGTACAGAGGATACCAAAGAGCCTTCTTGATGAATACAGGGAGGGGCTGATAATCGGATCCGCCTGTGAGGCCGGAGAGCTTTTCAGGGCTTTAGTCGAGGAGAAGACAGAGGAAGAGATAGCAGATATAGTTAAGTTTTATGATTATCTTGAGATCCAGCCCATAGGAAACAATGCTTTTATGATTCATGATGAAAAGCATGAAAATATCCATTCGGAGGATGATCTTAAGGATCTTAACAGAAAGATAGTCGCTCTTGGCGAAAGGTATGATAAACCGGTCGTTGCAACCTGTGACGTTCACTTTCTTGATCCTGAGGATGAGATATACAGAAGGATAATCATGGCCGGAAAGGGCTTCAAGGATGCCGATGAACAGGCTCCGTTATATTTCAGGACAACAGAGGAGATGATGAATGAATTCGACTATCTCGGCTATGAGAAGTCCTATGAGGTAGTCATCAAAAATTCAAACATGATCGCTGATATGGTGGAGGTCATAGAACCGGTAAGGCCTGACAAGTGTCCTCCGGTCATAGAAAATTCCGATCAGATATTAAGGGATATATGCTACAGAAAAGCGCATGAGTTATATGGCGACACACTGCCCGAACAGGTAAGCCAAAGACTTGAGAAGGAGCTTAATTCCATAATATCAAACGGATTCGCAGTCATGTATATTATTGCGCAGAAGCTCGTATGGAAATCAGTGGAGGACGGATATCTTGTCGGATCAAGAGGATCGGTAGGTTCCTCGCTTGTAGCCACTATGGCAGGGATCACTGAGGTCAATCCTCTTGCGCCGCATTATCTCTGCCCCAAATGCCACTATGTGGATTTTGAATCCGAAGAGGTAAGGGCCTATGCCGGAAGGGCAGGGTGTGATATGCCCGATAAGATCTGCCCTGTATGCGGGAGTCCTCTTGCGAAGGAGGGATTTGACATTCCTTTTGAAACCTTCCTTGGCTTTAACGGAGATAAGGAGCCTGATATAGATCTTAATTTTTCGGGAGAGTATCAGAGTAAGGCCCATAAATATACAGAGGTCATCTTTGGTGACGGTCAGACCTTCAGAGCCGGAACCATCGGTACTCTTGCGGATAAGACGGCATACGGTTATGTGAAGAAGTATTATGAGGAAAGAGGGATACAGAAAAGACCCTGTGAGATCAACAGGATAACCATGGGATGTACGGGTATACACAGGACGACCGGACAGCATCCGGGGGGCATCATAGTACTGCCGCTTGGAGAGGATATCTATTCCTTTACTCCCATTCAGCATCCGGCAAATGATATGGATACGGATATAGTGACCACGCATTTTGATTATCATTCAATCGATCATAACCTGTTGAAGCTTGATATACTCGGACACGATGATCCCACAATGATCAAAATGCTCAAGGATCTTACAGATACAGATCCCACAGAGGTGGCTCTTGACGATCAGAAGGTCATGTCCCTGTTTAAGAATACCGAAGCCCTTGGCATCAAGCCCTCGGATATAGGGGGATGTAAGCTCGGAACGCTGGGGATACCTGAGTTTGGAACTGATTTTGCCATGCAGATGCTTATCGATACGGATCCGCAGGCTTTTTCCGATCTTGTCAGGATAGCGGGGCTCTCCCACGGTACAAACGTATGGCTCGGCAATGCCGAAACTCTCATAAAAGAGGGTAAGGCTACGATATCTACGGCTATATGTACAAGAGACGATATAATGGTGTATCTTATAAATATGGGCCTTGAGAGCGGTATGGCCTTTAAGATAATGGAATCTGTGAGAAAGGGTAAGGTTGCAAAGGGCAAGGAGAAGGCCTGGGATGAATGGAAGCAGGAGATGACAGATCACGGTGTTCCCGACTGGTATATCTGGTCCTGTGAGAAGATAGAGTACATGTTCCCGAAGGCTCATGCGGCAGCCTATGTTATGATGGCATGGAGGATCGCATATTATAAGGTAAATTATCCTTTGGCATATTACACTGCCTTTTTCTCGATAAGGGCCGGTGCCTTTAACTATGAGAAGATGTGTATGGGAAGGGATAAGCTGGAGAGTATTCTTGATGAGTATAAGAGCAGACCTTCCGAAAGCCTTACAAAAAAGGAACAGGATGAGATAAGGGATATGCGTCTGGTCCAGGAGATGTATGCAAGGGGCTTAGACTTTATGCCCATAGATCTCTTTAAGGCTGACGCTCATAAATGTAAGATCATAGACGGTAAGATAATGCCAAGGCTTGATTCCATAGACGGACTCGGAGAAAAGGCTGCGGATTCAGTGGCCGATGCAGTAAAGGACGGGCCCTTCCTGTCCATGGATGATTTCCAGGAAAGGACGAGGGTTTCCTCGACTGTCATGGAGACCCTTGAAAGGCTGGGACTTTTAGAGGGGCTCCCTGTGTCCAACCAGCTCAGCCTGTTTGACAAGATCATGGCTTAATAATTTTTTAATATATTTTTTAAATATTATTAATTTAGAGATAGTAAATTGGTAGTATTCTAATGTGATAAATATCAATATGAGTCAGGGACTGTAGGTATGGATACAGTCTCCTGATTATTTTTGGAATTTTAAATAATTAAAAATTCGGAGGTCCTCTCATGCAGCAGGAAGAAACGCCGGAACACGGTTCTAACCAGGCTTTGCTTAAGATCTGTGCGTTCATTGTTGATAAAAGGAATCTGTTCTTCCTTATCTTTATAATCCTGATGATCGCATCTGTCTTTACAAAGAACCTGGTGTCAGTTGAAAATTCAATGTCCTATTATCTGCCACAGTCTACCGAGACAAGGCAGGGTCTGGATCTGATGGAGGAGGAATTCATCACCTATGGTTCCTGTAATGTCATGATCGCAAATATATCCTATTCACAGGCTGAAGCCATTAAGGACAAGATATTAATGATCGACGGAGTGTTCAGTGTGGATCTGGATGATTCTACCGATCACTATAATAACGGTTCGGCCCTTTTTTCCATAACCTTTGATTATCCCGAATCAGACGATACCTGTCTTACTTTACTCGATCAGGTAAAGGAGCTTATAGCTCCCTATGATTCCTATCTTTCCACCACACTCGGGGATACCCAGTCCGAGCAGATCAACGAGGAAATGAAGCTTATCTCCGTACTGGTCGTAATAGTGGTATTGTCGGTATTGCTCATCACAACGGAGGCTTATGCGGAGATACCTGTCCTTTTGCTGACCTTTGGTGCTGCCGCCGTTCTTCATATGGGTTCAAACTTTGTATTCGGAACCATATCCTTTGTCTCCGATTCGGTAACGATTGTTCTCCAGCTTGCTCTTTCAGTTGACTACGCCGTCATCTTCCTTAACAGATATAAGGAGGAGCATGCTCTATATGAGCCGAGGGAGGCTGTCATCATAGCCTTGTCAAAGTCGATCCCGGAGATATCGGGATCTTCGCTTACCACAATAGGCGGTCTTATAGCGATGACCTTCATGCAATATAAGATGGGTCCTGATATGGGAATAGTGCTCATAAAATCGATCCTTTTATCACTCCTTGGTGTGTTCTTACTCATGCCTGGTATCATAATGCTCTTTTCCGGTCTCATGGAAAAGACCAGGCATAAGAATTTCATTCCAAAGATACCCTTCGTAGGAAAATTTGCGTATGCGACCAGGTTCTTTATCCCGCCGGTCTTTCTGGTCACTATTATAGCAGCCTATATAATTTCGGGTAAATGTCCCTATGTATATGGTTACAGCACGATCGAGCCGCCCTTAAAGAATACGGTCCAGGTCGCCTCTGAAATGATAGAGGAAAACTTTACCGACAGTAATATGGTGGCACTCATAGTTCCTGCGGGGAATTATGATAAGGAGGCCATGCTGATAAGGGAGCTTGAGACATATAAGGAAGTTGATTCCGTTATGGGACTTGCCAATATAGAGGCGATGAACGGCTACACGCTCACCGATAAGCTGACTCCGAGGCAGTTCTCCGAACTTATCGGGGTAGATTATGAGATAGCTGAGCTTATTTATACGGGATATGCGGTTGATGATGAAAACTATGCAAAGGTCGTCAACGGACTCTCATCATACGGTGTTCCCCTTATCGATATGTTTATGTATCTCTATAAAGAGGTGGATGAGGGTTATGTAACGCTTGATGATGAGCTGATGGAAACCTTAGAGGATGCAAACAGGCAGATGAACTTTGCCAGGGATCAGCTGCAGGGTGAAAATTATTCCAGAATGCTTGTGTATCTGACTCTCCCTGAGGAAAGTGAGGAGACCTTTGCCTTTCTTGATAAGATGCATGATATCTCTCATAAGTATTATGAGGGTACGGTGCTTGTCTGCGGAGAGACTGTCAGCCAGTATGATCTGCAGAAGACCTTCGGAAGAGATAATATGGTCGTTAATATCGTATCCATCCTTGTCGTCTTAGTGGTCCTTCTGTTTACCTTTAAGTCAGCAGGTATGCCGGTGCTTCTTATCATCGTCATCCAGGGAAGTATATGGATCAATTTCTCTGTTCCGACCCTGATGAAGGATAATATTTTCTTTATGAGTTATCTTATTGTCTCGTCCATCCAGATGGGTGCAAATATCGACTATGCCATCGTTATCGCGGGAAGATATATGGAAAACAGACTTACCATGAGAAGGCGGGATTCCATAATAGATACTATGAATGCCGCTTTCCCGACAATAATCACGAGCGGTACCATGCTTGCTCTTGCGGGAATCCTCATCGGGCAGCTGACATCTGATGTTGCGATCTTTAACATAGGTCAGTGTCTTGGACGGGGAACACTTATCTCAATCTTCATAACAATGTTTGTTCTGCCTCAGATCCTTATTGTCGGCGATACGATAATCTCAAAGACAGCCTTTATCATGAACATGCCTATAAGAACAAAGACCGCATCGGGTATACTTCGTGTTGACGGTCTGGTAAGAGGAAGGATAAACGGTGTTGTCACAGGAACCATGCACGCGATAGTAAGAGGTGATATCAGCGCCTATGTTGAGGGCGGGGATGTTTCAAGCTTAGAAGGTATGGATGATCCGGAGAGCGGTGATGGATACCTGAGCCTTGAGGATAAGGAGAAGGATGAAGCCATAGAAGATATTCCTTCAAAGGATGATGATATAGTCCCGGAGGAGAAAAAGCCGGGGGATGATGATAAGACTCCAAAGGAGAAAAATTCCGGGGATAAGAAGACAGAAAAGCAGGAGAGATCAAAAAAACACGAAGGATCCCAAAAACCTGAAAGGTCTGATAAAACAGAGGAATCCAAAGAAGATGAAGATGATGCGGAGGTGGATAAGAATGAGTAAGAAGATCATGACCCTCTTTGTATTATTTGCACTGCTCATCACTGAGAGTCCGTTAAAGGTTTATGCGATCACAGAGGAAAACAGACCTGCCTCAGGTGACAGTGAGATAAAGATAATCAACCCCGCAGATGAAGGAGAGGATGAGAACGAAGGGATAAATACCACAGACGATGAGTCAACCAAGGCTTTGGATGCGATGGAGTCAATGAGCAAAGATCCCACGCAGCCTTCTCAATCCGTTGAATATGAAGAAATAATCATAAGTACGGCGGAGGATATAGACAGGCTTTCAAAGAACTGCAGCTTAGATACCTGGTCTGTTAACAAGAAGGTAATACTCAGTAAGGATATAGCCCTTTTTAAGGCAGGGTTCAAACCGATCCCCACCTTTGGCGGGATCTTTGACGGAAGGGGACATACCATCAAAGGGATAGGAATAGGCGGAGAAGACAGTTATGTCGGACTGTTCAGCTTTATTCAGCCCACGGGTATAGTAATGGATCTTAATGTTGAGGGGATAATCAAACCTGCAAGTAAGGCTATCGCAGTCGGAGGAGTTGTCGGTGACAATTACGGTATAGTTGACGGATGTACCTTTACGGGAACCGTGGAGGGAAATAATTACGTCGGCGGTATATGCGGCTTTAATGAAGCAGGCGCCCTGATACTAAACTGTGAATCCAACGGAGTGATAAAGGGAAACAATTATACCGGTGGGGTCTGTGGTGAAAATGCGGGCGGAATCTCGGACTGTACCAATAAGGCAGAGGTTAATACCACTATGGATGATGCCACAAAGGCATTGGCAGATATGGATATTTCCGTTTACAAGGAAAAGCTGATGTCATTGTTTGGTGAGGACAGTGATACCGAGAAGACAGAAAGCGACCGCTATTCAAATCCTGTAGATACGGGCGGTATAGCGGGAGTTTCCCTTGGCGCGATATGTAACTGCATCAACGAGGGAGAGATAGGATATGAACACGTGGGATATAATACCGGAGGAATCGCCGGGAGAACCTCGGGGTATCTTTACAATAACATCAATCTCGGAAGTATCATGGGAAGAAAGGATATAGGAGGGATTACCGGACAGGCGGAGCCCTATGTACAGCTTGATCTTACAGATGATATAATCAAGCAGATAACCGATAATGTAAATGTCCTTCATGACCGTATTGACACTACTTTAAAGGATGCGGGTGCATCCTCCGATACGATCACTATGAGACTTAATGTCGTAAAGGCCTTTGCCGATAAGGCTCTCGATGATACCGATTATCTGGCAAATTCCACGATCACCTTTATCGACGGTGCGGTTTCCGCAGCTAATGATGCTCTGGGAAGGATACAGTATGTGCTGGATGAGAGCAGTAAATCAGGCGGAGTGCTTGACAGGACATCAGGTGCAGCCACTTCATTTAAAAATACCTTTACAGAGCTCAAAAAGGCCGTGGATGATGCCGATGTGTATAAATACATGTCGGATTCCGATAAGGAATCTTATGATAATGCCAAAAATTCAGCGGAAAGTGCCACGAATGAATATGAGAGCTATTTAAAATATGTGACAGAAACCAACAGAAGCGCATATATGAGGCTTTTCACGGATAAGGAAAGAGATACGGGGGATGCCACCAAATCCTATTATGACAAGGAACATGATCTCTATATGTATCATGACAACGGGGACGGAACCTATATTAAAGCCGACTGGCCGGGAAAGAGCGCCTATGATGCCTACGATCATTCGAAGTATTCAGGCATGGAAAAGGACGGAACAGAGTACAGTATAGACGGACTGGCTCATTTTAACGATGACGGGACAAAGTCTTCGGATTATCCCGCATCGGAGGGGGATCAGTCGGAATATGATACAGCTCTGGCAGCTGCAGCCGAAAAGGATCTTGCGGTATATTCAGAGGTATATGCAGAGGAGCAGTACAGCAAGGCTCATCCCGGACATACCTATTCTGAGGATCTTAAGGAATATGTTTCCCTTATGACTGAGATACTTGCAAAGTATGAACAGCAGGTTGCCGAGGCAGAGCAAAAGGATATAGGTGCGGCTATAGACCAGGCAAAGACCGGCGCAGAGCAGCTTTCTGAGGCCGGTAGCGGAGTAAAGAGTATCATCGGTGACCTGAGCTCAAGGGGAGCAATAAGCATGAACATGCTTGGGAGTGATTACCAGACGAGGGCAAATTCACTGAATATCAATATGCAGGGGATCTCTGATAACCTGGGATTTCTGAACAATGAAATGAGCGGTGCGACCGATGTGATGATCAATGACCTTTCTGCCGTAAACGACCAGTTTAATACACTGATGCTCCTGTTCACGGATGCCATGGACGGAGCGCTTGAAATGGATTACTCGACCAAATACGAGGACAACTCCGAAAATGTGGCGGATAACAGCATTGACGGTACAGTGGCTTCCTGTATCAATCAGGGAACCGTAAAGGGAGATATAGATACAGCCGGTATCATAGGTACCATGGCTATCGACTATGATTTCGACCTTGAAAGTGATGCGACCGGGGTTAAGGACTCAAACGCAAATTCAAGTTATATATCCAAATGCGTTTCCAGAGACAATACCAACAGGGGAAAGGTATGGTCCGTAAAAAGCTATACGGGTGGTATAACAGGGCTCATGGAGATGGGTACCATACTCGGATGTTCAAATTACGGAAATATTTATTCCGATTCGGGCGATTATCTCGGGGGGATCGCGGGAAGGTCTTTATCAACCATAAAGGGCTGCAGATCCAAGGGTGTACTTAAGGGAAGCTCGTATGTTGGCGGTATCAGCGGAATGTGCAGCAATATATCAGATTCCTATACCCTTGTGAATATTAAGGAGGCCGACAGGTTTTACGGTGCGATAGCAGGCTTTAAGGAGGAGGATGCCATACTGACGGGAAACTGTTTCGTATCGGATGAACTGTGCGGAGTGGACAGGATAAGCTATCAGGGTAAGGCAGAGCCGGTATCCTATAAGGAGCTAATGAGTATCGAGGGTATACCACAGGATTTTGAGGCAATGACTGTTACCTTTACAGAGGAGGATGAGGATATAGGGGCAGCATATCTTAATTACGGAGACTCACTTGAAAACAGTAAGTATCCGGATGTAAAAAAGGATGAGGACTGCTACATAAAGTGGGAAGAGGGTGACTATGACAGGGTTGTATCGGATATCGAGATAGAAGCTACTGAGGTAAGGTATATTACGACTCTTGCAGGGGATAAACTAAGAGAAGACGGACAATCCATAGTCCTTACAGACGGGAAGTATACAGAGGACGATGAAATATCCGTTGAGATAGTTGCGCCTATAGGTATTCCGCTAAGTAATGTCTCAGAGGTTTTTGAGGTAAGGAATCCGGAAGACGGAGAGCAGCTCCATACTCTCAGATATCATCCTGTAAGTGAAGATGACGAGATAGAGATATATATAAATAATAACGGTACATGGCAAAAGACAGGCTATAAAAGCTTTGGAAGGTACAAGCTCTTTACTTATGGAGGGAATGAGGTCGAATTTGCCGTTTGCAGGATAGTAAAGGATCACAGGCTGTATATCATCGCGGGGATAGCAGCCGGGGTTTTGGCGCTTATTGTGATCATCTATCTGATGATCCTTAACGCTAAGAGAAAGAGGAACAGAAAAAAGGCATAAAAATTGGGCCGGAATACCGGAAATAAATCCTGCACCCGACCCGTAAGTAAAGGAAAACGGGTTTACCAACCCAATTAAATTATATCATAATGGCAGTTTTTTTTAAACAGGAGAAAATCATAAAATGAAACTGATCTTTATAAGACACGGAGATCCCGATTACAGCATAGATTCTCTTACCGCGCAGGGCTTTAAGGAGGCTGAACTGCTTGCGGAATTTTTCTTCGATCAGGGTCAGCGGATCGATGAATGTTATGTTTCTTCACTTGGCAGAGCCAAGGATACGGCAAGCTTTACCTGTAATAAATACGGTATAGAGGCAAAGGAGCTCGAATGGCTCAAGGAGTTCCCTTCAAGGATCAACCGCCCCGATGTCAAAGACAGGAAAATGATATGCTGGGACTGGCTTCCCCAGGACTGGACCAAAGAGGATGAGTTTTATTCGTATGAAAATTTTGCAGATAATGATATAATGGAGGAAGGTAGTGTAGGAGAAGAATACAGAAGGGTCACAGGTTTATTTGACGAATTCCTTGCGCAACACGGTTATGTTCATGACGGAAGGATATTCAGGGTCACAAGGGCCAATGATGACAACATAGTTATATTTGCCCATTTCGGATCGACCTGTGTTATGCTCTCACATCTGCTTCACATATCACCGATGGTACTATGGCATGGGTTTGCAGCCGCACCGACCTCTGTAACAAGGGTTGTAACAGAGGAAAGAAGAAAGGGGATCGCCTCCTTCAGGATATTGTCCTACGGGGATATCTCACATCTTAATGCGGCTAAGGTCGCTCCGTCCATAGCGGCAAGGTTCTGTGAAACCTATGATAACGAGGATGAAAGGCATGACTAGTGAAAGCTGCCTACTGTGCGAGATTGTAGTCGACTCTATCATAATTACCTCAGGGAGAGGATTTTTGGTGTCTTAGGTAAACACCCAGATTTTACAGTGTTGATTTTCGAAAATGTGTATATCGAAGGAAGGAATAAGGAGGAGTAAAGATGAGTAAGTTCTGTGAAAACTGTGGCGCTCCGCTTACGCCCGGCGCAAAGTTCTGCGAAAGCTGCGGATCAAGGATAGAGAGTACAGAGTCAGATGTTTCAAATTATGCTGATGTGAATGAAGGAGGCTATTCGGATCAATATCAGGATCCAAATGAAGGTGCATATTCAAATGCCCCTTATGAAGATCAGACACAGTATACTGACGGATATGCAGATACGGGAAGCTCTTCGGGAAATCCCGAACAAAAGACGGGGCAGAGTGTTATGGGGATCGTTGCACTCATACTGTCGTGTTCGTGCTGCTTTTCGGTCATAGGTCTGATCCTTGGTATAATAGATCTGACAGCAAATAAAAATGACGGTAAAAAACATGATCTTGCCCTGGCGGCAATAGTTGTAGGTGCCGTGCTGACCCTGATCGGATTAGTTGGCTCAATTACAGGTGCTTAAGTTTAAAATCCGGCAAATAAAATAAGGCAAATAAAAATAAGGTAAATCAAAAAGCTTCCTCCATGACGGATCATCATGGCGGAAGCTTTTTTGATTCCTTATTTATGATTGAATCATTTCTTTAAAAGATCCCTGATCTCAGTGAGAAGCTTCTCCTCGGCTGAAGGTTCTGCTGCCTCGGCTGCTTCTTCCTCATCCTTTTTCTTCTTAGCTACTTCGCTTATCTTGTTCATTCCCTTTACAATGGCAAAGATAACGAGAGCCATCAGCAGGAAATTTATAACAGCGGTAATGAACACTCCATAGTTAAGAGTTGATGCACCGGCTTCCTGTGCAGCTGCAAGTGTTGCATACTTTGAACCGTCAAGTGAGATGAACCAGTTGCTGAAATCAATTCCGCCGGTTATAAGAGTAATAATAGGCATGATGATATCATTAACAAGAGAATTGATTATGGACTGGAAAGCACCACCGATGATGACACCGACTGCCAGATCCATAACGCTTCCGCGGGAGATAAAGGTTTTGAATTCCTCAATGAAATTTTTCATGGTATTGCTCCTTATTTATAGATTTTTTATTATTGTATATCATTTTTTATAATTTGTTAAGAAATTTATGTGATGGAATGACGTTTTCTGTATTCGACCGGAGTTGAACCGTATCTTAAGGAAAACAGCCTGTAAAAATAAGTGCGGTTTGTGAAGCCTAAGGAAGCTGCGATCTCCGAAACCGACATATCGGTCGTCTGAAGACAGAGGGCGGCTTTTTTTATCGTATAGCCCATGGCATATTCATGAAGCGATCTGCCGGAATATTTGTTTACGATCCTGTTTATATAATCGCCACTGTAATTTAAGATATCCGAGAGCTCTTTTCTTGAGAGCCTTCCGTCGTTTTCTTCGAGGAGATGGGATATCCTTGAAAAGATAAGGCGGTCGCTCTGAACATTTATTTCCGCTGTTGTACAGTGATAGTTAAGGGGCGAGGAGATGTAGGAGAGTATCTCGCAGAGCATGCCCTTAACGACATAGGACGATCCAAAGCTTGGAAACATGAGCCTGTGTATTATATTGTCAGTTAGTGTCTTGAGTTTTTCACCTGAGATCCTGTTAGAATACAGGGGGATAAAATCAAGGTAGGACTGCTTGTTCTTATATTTGAGGTCGTAGGAGATGAACCTGTACATCTCGGTATCAAGGATATTTTTTTCCTCGGGTATGTTGGAGATCCCTATATAACCGAAGAGCTCCTTTATCATCTCTAAGGAGAGCCCGATATAAAGAACCCTTGCACCGGGGTAATAATATTCCTTGTGGCAGAGATTTCTGTTTATAAGACAGCAGCTTCCGGCAGGATAGGTATGATTGTTTCCTTCGATCTGCTGTATGATGCTGCTCTCAAGAACTATCATGAATTCATAATAGTCATGATAGTGCGGAGGACGGTTTATAAAGTGATATCTGTTGTGAAGACCGACCGATTCCTGGTGGAACATGGAGCCTGCCTCGTAGAGTGTTAAGATATTAAGATAATCATCATCCTTTTCTCCGCTGCAGTACTCATAGGTTATCTGGTAGGGGGCGTTGATCCTGTAAAGGGACGGAGCATCCTTACCCTGATCCAGTACGCTGAAGGCCTTTTTATCTTCAGAGACGGAGGAGAGTATCTTTTCGATAGCCTCAGCTTCCTGCCTGTATGTTTCCGGTCCTTTCTGACCATTTGTTATCTGTTCGTTTATAATATCCGGAGCTTTATCGTATTTTGGTAACTGTTCTTTTGCTGTTTTCTCCATGTCCGATCTCAGATTACCCCATTCCCATATTTGATACAAAATAATTATAGCATACCCGTGGATGACATTGATATAGCATATTTTTGGAATTAAAATTTTTTTAAGTTCTGAAAAGAATACAAATTTAAGGATTTGGAGATGCATTATGGGGAAGAAAGCCATGAAGAAGAAAAACTCTGTTCTTAAGACGGCAAGGAAGCACTGGATGTTACTGCTCATGCTGCTGCCGGCGACAGTATATGTTGTGATCTTTTCATATGTGCCGATGACAGGTATCGTACTTGCCTTTAAGAACTATCAGTATGCGGGCGGTATATACGGGTCTCCGTGGAACGGACTTGCCAATTTCAAGGCCCTTATGATATCGGGAAAGCTTGGGATGGTCACAAGGAATACCCTTCTTTATAATATCGCCTTTATTTTTCTCGGCGTCATATTCGAGATGGGAAGTGCGATCCTTTTAAACGAGATAATTAGCAAACTCTTCAAAAAGGTCTCCCAGTCATTTATGTTCCTTCCATACTTTATAAGCTGGGTTGTTGCAGGAGCCATAATGTATAACATCTTCAACTATGAAAGAGGTGTTTTCAATCATATAATCACTGCTTTTGGCGGCAAGCCCTTTGATCTTTACAATACCGCAGCTGCCTGGCCTGCAGTTCTTATACTTCTTAAGGTCTGGAAGCAGACAGGATACGGATCGGTCGTGTATCTTGCCGCGATCACGGGAATGGATCAGGAAATGTATGAGGCAGCATCGATCGACGGGGCTAACGAATGGCAGAAGATAAGGTATTTAACGATACCGCTTCTGGTACCGACCATGATGGTCCTTGTGCTTCTTGCGATAGGAAATATTTTCAGGGGTGATTTCGGTCTGTTCTATCAGACTGTAAAGAGCAGTGCGATCCTCACTCCGGTGACTGATGTTATTGATACCTATGTGTTCAGATTGCTCATCAATGACGGAAATATCGGCGTTTCAGCTGCGGCGGGTCTGTATCAGTCGGTACTCTGCTTCATAACGATAACGATATGTAATAATCTTGTTAAGAAGTTCAATCCGGATTACGCATTGTATTAGAAATTCATCTGTATGACAGGAGATATTGGAATGAGAAGATTTGATCATAGGATTCATTTAAGTAAGGATAAGATCGCGGTAAACATACTGGGGATCATTCTGATCGGTATCTTTGCACTGATGTGTGTTATGCCATTTTATCTGATCATAGTAGCCTCCATCACACCGGAAGCATCACTTATAAGGGATGGATATCCTCTGATACCAAGAGGCTTCGATCTTCAGAGCTACGCCCTCTGCCTTAAAAATCCGGTCTCCATCCTCAAGGCATACGGAGTGACGATATCGGTAACCCTTGTAGGAACCTTTCTTGCCATATTCCTTTCCACGATGACGGGATATGTATTATCAAGACAGGATTTTCCGTGGAGAAATAAGTTTTCGTTTTTCTTTTTCTTCACAACGCTTTTTAACGGAGGACTGGTACCCTGGTACATACTCTGCGTCAGGTATCTGGGATTTAAGAATTCCTTCCTTGGGATACTTCTTCCGCTCATGTTTTCGGTATGGAACATGATAATTGCAAAGTCCTTTATGACAGGGATCCCGGCCGCAATAACAGAATCCGCAAAGATAGACGGAGCTAACGATATGGTCATATTCCTGAGGCTGATAATCCCCTTAAGCAAGCCGCTCATAGCAACTCTTGGCCTGTTCTCGGCGCTTGCCTACTGGAATGACTGGTATAACTGTATGCTCTATATAACCGAGGAAAATATGTTTACACTTCAGTATTATCTGCAAAGGATGTTAGGAAGCGCGGAGGCCATGAGACTGGTTGCCGAGAAATCAGGGATAGCGCTTCCCTCTGTGCCGCTTGAGGGTATGAAGATGGCGATGACGGTGATAGCGACAGGACCCATAGTTCTTCTCTATCCTTTCGTACAGAGATATTTTGTCAAAGGTCTTACCATCGGTGCCGTAAAGGGCTGATGTCAGGGATATAAGTATAAGCTTAAAAACAAGGAGGATGAAAATGAAAAGAAGAGTAATATCAGTTTTGTTATGCGCATGTATGGCAGTATCATTACTTGCAGGATGTTCAGGAGGATCAAAGGATAATGGCAGTGCGGAGGGTGCTGTAGCAACAGAAACGGAAAGCAGCGACAGCGGTGCTGAGGGTGCTTTGCCTTCGGCAGATCTCTCAAGCCTTCCCGCAGCGATAGGTGAGGGTGAGATAAAGGCAAGTCCTGAGCTTTATGCATCGACAGATCTTGGCAGTCCTTATACGGTAAATATGTATCTCATAGGTGATACGCCAAATGACTGGGAAAAGGTAGAGGGGCTCATAAATGAATATTTAGCTCCCTACAATACATCGATAGCTACCACATTCATGAGCTGGTCTGATTATCAGACCATGTATTCACTGGTCCTTACCGGCAATGATGCGGATCTTATCTTCACAGCTCCATGGTGTTATATGTATACAGAGGCTGCAAAGGGATCCTTCTTAGAGCTCAATGAGGATTTCAGGGCAAAATATATGCCTCTTACAACAAAGTACCAGCATCCTGAAAGCTGGGATGAAACAACTATTGCAGGTAAGACTATCGCAGTTCCCTCTAACGTTGCGCAGCCTATGGGCAAGATAGTTGCGATCAGACAGGATATCGCTGATAAATATGATATATCATCACTTGCAAACTGGGATGATTATAAAAACTTTATGCTCACTGTTGCCGAAAAGGAAACCCCTGAGAGCGGTATCTATGCTCTTGCGGCAGCTACTGACAATAATGAGCTCTGGGATGTTTACCGTCAGCAGACAGATACCTTCCTTGCTCTTGACAGTGATTATTTCGATATGATGTATAAATTTAACGGAAGTATTCCCGCAGCTGATGATATCAAGCTCGCATATGAATTTGATGAGTTCAAAAATTATGCACAGGATATGAAGGAAATGGCAGATGCGGGCTGCTGGAGCAGAAGTGCACTTACAAATACGGTTACCGATGATGATGCCTTTGGTAATCTTCAGGGTGCATCAATAGCATGGAATGCCTCTGTGTTCACTTATATGGAACAGGCTGAGCAGACTGAGGGCGTAAGCTGCATGGCTTATGATCTTACAACAGATAACCTTGTACAGGCTGAGGCTTACTCGAACAATGATATGGCTATACCCGCAGGATCAAAGAATCCCGAAAGAGCAGCAATGGTACTTGATCTTATGAAGTGTGATACCTACATCAACAGACTTATACTTCTCGGAATAGAAGGGGAGCATTATTCAATAGATGAAAACGGTGCTTATACAGAGCTTGACAATGCATCCAACTTCCCGGCAATGACTGTTTCGGCTTCATGGGCCGTAAAGAACGGTGACCTTGAGGAGGCAGGAACTCCCGAAAGAGAGAAGCTCATAACAGATGCATGGGCTGAGAGAGTAAAGATGAACCCGACTATAACCTTTGTATTTGATGATACCAATGTCGCTTCATACAAGTCAGCCGTAAACTCTGTTCTTGCCGAGTATGTTCCCATGCTTGAGTTAGGTCTTGTGGATGATGTGGACGCTACGCTTACAGAAATGCTTGATAAGTGTAACGAGGCAGGTCTTCAGGAAATAAAGGATGAGTTCAAAACCCAGTATGAAGCCTGGGCAGCAACAAGATAAAGCGGTAAAGCAGGTTTTGGAGATAAGATGGGCCGGCCATAGCATGACCGGCCCTTATCATAAGCGCATAAGGCTTAAATAAAAGGAAAACAGAGGGTTTGAGATGCAATATTTAAAAAATACGGACGGAAGAGAAATTGTATGCTTTAACTCGGGATGGAAATTCTGCCATACAAAGAGCGGGAAAATGGATGAGGGTGAAGAAAGAGAGGTGGAACTCCCTCATGACTGGAGTCTTGAATATCCTTTTGATGAAAATGCCGCATCCTGCGGTTCGGGCGGTTATGTGGAAACAGGGATCGGATTTTACAGGAAATGCTTTAGGATCGCTCCCGGGATAGTTGAAAAAAAGGATATCTATATAAGGTTTGAAGGAGTATACATGGCAGCGGATGTCAGTATCAACGGTGTTCATGTAAAAAGGCATATCTACGGGTATACTCCCTTTCTTATCAGGATAAACGAATATCTGTATAAAGACGGGAGAGAGAATGAGATAAGTGTCAGGGTGGATAATTCCGCACAGCCCAATTCGAGATGGTATTCGGGGTCGGGAATAACAAGGAATGTGCTTCTTATGGCCCTTAATAAGGTTCATATAGCAGAGTACGGAGTCTGTGTAAGGACAAGGATGTCAGGGGAGGGAGCTGTCATATCTGTTGAAACAGATACAGAAGGAAGCTTAAATGACAGAACAGGGATCTGTGTGGAAATGTTTGAGTCAGGAAGTGTATGCTTAAATAATGATACATCGGAAGGTAAGGACAATGATAAGGAAGGTAAAAGGGTTTATAAGGGTAAGCTGACAAGGCTTAAGGATAATACCCGGAGGGAGGAATTCATCATTTTAGATCCTCATATGTGGGATATAAATGACCCATTTATCTATACGGTAAGAGTCAGCCTTTATGAGGATGATAAGGTGATCGATACTGTGGATGTAAGGACGGGGATAAGGACGACAGACTTTGACAGGGACAGGGGGTTTTCTTTAAACGGAAGAAGAGTGAAGATAAACGGAGTATGCGTGCATCATGACGGAGGATGCCTTGGTGCAGCCGTTCCCCCCGAGGTATGGGAAAGAAGGCTTCTGAGACTTAAGGATATGGGTGCCAATGCAGTGAGGATGGCACATAACCCACCCGACAAAGAGATCCTTGATATCTGTGATGATATAGGACTTATGGTAATGGATGAGGCCTTTGATGAATGGGGACATATGAAATCCAAGGACCTTGGAAGCAATACCAATGAGAGCAGGGGGTATTCCGAGTATTACGAGGAATGCCACGAGGAGGATCTTGTTACAATGCTCAAGCGTGACAGGAATCATCCATCAATAATACTGTGGAGCATAGGCAACGAGGTCCCTGACCAGACAAGTGAGGATGGCTATAAGACGGTCAAACACCTGAAGGAGATCGTTAATAAATATGATCCCAGCAGGCCCATAACACAGGCCAATGATAATATCGAGGCAGAACCCGATAAAGCTAAGGATGAGTTCCTCGATGAGCTTTCCGTAGTCGGATATAATTATGTCGGAAGGTGGAGGGAAAGAGCAGAGACGCTCTATGGTGACGATAAGATAAAGCATCCCGACAGGTGTGTCATAGGTACGGAGAATACGGGGATCGGCGGTATAAGAGACGAATACCAGACTGAGACAGAAGAGTATGCGGGGTGGAGAACCTATCCATACTTTTATGCTCCGGTGATCGTGGGCAGGCTTTTACGATATACCATGGTCCATGATTTTGTCAGCGGTGATTTTATGTGGACAGGGATCGATTACCTCGGAGAAGCACACTGGCCCTCAAGATCATCCTGTGCAGGTGTGCTTGATACCTGCGGCTACAAAAAGGACGGTTATTATTTCTACCAGAGTATATGGAGAGATGATATCCCGGTGGTTCATTTACTGCCCAACTGGAATATCGATGCCTGTAAGGGAGAGAT
>JAILEM010000037.1 GCA_024687745.1 Lachnospiraceae bacterium
GTCTCTCATCTTGCAGAACCAGCTTTTAAGGACAGCAGCGAGAGGAATATCCTGAAGCGGATTGTCTATGATCTTTAAATAATCAAGAAGGATTGCTACCTCCTTAGCTTCAAAATAACCCTCGTCATTCATTACATGTACCGGAATCGCATTCTTTTCAAGGATCCTTTTGTATATGCCGGAGCCTCTGGTACTTCTTAGAAGAAGAGCTATATCGCTGTATCTTAAGGCCCTTCCGTTCTTATCATCAGAATCAAAAACCTTCATCTCTCTCATAAGAGTCTTTATCCGTTCTGCTATTACCTCTGCCTCAAGCTCGGTTTTACCGATCTCCTCGTCTCTGTTTATGAGAATAAGCTCAGTCCTGTCATTATCTGACGGGAGCTCCTCATAAGCCTTCATACCAAAGATGAGCTTCTGTTTATCATCATACTCTATATCAGCATTTTCCTTATGCATAACAGACCCAAAGACTTCATTTACCGAATCAAGTACCTCAGGCCTGCTCCTGAAATTATGCTTAAGGTCGATCACGGTATCGGCTGAACTCTCATCATTTTGATATTTCTCATACTTTTCCATAAACATTTCAGGCCTTGTCAGTCTGAACCCATAGATGCTCTGTTTTACGTCTCCGACCATAAACACATTGTTTTTACGGCTTATGAGGTTAATAAGCTCCTCCTGGACAAGATTGGAATCCTGGTATTCATCCACATATATTTCTTCAAAAAGATCCCTGTATTCAGCAGCGATGGCTCCGTCATTTCCCTTAAATACCTTTATTGCCAGGTGTTCAAGGTCATTGTAATCAAGTATATGCGCCTCTTCCTTTTTTTCCCTGTAACGGTCCATAAAGGCTCTTACAAGATCACAAAGCGTTCTGACATTAGGCTCAGTATGTTTTACATGCTCCTTTTCTTTTTCTTCATCATAACCATTGATATTGTTTATTATCTTATCAAGAAAATCCTTACATTTTTTTCTGGTTTCCTGTACATATGTTTTCTCATCTTTATCAGGTTTAATTTCACATTTAACTTTTTTACCGTTTTTATCATATCCTAGCGTGACGTACTTGATTTTCTGCAGTTCGGTTATTAAATCAAAATAAGATGTTTTCTCCAATAATCCGGCATACATTGAGATATCCGCTTCGATAGTCGGCTCATAGGACTCAAGTGTTGCGGAATCTCTGATAAATTCGATCAAAGACTCACTTATTCTCTTAATATCCTCTATTTTTTTCCTGATCTCTTCGTGGAGCCATTTCAGGTTTTTATTGTTTGAAATATCACCTGTGGCGAAGCTTTCATAGGTATTTACGCACTTTTCGAGCCATTCTTCAGGCTCGGGATAGGACATTGAATATTTCGTGACATCCATTATCGTATCTTCGAGTGCTTTATCATTTTTCCCTGAGGCAACTGACTCCGAAAGTGTTATGAAATTTTCATCACCCTTCTCGTATGCCTCCTCAAGAATTTCTTCCATAACGTCTGCTTTTAATAGCTTTGTCTCTCCCTCATCTGCCACTCTGAAATCCGGATCGATCCCTGATTCATTAAAATGATTCTTAAGGACATCCAGACAGAATCCGTGTATGGTTGAAATATGGGCTGTATATATGAGAGCCTCCTGTTTTTGAAGATGTGTATTAAACGGATCCTCTTTTCTCTTATCCTCGATCGCATTTAATATCTTCTCCCTCATCTGCTCTGCTGCGGCCCTGGTAAAGGTCATCACAAGGATCCTGTCTATATCTACGGGATCTTTTTTGTCCGTAACCCTTCTTATTATCCTCTCGACCAGTATCGCGGTCTTTCCCGAACCGGCGGCCGCAGAGACGAGAATATTCTTATCCCTTGTTTCTATTGCCTTCTTTTGTTCCTTTGTAAATTCAATCTTTCCCATCTGTCTCTTCCTTCATCGCACTTATTATGTCATCCCTTGAAAGATTCTTCTTTATATTGCTGCCTGTACCGTCCTTTTCAGCTGAAGGGGAAGTTTCCTTATCAGACCTTCCCTGAGCTTCATTCTCAGCATTCTCTGTATCATCCTCGCCATCATCCATTGAGTCAGAGTCCTCTCTGTAATTGCATATATGCTTATATTCACAGTATTTACAGGCTTCTTTATCATCCTTTACACCGTTTGGCTTAATGGCTATGTTACCTGAGAGGATCTCCTCTCCCATCTTTTTTATCTTTAAATTTATGTAACTGCACATAACCTTAAATTCATCGGTTGATATGCCTTTAGATGTCGCAGAAGGAGTTCCGTCATTCTTAAGTGTGATGGGAATGACATCCGACTTCTTCTTATTATCTTTATCAAGCTCCTTATCCATAAGCCTGATAACATCCGGGTCACTGTTTACAAGACCGCTCATCTTAAGCTTATTAAGAATAGCATCCCCTGCGCCTTCCTCATCTTCCAGATTCTTAACTTCTGCCAGCGGATCATCAATGTGATAGTAAAGGATCCCTGCGGGAATTATGTTCTTTTCGCTGTCAGGATTATTATTCTCAATGATCTCAGTGACTGCATTTAGATATACGACAAGCTGTAGCTGTAATCCCTTATATACCGCAAGAAGATCGATATCTCTCTTAGAGGACTTATAATCCATTATCTTTATATAGATATTTTCCTCATCCTCACATATATCATATCTGTCTATCTGCCCGGAAAGCCGTACGGCCCTGTTCCCGTCAAGCTTAATATTTAAGGATGAGAGTGAATTACCGGCGGAAAATGCGTATTCAAACTCACCCGGTCTGAATTCACCCTTCTTAAGCTGATAAGTCAGCGTGCTGATGGTTTTTCCCGTTATCCTCTTTATCCTTTCCTTAAGATAGCCTGTTCTGTAGTTCGTATACAGGATCGAATTATCATTGCTGCCCATAGTTCTCTCAACTGCTTCTTCCAAAAGAGGTGCAGAAAGATCATCATCAAGCTCCTGCCACTTTATATTCCTCTCCTTTAGCAGCTTTCCGAAGTTCATCAAAGCCTCATGGAAAACTATTCCCATATCCTTTGCTTCAAAGGAAAACTCTTCCCTTTCCTTAAGCTTAAGTCCGTATTTTATGAAATGGCTGTATGCACAGGAAGCATAATTCTCAAGCCTTGTTACACTTCCTTTTATCTCGTTTCCGTATAATGCATGGGCGATGCTTTCATCCAAAAGATCGGATCTTTTGTATTCATAGTCGTTGAAGGCATCATCGATAAGGTTTAAAATCTCTCTTATCTTATCATTTTTTTCCTTTTCTCCGTTATTTAAAATATAAGTTTTTAATAACGTCTCGTATTTATTTTCGTCATTTTCTGGATCTTCCTCCTCATTTTTCTCAAGGTCTTCGTAATAGTTCCTGATCCCGTTGCAGAGAGCCTTAAAAGCGGTTTTTTCAGTAAATACCGGGGTTTGAGGGTCGCGACCTAAATAGTCAATTTCGATATCCGGGAACATTTCGCATATCGTTTTTACGAAATAGGACGGTTTTAAGGATGTACCGTCAGAAGCTATCTTTGAGTAAGAAATGAATATCTTCTCCGAAGGCTTGGCCATGAGCATATATAAATACAGTCTCTGGGTATAAGCTTCTTCCCTGATAGTCGGCGCGACGGAAATACCATCGGCATTCTGACTTAAGAATTCCCTTTCTATATCAGAGATCAGCCCGCCCTTATTTGCCTTGGCAGGTATTATACCATCATTGACTCCCACAAAAAATAACGCACGAATATTCCTTAACCTGCTCCTTTTTATGTCCCCTATCTGCACATAATCCTGATCCTTTGGGATTATACCGATCCTTATTTCATCAAAGCCTGCGTCTAACAGCTCGAGGTACTCTTCCAGAGTTACCTCCTCATCTCCGATCAGCTCGACCATCCTGTCCAAAAGCATCAATACA
>JAILEM010000049.1 GCA_024687745.1 Lachnospiraceae bacterium
TACAGTATATATCGGTAAGCTTATGGTACATCCGGACGAACAGAAAAAAGGATATGGTAAAAAGCTTCTTTGCGAGATAGAAAGGTATTATCCAAATAAGCGTTTTGAACTCTTTACGAGCACAAGAAGCTTTTTACCATATCCTTTTTTCTGTTCGTCCGGATGTACCATAAGCTTACCGATATATACTGTATTCTCATTAGACTTAGAGCGTACTGATCCTATGATATTTCCTTTATCATCGACCATCTTCAGAATTATTCCTTTTTCGAATTCTGCCTCAAGTTCGGATATCGTCTCCTTAAGCGGAGGTATGTCTTTACTTCCAAATAGAGCTGCCTCACTTTGATACGCCATGTACTGAAGATCTAAAATCTCCCGAAGATCAGTATTATCGGCCCTCACAATAGTCATATGGTTTATTTCCTTTCGTACATATAATTTAAATTTTATTTGCTACATGGGCATTTATCTTTTTGCGTTTTTTCTCAAAAAGATATAAAATACCTCAATTTGTAGGTTAACATAATTCTACTAATTTGTAAATTTATTTCATCATTTTGCATTGATTTTTTACATAAAAAAGCCGGTAAGCAAACCACTCTCGGTTCACCTGCCTGCCATTTAACCAAATCTTTTATTCAGTTGCTATCTAAATTTAAGTTTCTTCATAAAACTTTATCTGTTGCCTTTTTCATTACCAGTCTGGTCTGTAACCTCAAAAGAACATCCTCTCCTTTGATATTTGCTTCCCAGGTTTCAATATCTATAATCGGCTCATGATTTTCTTGTATTGCTCGCTCGATGTGCTGCCTATCAAAAGTAGGTACTTCAGAGGGACAACCTTCATCATCTTAAATATCATTTGAAGAGAATACTTTAGGGGCTGCTTTGTTTTCTTGTCCCAATAGCTGAGAAAGCCCTCATGCTTTTCAGAAGTGGTATAAAGAACGCCCATTTTGTAATAGAATTCCGTGATGAATACAAACACTATTTTTATATATTCAGATGGTACTTTTTCTGCGATTCCGGGTGAAGCCGCAAAGGCTTCTCCAATCAGACGACCATATCTTTTTATCTCCTCACCCGACCAATTCTCGACTTTTATCATTCGTCATCTACCCTCCATAATTCGTGTACCATTTAGGTGCATCTCTTGAATCCCCCTCATAATAGAGGAAATCACAGAGATAGTATTCACTGCCATCGGATGCTCTGAAATAATAGAATGTAACCGGAGAAGAATCACTTGTAGGATCCGAAGTTCCGCCGTATGCCGGATGATCTACCCTATCCAGATCAGCTCCTGTATCAGCAAATTGCGAGTAGTATTACGAATAAAACCGGAAGTGTAATAACAGATTTCATTGATAATCTTTTCATAACGTCAATTTTTCTCTCAATTATAGTGTTATGTATTCAAGAAGCCTTTAAGAATTCTTAATTCTCTACGGCGACCCAGATCGCAGGTCTTACTCCCATGGCAACGTTGGCGGAACGGGTAATAGGAATCATGGGTTCACCGGGCTGCCAGTGGATACTTCCGATGGTGTCACCTGTCAGACCAACGATGCAGCCGGTCTCTCTGACCCACCACATCTCCGACATCTGCCCATCGAGCTCAGGATGGGCGGCTACGGTTTCTGCCGCAGACTTGCTGTTAAGTGCTGTGTTATAGCATCCGTTTGCCAGCGCAAATTCCGTGGCTGAAGTTATAAGAGCAGGTGCGCATTCACCGAGATGATAGGTCTCATCCCAATAATCAAATTCAAAATATCTTCCGAGATCTGCTCCGGAAAGAAGAAATACATTATCTGTTGTGCTTACGGTATTTGAATAGCCCGGGATCTGTGTCTCAAGTTCTGTTGCAATGATAGCTAATCTCTCTGTGTCGTCAAAAACAGACTCATAAAATGTCCCGTTAAGCCACTGTCTCATATAGGAATCTTCCCAACTGACACTCATATTCTCGCTGTCAAACGGTATACAATCAATTATGTATCTGGATAAGAGCAGTGCCCGACTATCTTCTTCGGCAATTACTATCCACTCCATATCTTCTGTGGAACCGGGAGTTAAAGTATCATTATCTTGCTCATAGGAGCCGAAAGCAACTACATCGCCAACATTAACAGCATGCAATCTGTATTGCATCGGTGATGCAGGCTCCGATTCCTCACTAAAACTGCTTTCCGATATATCAGCTGACTCATCGCCACTCGTTTCATTGCCTGAAGTC
>JAILEM010000056.1 GCA_024687745.1 Lachnospiraceae bacterium
CCTTGTGGGGTTCCGAGTTTTGTTTCCTCATATCCCTGTGGTGTCATGACTCCTGCTTTGAGGTACTTGCGGATAAGTGACTCCGTATCCCCATCGTTGATGAAGTTATGGACAAGGCTCATAAGCTTATCCTGCGGTACATTGTCGAAGAATTTCTCCAAATCGATATCTACTATCCACTCATAACCCTCGTTCAGGTAAATAAGCAGTTGTCTGATTGCCATTTCACAGCTTCTGTTTGGTCTGAAGCCATAGCTCCATTCCGAAAACAAAGGCTCGCACATAGGGCTTATCACCTGCACTATGCCTTGCTGAATTACCCTGTCCATTACGGTCGGAATACCAAGTTTCCTCACTCCACCGTTTGGCTTGGGTATTTCTACTCTCCTGACCGGCTGGGGCTTATACTGCCTCTGCCTGATTTGCTCTCTGATACTGTTCCAGTTCTCCTTGATATAATCTCCGAGTTCGTCAACAGTCACATCATCTACACCGCCTGCTCCTTTATTGGCGCAGACTCTCTTGTAAGCGGTGTTCATGTTGTCGTTAGACAGTATCTTTTCCAACAGTTCCGACATTGCTTTGTGTGTTCTCTCCTTTCCGTCCCCATGGATTTGCCCTAAGTTATGCGGTATTTGCTCATTTACGTTTCGCCCTATCCGCTGTCAGGTATTCCATGGAGCATACATTTGATAGCACGGTTACATTGTTCAGCCCTTTAGCAATGCTCATCCCAGAGCATCGTCTACTACGGCTTCTGCTGACTTCTCACAGTTCGTTGTTACTACGGCTAATGAGACCGTCTGTGAGACCTCACGGGATAAGCCTGTCAGTCTTTCCTCATCTACCTGCCTGATTTACGCCTACGGATTACGGTTGCCTTTAGGACTTCACTGCATTTTGCCAGCTTATCCGCCGTAAGTGCCTTAATATCAGGTTTCTGTTCGTCAGGCTACGATTTCGCTATCCCTTCTTCTCGCCCATACCTCACGGTATAAACCTTGGGAGTCGCTATGGGGTTCGTCGGCAACTACGCCCCTCGTGGACTTTCGCCACAGACTGACGGCATGCCCGTCATACAAAAAAAAGACCGCCTGCTTCCATACTCTTTAAAAACAGACGGTCTTAACCGTGTAATCAATTTCAATATGCTTTTTCGCCAATAAGATCAGGAAATCTGACGCACTTCAGCTCTCCTTTTCTCTAATTTACTGGTTTTTTCAAAAAGTAATCAAAAATTGATTACTTTTTGATTGCCTTTTAAAACTTAAGGCCGCAAACCCAGTAGTTTACGGCCTTTCAAGTAGCGAGAGGGGGACTCGAACCCTCGACACCACGGGTATGAACCGTGTGCTCTAGCCAGCTGAGCTATCTCGCCTAACCACTGTCTCTTTTAGCGACAGCGGGATTATTATACTATTGCATTTAAGCTGATGTCAAGCTTTTTGAGAGATTCTCGGACAACAATTACAGCAAATTTTAAAATAATAAGAGTAGTTCAAAAAAAGAATCAGACAGAGTCTGCTTTTCCTTATCCCAGCCCATTGTCTATCCGGATTTAAATCAATAGAAATTATATCTAATAAATTTACATGAATCATAAACCCGATATCTTAAAATGTAGTTAAGGGCAGTAAACATAGGTATGTTTACTGCCCTTAAATCATTTTCGTATTTTCTATGTGGTGTCAAGGTCTGCCCGAACGGGAAAGCAGTGCATGTGGGCAAAGCCGTTCAGCGTACTGTACCTTGACAACACCCGGAATTCTAATCAAGCTAAAAAAATCAAAAAATATAATTACAGGAAAATAGTGACAAAAAACTTAATAGGTCTTATAATAACAAAATCTCTTGAAATTCTTTTTTTAATATCCATATATACTTAAATATCACTATCCTGCAGCTTGCCGGATATACATTGATCATCCGGGTCTATGTCTGCATTCAGCCGGAACATCCGGCCTGCCACTCCCTTGTTCAACCAAATCCAGGCACATATATAAAGGAGGAAACCATGGATCAATTATTGAAACTTTTGAAACAACGCGAAACCGAACTGAAAAAGGCTCTGGTTAAAGCAGAAAGCGATGACATTCCTTCTCCGGAAGGTCATTTAAGGCTGGCCGGCAGAGGGAATAATGTCAAGTATTATCATGTTACGAAGCCGGGCGATACCCGCGGCTCTTATATTGCAAAAAAGGATCATAGGCTGGCGATCGCTCTTGCACAAAAAGAGTATCATAACAAATTCCTGATCAAAGCCAAAGAAGAACTGTCTCTTATCAGCTCCTGCTATCACCGTCTCTCAGCAGGCAACGCCGATTCTTTATTTCTGAACATGACGCCAGCCAGGCAGAATCTGATCATGCCTTACATTATAACGGATGGGCTCTTTGCAAAAAACTGGCAGGATCAATCGATCAAAACCAATACTTTCAAGGAAGAAGAAAAAGTCTACGACACAAGGAGAGGTGAGAAAGTTCGTTCC
>JAILEM010000084.1 GCA_024687745.1 Lachnospiraceae bacterium
GGACAGTCATTACCCGCTCGTTATACATACTTCTTTAAGGTCGATCTTACTGCACCCTCTCCACTTATAAGCTCTGCAAAATAGGACTTAACAAGATCGGAAAGGCCTGCCTTCTTAAGATCCGTACCAAAGAGCTTCTCATCGGAAAGAAGCAGATCTATGGCATCTCCCGCTTCCTTTTCGTCTGTCTCTCCTATTTTTATACACGAAAGCTTTGGTTTTAAGGTATCTATCATGGGATCGGGGCTGAGCTCATACTCATTACCCTTATCATCTATGCCGAGAAGATATCTGAGCCATCCTGCAAATACGAGGGGTATAAGCTTTAACTCCTTTACATCCTTTCCCGATGCCATATAATTCTTTATCGTCTCACCGTAACGGATAGGAATCTTCTGGGATGTATCGGTTGCTATCCTCTGCGGGGTATCCGGCATGAAGGGATTGGGGATACGTACATTTACGACAGTATCGATGAACTCACCCGGATCTATGACCTTGGGATCCGTAACAACGGGAAGTCCCTCCTTATAGCCTATTCCCATAACCAGCTTTTTAAGTTCTTCATCCTTCATCTCATCAGATATCTTTGTATATCCCAGGAGACAACCGTAAACCGCAAGTGCGGTATGTAAAGGATTGAGACAGGTGCAGACCTTCATCCTCTCTACCTTGTCAACTGTCTCCTTATCGGTAAATATCAGACCGCCCTCTTCAAGCTTCGGCCTTTTGTTTGGAAAGAGATCCTCGATGACAAGATACTCACATTCCTCCGCATTGACAAAGGGAGCAACATAGGTATTCTTTGAGGTGATAACATTTTCAAGCCCCTCTATATCATCCTTCTTAAGAAGCTCTTCAACCGTGGGATCCGGCCTTGGTGTTATCTTGTCGATCATACTCCAGGGGAAGGAAACCTTACTGTTGTCATTGATATAATCAAGGAACCCTTTCTCTGCTTTACCGTTTTCTGTCCACTCCTTTGCAAAGGCATTAACGGCATTATAGAGCTTGTCACCGTTATGTGAACAGTTATCGGTACTTACCATTGCGATAGGCTTCTTCCCTGCCATATATCTTTCATAAAGAAGGGCAGCTACCTTTCCTATATAGCTTGAGGGCTTTCCCGGTCCGTTCTTAAAATCCTCCGATACTGCCTTTAAGAGCTCTCCCTTACCGTCATGGAGACTATAGCCCTTTTCCGTTATGGTAAAGGTGGAAAGCATAAGGGAATCGCTTCTGAATATTTCCTTAAGCCTGTCAAATTCCGCTTCATTGGCAGAATCGAGTATACAGGATTCCGCTATACTTCCTATGACTGTCTTCTCAACATTACCGTCCGCTTTAAGGGTCACTAAGATAGAAAGGTCGTCATGAGGGCGGTACATCTTTTCGACTATCTCATAATCAAATCCCTCAACAACTGTGATACCCTTATCTATTACGCCCTTATTAAGAAGGTCCTGTGCCACTGCGGCCTGGAAGGCACGGAAGATATTACCTGCCCCAAAATGAACCCACATCGGCTCGGCCTTTGTTTTCCTTATCATTTCATCTCTGTCATATTCCGGCAGCCTGTAGTTCCTTTTCTTCCACTCTTCTGCATTTTTTAAGCCTTCATTATCCAGTTTCATCTTTAAACACCTCTTTCCGAAGCCTTTACTATGGCTTCCCAAAGTCCGTTCAGATAGGTCGCTCCGAGAGCCCTGTCATAGAGACCGTATCCGGGCATTGCCTTCTCTCCCCATATCATCCTTCCGTGGTCGGGCCTTATTGGGCCGTCAAAGCCTATATCGTAAAGAGCCTTCATTATCTCATACATATCGAAGGTTCCGTCGGATGAAAGATGAGCCGACTCTTCAAAATCGGTAGGAGAATTGAACTTGAGATTGCGCACGTGGGCAAAGTGTATCCTTCCCTTTAAGGACCTGATCATATCGGGCAGATCATTCTGAAGGTTCGTACCGTATGACCCTGAGCAGAAGGTAACTCCGTTATGTGGATCATCCACCATCTTCATCATCCTTAATATGTTTTCCTTATTTATGATGATCCTCGGAAGTCCGAAAACACTCCATGCGGGGTCATCGGGATGAATTGCCATATTGATGTCATACTTTCCGCAGACGGGCATTATCCTCTCAAGAAAATACTTAAGATTTTCAAAAAGCTTTTCATCATCTATATCCTTATACATCTCAAAGAGTTCTTTGACCTTAGCCATACGCTCGGGCTCCCATCCGGGCATTACCGTACCGTTTGTGTCTCCTGCAAGGGTCTCGAACATCTTCTCGGGATCTATGGCATCTACCGCCTCCTGGGTGTAGGCAAGAACAGTCGAACCGTCAGGACGCTTTCTTGCAAGCTCGGTCCTCGTCCAGTCAAAAACAGGCATGAAATTGTAGCAGACCATATGGATATCTTCCTCACCGAGGTTCTTTAAGGTTTCGATATAATTATCTATATACTTATCCCTGTCCTTATCACCTGTCTTTATCGAATCACATACGTTTACACTTTCAATACCGGAAATATGGAGTCCGGCCTTTGCGACCTCATCCTTAAGAGCACGTATCCTCTCCCTTTCCCATACTTCCCCGGGCATCGTATCATAAAGTGTCGTTATAACACCCTTTACACCCGGTATCTGTCTGATCTGTTCAAGTGTTACGGTATCAAACTCAGATCCGTACCATCTTAATGTCATTTCCATTATGTGTATCCTCCATGGTTTTCTTTTGACCGTTTACTTTAGTCATCTTGAACGCATTTTTTTAACGAATTCCACAAAGCTCTTACGGGTATCCTTTAATACACGATTCGTAAGGATATATCCGTGGCTGGCATCCGTATACACTATCACGAGGGTAGGACGGATGGTAACGCTTATGACATCCTTCCAGGGATGTCTTTCATGCTTACCCGAAACCGTTATCTCCATTCCCCGTTCATTAAAGGTAAGCTCTATGTCATCCTTCATTTCCGCTACCTGTTTTACTGAGCTGTAATATATGAACAGGGGCTGGATCACTGTAAAAAGTGAAAGAAAGACAAGCATGAGAAGCCTGAACCAAAGTGCTGAGGTTCTCCACAGTGCCACAATGAGCGCTATGGAGGCAAAAATACATACTATGTTGACAACGGCCGTGTAGGAGGCGTATGCATAATACATCCTGACCTGCCACACGTCCGAAGCCTTTATTTTGTAACGATATTTAAATTCCATTTAAACCTTCTCCAGATCAAACCCAAAATAATCAACGGCATTGTTGAAGGATATACCTCTGATTATTCCTCCAAGGAGCTTGTCATCCATAGGATATTCCCCGTTCTCGACCCATTCTCCGATAAGCCTGCAGAGTATCCTTCTGAAGTAATCATGCCTTGTATAGGAAAGGAACGACCTTGAATCGGTGAGCATTCCGACAAAGTTTCCAAGTACCGAAAGGTTGGCAAGAGACTTTAGCTGGTTTGTCATTCCCACAAAATGATCGTTGAACCACCATGCGGATCCCTGCTGTATCCTGTTTTTCACTCCGTTCTTTCCCTGGAAGCAGCCAATGACCGTACCTATGGCCTGATCGTCATTGGGATTTAAAGAATAGACTATGGTCTTTGGTATCTCATCGGTCTTTGAGAGTGCATTTAAAAAGTCAGCAAGCTCGCTTGAAGGAGCATAGTTATTGATACAGTCAAATCCGGTGTCAGGACCTAATCTGTCATACATATACCCGTTATTGTCTCTCTTGCAGCCGTAATGAAGCTGCATTACCCAGTCACGCTTATTGTATTCCTTAGCAAGGTAGAGCATCATCGAGGTTTTGAATTTAAGAGAGTCCTCTCTTGATATGGGCTCTTTGTTAAGACCCTTCTTAAGGATCGCATCGATCTCATTGTCATCTGCCGGTACATACATCACATACTCAAGGGCATGATCGCTCACTACACAGCCATGCTTTGCAAAATGGTCAAGACGCTTTGTTATTGCAGCCTTAAGTGAAGAAAGATCCTTAACCTCTGTTCCCGAAACCGCTGAAAGCTTTGCGATATATTCCTTAAATTCGGGCTTTTCTATGTTGTTGATCTTATCAGGCCTCCATGCGGGAAGAACCTTTACCTCAAAGCTCTCATCAGCCTTTATTTTCTCATGCCATTCCAGAGAATCTATAGGATCATCCGTTGTGCATATAAGCTTTACATTGGATTTTCTTATGATATTTCTGACCGTAAAATCATCGCTGTTGAGCTTTTCATTACAGAGATTCCACACTTCTTCCGCAGTATCTGCGTTAAGGTTACCCTGATATCCGAAGTAGTATCTTAGCTCTAAGTGTGACCAGTGATAGAGGGGATTACCGATGAGTCTTGGCATGGTTTCAGCCCATTTCTGAAATTTCTCGCGGTCTGATGCATCCCCTGTTATATACTTTTCGTCAATGCCGTTGGTACGCATCTGACGCCATTTATAATGATCGCCTCCAAGCCATACCTGGGCTATGTTTTCAAACTTTCTGTCTTCATATATTTCCTGAGGATTGATATGGCAGTGATAATCAAGGACAGGTATCTTTGTCATATCCGCATGATCCCCATAAAGCTTCTTAGCCGTATCGGTATCCAGCAGGAAATCTTTATCCATAAATGCTTTCATATATTTCTAACACTCCTTTTTTATATGATCAGTTCATAAGGTTCGGAAGGAACATGCTGATTCCCGGAATAAAGGTTATCAAAAGCAGGGCTACTATCATGCAGAGATAGAACGGAAGCGTTGCCTTTACAACCTTTTCCATCGGAAGCTTTGCAACGGCCGAGCCGATAAAGAGAACCGCACCAACAGGAGGTGTCAGTAATCCGATACCGCAGTTGAGTATCATGATGATACCAAACTGTATCGGATCTATACCTATCGACGTTGCAACAGGAAGGAGGATCGGCGTAGCGATAAGGATTATCGGTGCCATATCCATGATACATCCAAGAACAAGAAGGATGAGGTCAAGAAGAAGGGCGATCACATACGGATTGTCGCTGACTCCTACTATAGCCTTTGTTGCAAGATCGGGAACATGAAGTCTTGTCAGACAGTTTCCGAATACTGCTGATGTTGCGATAAGTATAAGAACTATCGAGAGTGTGTTGACACATTCATCAAGAGCCTTCCATACACCCTTCCAGTCGATACCCTTATATATAAATACCGATACTATAAGACTGTATACAACAGCTATGGCTGCGGATTCGGTAGCCGTGAACACACCGCCTACAACTCCGACAACAACGATTATGATGGCGGCAAGTGCCCAGATCGAAATACTCAGCTGTTTGATCAAAACCTTTAAGGAGAACTTATCTCCCTTGGGATAATGCCTCTTCTTGGAGATGATATAGGACCCTATCATAAGTGAACCGGCAAGGATAGCACCGGGAATATAACCTGCAAGGAAAAGAGCTCCGACCGAAACACCACCTGCCGACATTGCATAAATGACCATGTTATGGGACGGCGGAACAAGAAGTCCCTCACACGATGAGGTAATTGTAACAGCGGTTGAAAAATCCTTATCATAACCCTGATCTGCCATCATGGGGATAAGTATGGATCCGAGAGATGCCGTATCTGCCGATGCGGATCCTGATATTCCTCCGAAGAAGTATGATGCAACTATATTAACCATTGCCATTCCGCCGGTCATCCATCCTACACAGGCATTTGCCAGAGCGATGAGTTTTTCGGATATACCTCCCTTACCCATCAGAACACCCATTGTTATAAAGAACGGAACTGCCATCAGTGAAAATGAGCTTATACCCTTTACCATGAACTGACACAGAGAAGTCAGAGGATTTCCTTCAACAAGAAGGCAGAGTACTGAAGATAACGCAACTGCGTAGGCGATCGGGAATCTCAGTATTATCATTATAAAAAAGCTGGCGAGTAAGACTGTGATAGCCAGTGTATTTGCTGTCATTATTCCTCTCCCCCTTTCTCAATATCCTGCTTTAAAACTATTGACTTGATGTGATTATAAATAGCCTCGATCTCAAATACCAACATTGCGATCCCTGCCAAAGCTATAGGGAAATACATCCAGAAACGCGATAACCAGGGCATACTTTCGTAAACACCCTTACTTCCTATCTTTATGGCATAATTCCATCCTTCAACTATCATTATCACTGCAAGTATCAGAACAGCCAGATCAGCGATTATATCAAGTGCCTTTATAACTCCTTTGGGAAGATAACGGTCAAAGGCCGTCATCCTTATATGTGCGCCTCTTCGTATAGCGAGTGCGGCAGACAGAACTGCCATGTATGACATAAGTGTCAGCACCACCTGCTCCGTCCATGAGGGATCAGGTATAAAGGGAATATAACGTCCTGCGACCTGAAATACAACAACAAGAATGTCTCCTATCAGAAGCAGCTTACAGATCACTTCAACCACATTATATACAGCATCATATATCGGTTTCAGCTTATCGATTTTTTCAAAAACAGCCGGCATAAGGGTTATGCTCCTTTCCTTTTTATAGAATTAGGGCACAGAGCCCATGTATGGCACTGTGCCCATAATCAGATCTTATTTATTTTCGATCCTTATTATTTCATTGATGATATGTGCAAAATTACTTTGCAAGATCAAGGATCTGCTGATAAAGCTCAGCCTGGTCAGCTGTATTCTCTTCTATAACTGCCTTACAGGCTTCCTGCCAGGGAGTCTTATCTGTTACGTCAACAACATTGCATCCGCCGGCCTTGAGCTCTTCAAGAACCTTGTTCTCAGCTTCCTCTGAGATCTCACGACAGTAATCTGATGCTGTCTTAGCTGCAGCCATCATAGCTTCCTGCTGAGCCTCTGTAAGAGAATCCCAGGCTTCGTCTGTGATGATGACCTGAACTGCACCAAGTGTATGTCCGTCAAGGATAAGATTGTTTGCAACTTCATCAAATGCATTTGACTTATAGTTGGCTATAGGCTGCTCAGCTGCATCAACAACGCCTGTCTGAAGTGCTGAATAAAGCTCTCCGAAGTCAACAACTGTAGGTGATGATCCAAGTCCTTCTACCATTCCGTTCATAACAGGGTCATTTGAAACTCTGATCTTAAGTCCTGCAAGATCTTCGATACCTGCAACGGGTTTAACTGAAAAGAAATGACGGAAACCTTCTTCTCCATAGAAGAGACCTCTGATTCCTGAACCTTTCTCTGAAGGCTCATTTAAGAATTCCTGTGCAAGATCTGAATTTGCAAATGCCCAGAAATGATCTCTGTCCTTAAATGTATAAGGAATGGAAAGGAGCTTACTCTTCTCTCCGCCATAGCTTGTAAGAGCGAAAGCTGAGATTCTTGACATCTGGATCGTACCTGCTCCACCGAGCATTGTATCAAGTACATCATTCTCTGATCCGAGAACACCTGACGCCTGAAGATCTATTGTGATGGATCCGCCTGAATTCTTCTCAACTTCTTCTTTGAATTTGCTATCCATCTGACCTACTATTGTATCAAGCGGATTAACTTCTGCCATAACAAGGGTTACTGCAGGATCACCTGCTGCTGCTGCATCTGATGATGCTTCTTCTGCTGCTGCTTCCTCAGCGGGTGCTTCCTCTTCTGCTGCTGCTTCTTCCTCTGCAGGAGCTTCTTCCTTTGTTGCTTCCTCTGCGGGTGCCTCTGCTGCCGGAGGTGCGCTAAGTCCGCATGCTGACAGCGAAAGTGCTAATGTTCCTGCTAAAAGGATTGAAACGATCTTTCTCATTTTCATCTGGTTTGTTCCTCCCTGTATAAAAGTTTGTTTTTTTCAGAATCACTCCGTAGAAATTCACCGTTCTGAGATTTTATTCTGCCGGGCGTTCTGACATGTTAGTTGATAGCATTATATTATCACGCTGACATGTTAGTGTAAATTGTGAGATTAAGATAAAATACGCGTTCCTTTTTGTGCATATTGCACAAGGAACGCGTATCTATCAGCTTTATATTGTATGATTTAATTAAAAACCGTATCCGTTCTCCTCAAAAATCTGAGGCATCTTCTCCTTCAGATATTCCATATCATCTATGATATGTCCCAGATGTTCACTGAGAAGGGTCCTGTATTCCTCCTTCCGGTTTTCCTCCACAAGCTTTATCAGCCTCATGTGGTCGGTCACGGTTCTTTTCTTGTAAACATCGTCCATATCGACAAGAAGCCTTACCCTGCGGTAATTTGGAAGCATATCGGCGATTATCCTCGCGGCCAGCTTCTTACCGGCCGCCCTGTAGATAACCTGATGAAACTCATCATCCTTCTGAAGATATATGTAGGAATTCTCATGGTCTCTTGGTTCTTTCCCGACCTTTTCCTGCTCATTTACACATACCCTCATAAGATCAAGATCTTCCTTTGTGACACCCTTAAAGAAATCATCCACCATACCGGTTTCTAAGGATTTCCTGACAAACCATTCCTGCATTATGAGCTTCTGCTTGATCCTTGAGATCATGGATTTTGACTGGGGATATATATCAACAAGCCCCTCAGCCTGAAGCCTTACCAGTGCCTCTCTTGCAGGAGTCCTGCTCACACCGTATCTTGATGCGATCTTACTTGCCGAAACCTGTTCGCCCGGTTTTAAGGAAAACGTCATAATATCTTTTTTTAACCGGTCATACGTTTGCTGATTCAAAGAAACATCCATATGACCTCCTGTTATTTAAGAAAATCCTCTCTCTTTGGTGTAAATATGTCTAAAAGCTTTACCCTGGTGAGACAGTCTATACCGTGGGAAACATTCGGAGCGACTATATATGTGTCTCCGGTGTTTAAGGTAACATCCTCCTTACCCTCCTCATGAAAGACAAGGCTTCCCTCTATAACATAGCCTATCTGCTCATGCGGATGGGAATGCATCTCACCCTTTGCACCCTTTTCAAACAAAAGCTCCACATTCATTATGTTGTCGCTGTATGCAAGGACCTTACGCAAAACGCCCCCACCAAGATCCCTGTATTCCTTCTCGCTGTTTATTACAAACATGATAAATTCTCCTTTATCTGACGATACTGACCGATCACAGAAAGCAATTCTCTGCATTTCTGAAGATCATTTTTATATATCCGTAAAGCATTAGTCAAGAGCACCAACTAACATGTTATTTTGAATCATATCACGGTTTTTTAAAATTTGCTATAGGGTTTAGAAGATTTTATCAATATTTAACAGTTTTGAGTCGGAAATATTATCAAAATGCACAAAGAGCCTGCCCGGAGCATGACCCTTGCGATCATACCCTAAGCCTTGTCCTAATGAGATATATCCCAAGGATCGCAGAGAGTATTTCCGTGGCACTCATGGCTATCCACATACCATCTCCCCCGAAGATCTTTGAGAGAATAAGGATCATCAGCGCATAGATGACAAGGCTTCTCATCAGCGAAAAGAATCCCGATACCCTTCCGTTGGAATATGCGGTAAAAAGACCTGAGACAAACATGTTAAATCCGGTAAAGGCATAAACTCCGGCGGCAAGTAAAAAGCCCTTAACCGCGATACTGTAATATTTAGAATCAACCTCGAAGAAGGAAGCTGATATATTTTTTCTGAAAGCTGTCACGGACAACGTTATGATGATGCTGCTGCATCCGACTATCTTAAGGCTTTTGCTTATAAGGCTTTTTAATTCCTTTCTGTTTTTCTGACCGTAAAAATAAGCGATCAAAGGCTCGAGCGCAACTAAAAAGCCCATGAATACAAAAGAGACCATGTATATGATATTGGTGATAACGCAGACAACACTCATGCCTACGGCTCCCCAGTATTTTCCCGAAACATTGTTTAAGATTACTGTGACCACTGCAGTTGATATGCTTGATAAAAATTCCGATATCCCGTTAAAAAAAACCGCTGACATCTCCTTTATATCTATCCTGACAGGCTTTAGATCATAGACACTTGTCTTTTTGACCATTACAAAAGCTGTCAGTGTCTGAAGAAGGTATCCCAGCCCCGTTGCAAGTGCAGCACCGGCTATACCTGTATTTAAAAATCCCATGAATATGATATCCAGAATACAGTTTGTCAGCCCTCCCGCCAGCTCAAGAACCGCCACAAGACCTAACCTTCCCTCTCCTATGAGCATGAGATTTATCACACAGGAAAACAAGAGAACCGGCATAAAGCAGACGCTTACCCTGTAGTAGCCGGTGACATAAACGGCATTATCTCCCGTCATACCAAGCAGCTTCATAACAGGGTTTTGAAGGATAAAAAATATGAGAGGTATCGATATCCCCAGAAAAATGGCACAGGTCATTAACTGACTGTGCAGATCCTGTGCCTTTTTGTGATCATTTTCACCCTGCGCCTTCATAATGGCAGCATTGCCGCCGGTACCTGCCATATAACCAAGACCGACAAAAAGAGACACGACCGGAAGAAATACACTCGTCGCCGCTATAGCCGTCTCATTGATAAAGATATCTATAAGCAGAGAATCGATCACAGCATACAGTGCTATCACAAGATATATGATTGCACCCGGGGCAACTGTCTTTATCAGCTCCTTAAGAGACATATTTTCCGATATTAATACCGATGCATCCTTACTCATATATCACTTCTTCCCTGATCTTATCTGTTTTATATAAGGGCTCTTCAATATGTGAGACAAGAAGGCAGGCGGTTTTTATAAAAATATCCCTGAACCTGTTTATGCTCTCAGGCTTATAACATTCCGGTATATAATCCATATACAGTAAACATCCTTCCTTTATTTCCTGTATCTCGATATCAAGAAGATTATCGGCGACCGGATCCTTTTGGGGTATCTCGATAAGTGAAAAATCAAGGGCTCCCTCACTTGCTATATCTCTCAGGTTCTGCTGGTAAAGAAAACCGGCATCGATCCCTTCATTATCAAGTCTTTCAGGTCCCGGATACGGATAACAGGCATAGATCATATTATTTCTTATCTGTCTGTTGACATCCAGATAGAGCTCCTCCACGGTCAGATCCTTCTTAAAATGTATTCCCACATAGAATTCCCTTATCAGGGTGCCTATTATACTCTGATCCTCTTCCTTTTCCCTTCCGTTAAATATCCAGCTGATCTTTATATCCCTCTTATCATTATAGATACTGATAGCAAGAAGTGTTACGGTTAAGAAAAAAGCATTCTTTGTGACTCCCGATTTTTCCTGAAGCTCTTCATATTTCCCGGTATCTATCGGTATCACCGCCTTAAGATTACCATATCCATTCACAACTAATTCCGCATCGGGCTTTGGATAACAATCCCATTCGTTCTGATCGAGAAGCTCAGAATAATACCGTTTGCCTTCCTCATAAAGGGAAGACTTTGCCTCAAGCCTTCTCTCCGTAAGCTTTAAATAATAATGGTCCTCCATAAGCTCCTTACCCTCATATGCATAACAAAGATCACGGATAAGTATCTGCAATGAGGTTCCGTCGGCAATGCTGTGATGAAGATCCATAAAGAGATACCCTCCCTTTTCGGTCTGAAAAAGCCTTACCCTGTACATTTTACTGTTTAAAAGCTTATAGGGTTTAACAAGGTTTTCCATCTCAATGACAAACTCATCCTCGCTAAGCTTTTCTGTCTCTACGTTCAGATCCATATCCTCAATATATCTCTGAACCAGCTCCGTATCGTCGTTGAAGCAATAGATCGTTGAGAAAACAGGATGGGTTCTCAGAACCTTCCCGACCGCATTTTTTACACCCTCGATATCCGTATCCTTTGAGAACTTAAGAAGGATATTAAGATTCCAGGTGGTGGATTTTGGAACATAACACTGATAATCAAACATATATTGCTGCGACAGCAAAAGCGGCTGATCCTGTCTCAGAGCTTCCTTATTTTTACTGTCTCTCTCCTTTTGACCGACTGACAATAACCTTTTATATCTTTCCGCTATCTTCTTAGGCGTCCCCTCACTCAATACAGTCTTATAATCAAGCAAAGGCCAGTCAAGCTCTGTCAGAAGGCTCATTATCGAAACAGAATCTCCTCCCATATCACAGAAATTGTCGTAAACACCGACCTTCTCTATATGAAGTACCTTTTCCATTGCCCTGCAAAGCTTCTTCTCCTCCTCATTTTCAGGAGCAGAATATTTATGCATATAGCTTGAGATATCGGGTTTTGGAAGATTCTTTCTTGAGAACTTACCGTTATTGTTAAGCGGTACTGCATCCAGTTTCACAAAAAAAGAAGGGAGCATATAAGAAGAAAGATGATCCTTCAGCTCTTCCCTGGCCTGTTCTGTGGAAACCTTCGGATCATCGATATAATAGGCACAGATATAGGTGGTCTCTTTCTCGGCAAAGGCTCTGACAGCCGTCCATTCAACCCCAAGTATCCTGCTTAGGACCTTTTCTATCTCTGCCGGCTCAACGCGGTTCCCTCTTATCTTGATCATATCATCATTTCTGCCGTTAAGGACAATATTACCATCAGGAAGCCTGTGACCGATATCGCCTGTGCTTATATATTCACCAAGTCTTATCTTTTCTGTCATCTCGGGAAGATTAATATATCCTCCAAAATACGGATCCTTATAGCATATAAGTCCTGCCTCCCCGTCTTTTACGGGCTCTCCCTTCTCATCAAGGATGCATACACAGGCCTCTTTGACACAGGGTTTTCCTACAGGTGTAGTGCTGTATTTCTTATCGATCCTAAAGGATGTGATATTGAAACAGGATTCTGATTGCGCATAAAGACAATAGACATCTATATTTTCATAATAAATATCATCAGCCCTTTCACCTCCTGTTATGAGCTTCTTTATTGTATCCGGGAAGGAGGGGATACGCCTTAACATGGAAGGAGTGACAAAGGTTATCGTGATATTGTACTCCTTTAAATATTTCATGAAATCATCCGGATTCCTTACTGTCTCCATCGGAAATATAACAAGAGTGGCTCCGTTATATAATATGGGCAGTATCATCAGAAGAGTGGCCGCAAAATTAAGAGGGGAGGTAAGAGCGAGTCTGTCTCCCTTATCCATTACCCTGATGCCATCACAGTAATTTCCCTTTATGCACAGATCCTGCATTCCGAACTGGTGCATGACACCCTTCGGATTACCCGTTGTTCCGGAGGTATATACAATATAACAGGGATCAAACGGAGATACCTTTTCATACCCTTTTCTTTCCTCACAGTCCATCATCTCATTGAAAAGCTCACTGTCGATCATAAGAGAGCATCCTGCATCCCTGTATATATAATCCCTGCGCTCTCTGGCAAATTCCGTAGCGACCATGGTGGCACAGGCTCCTGCACGCCATATTCCGACCAGTGCGATAACCGGCTGTACTTCCCTCGGAAGATATATCATCACCACAGACCCTTTTCCAATACCTTTTGCCTTAAGATACTCATACACCTTTCCCGAGAGCTGATAAAGTGAATCATAAGTTATCTTTCGTCCGGTTTTTGCGCTTATCAGCGCAATATCCTTACCTTTGTTTTTACATATCTCTTCAAACCGTTCTGTAAACATAGTCCCCCTAAATCCTTCAGATCCATTATCATTATAAAGTTACACCGTCCTTAAAAATTGATATCTCTCTGTAACCGTTCTCCTCACATCTTGTCAGCTTTCCGGATGCAGTCTCAAGGACAAGATCAAGCAGTCTTTCCCCTGCCTCATCAAGAGTTTCCTTCCCCTGCGCAACGCCTCCCGCATTAAAGTCTATCCAGTTGCCCTTTTTCTCATAAAGAGCTGTATTTGTCGATATCTTAAGTGTGGGTGCGGGAGCTCCGAAGGGTGTACCTCTTCCGGTTGTAAAAAGGATCATATGTACTCCTGCAGCTGTAAGATCCGTAGTACTTACCATGTCATTTCCGGGTCCTGACAGAAGGGAAAGCCCCTTCTTTGTAACCTCTCCGGCATATTCGAGAACATCGGTGATCTCTGCGGAACCGCCCTTCTGTACGCAGCCACAGGACTTATCCTCAAGCGTTGTTATCCCACCCGCCTTATTCCCGGGTGAGGGATTCTCATATACCACCTGCCCGTGTGATACAAAATACTGTTTAAAATCATTGACCATCTTAACGGCCTTTTCGAATATATCAGCATTTTTACATCTGTTGAAAAGTATGGATTCGGCTCCGAACATTTCGGGCACCTCTGTGAGGACCGTCGAACCGCCGAGCGCTATCAATCTGTCCGAAAAACGTCCCACTACAGGATTTGCCGTCACACCCGAAAGACCGTCGGACCCTCCGCATTTCATTCCCACTATAAGCTCGGATGCGGATATCCTTTCTCTCTTAAAGGTACCTACATAGTCTGCTATCTCCTTAAGAAGCCTGCTGCCCTCCTCTATCTCATCCTCTACATCCTGACAGGTAAGGAATTTGACTCTTTTCTCATTCCATTCCCCAAGCTCTGCCTTAAACTGTTCCGTTGTCAGATTTTCACATCCAAGGGACAGTACAAGGACTCCTCCTGCATTGGGATGACGGACAAGCGCCGCTAAAAGCTTTCTTGTTGTCGCATGGTCATCACCCATCTGCGAACAGCCAAAGGGATGAGTAAAGGTATAAAGTCCCTCTACGCTACCCTTTACAAGCTCCTTATTGGAATTCACAAGGTTTTCGGCTATCCTGTTCACACATCCGACGGTAGGGATTATCCATATCTCATTTCTTATCCCCGTTTTTCCATCGGGCCGTTTATAACCCATAAAGAATCTCTCCTCTGCTTTGGGAAGATCATAAAATACAGGTTCATAAACATATTCGGCATCCTCTGACAGGGAGGTCCTTACATTATGGGTATGAACCCACTGCCCCGATCCTATGTCAGACTTTGCGATACCTATCTCATTACCGTATTTTATAACGGGACTACCCTCTTTGATGTTTACAAGGGCAATCTTGTGACCTCTTGCCACATCCTCTAAGACCTCTATACTGCCATCTTCAGTGGTGATCCTTTCACCCTTTGCAATATCCGAAAGGGCAACTGCAACATTATCCCTTTGATGTATCTTAATATATTTCATATCTGTCCGGTCTCTCCTAAATTTCTTCTTCAGGCAATAACTGCCTTCATAGCTTCATACATTCCCTTTTCTTCTATCAGCTTAAGACTGTCATCGACAGCAGCTTCAAATCCGGGAAGGTTCTTTAAGGTATCCTCCCACATTCTTTCATTGTTTACAACAGCTTTTGCAAGCTCTGTGAGTGATGCATCCTTTAATTCATAAAAGGCATCGAGTACCCACTCATCATCCTTTATCTCAAAGGTATCGTTTCCTCTCTTACCTATAAGGCACTTATCACCCTTCTCTGTTCCTAAATGATAGAAGCAGAGGAAGGCTGCAAATGAGAAGGTAAGAACACGGGGAAGCTTCTTATTCTGCTCATAATACTCAACAACTGTGGGCATTACCCTTGCCTTCCACTTGGACTGGGAATTAAGGGATATGGAAAGAAGCTGATGATCTATGAAGGGATTTGCGAACCTGTCAGAAACTGCCTTTGCAAACTCAAGCAGATCATCCTCTGAAAGGGAAGCCTTGAGAACAGGGATTATCTCCTCATAAAGAGCCTTGTTCATAAATCCTTTGATGACCTCATCCTTCATGCAGTCTCTTACGATATCCTGACCGGAAATGTAAGCAGCCATTATCATTGATGTATGTGCACCGTTTAATATACGTACCTTACGCTTCTTATAAGGATCAACGTTATCAACGACCATAATCGGAAGGCCTGCCTTTTCGATGGGGAGCTCATCCTTTATGGACTGAGGCCCTTCTATAACCCATGCGCCGAACACCTCCGCTGTGTCCAATATATTGTCCTGATAACCAAGCTCCTCACAGATGGAAGCAGCCTCGTTCCTCGGATAACCGGGAACTATACGGTCAACTAAGGTAGAGCAGAAAACATTCTCCTCTTCCACCCACTTCTTGAAATCATCTCCAAGACCCCACTGCTCTATATATTTTCCCACACATCTCTTAAGCTCATCACCGTTTCTGTCTATGAGCTCGCAGGAAAGGATGATAAAGCCCTTTAATTTATTGTTATATCTTTTATACAAAAACTGGGTAAGCTTTCCGGGAAAGCTCGAAGCGGGCCTGTCCTCTTCTTTACAGGAGGGATCATAGGCGATACCAGCCTCGGTCGTATTACTGACTATGAACCTTAACTCGGGATTTGATGCGCACTCCATCAGTGCATCATAATCCCTGTATGGATTAAGGCATCTCGAAACACAGGAAATTACCCTCTTTCTGTTGACCTTCTCTCCGTTCTCCTGCCCTCTCAAAAACAGGGTATAGAGTCCTTCCTGCTCATTGATCATATCCGCAAGTCCCTGTTCTATAGGCTGTGTTACCACAACCTTTCCGTTAAAGCCGGCCTTTTCGTTCATCATATCGAAGAAATAATCAACAAAGGCTCTTAAGAAATTTCCCTCTCCGAACTGAAGAACCTTTTCCGGTGCACTTTTAAGTGTATATCCGTCATAACCGGTTTTAGCTAATGTTTCATAATTTAATCTGTCCATTTTATATCTCCTTTTATTTTATTCATGGATTTCATCCATGTGTCTTATATATATCCTTTTATACATTTTCTTTAATGACACGGTCATATAGCTGTATGATCCATATGATCTCACGATCAGGTTTACATAAGATCCTGATTTGCCACATCATCCATATCATCAAAATCCTGATTCTCTCCTACCATTCCCCAGATAAAGGTATAAGCCTGAGAACCTGCACCCATATGTATCGACCAGCTCGGGCTTATGACCGCCTGTTCATTTCTCATGACTATATGCCTTGTTTCCTGAGGTTCTCCCATGAAGTGCATTACAAATGCATCCTCGGGGATATCAAAGTAAAGATATACTTCCATCCTTCTGTCATGTGTATGACAGGGCATCGTATTCCAGATGCTTCCCGGCTTTAACTCTGTCATTCCCATCTCAAGCTGGCAGGTCTCAACCTGTCCCGGAAGTATATATTTGTTTATTACCCTGTGGTTTGCACCCTCTAAGGATCCAAGCTCCTTCTTATTCTCATCCTTTATTATGACTACATCCTCAGCAGGTTCACCCTCTCTCTTAATAAGGACCGTTTTATAGGTTTTATGTGCGGGTGCTGAATTTATATAAAACTTTGCGGGTGTTTTAATATCCTTTGAAGCAAAGGTTATATCCCTGCTGCCCATTCCTATATACATTGCCTGCTTATAATCAACCTCGTATTTCTTTCCGTCGATCGTTATAACCCCGGCGCCTCCTATGTTGATGACACCCATTTCCCTTCTCTCAAGAAAGTACTCAGCCCTCAGCTCATCTCCTGCCGTAAGCTTAAGCTCCTCCTTCACAGGAGTTGCCGATCCGGTTATTATCCTGTCGATATGGCTGTATACAAGCTTGATCTCATCCGGCTTAAAAAGATCGTCTATAAGGAATTCCTTCCTTAATCTTTCGGTATCATAATACTTTTCATCCTTAGGTGAACATGCTGTCCTTAATTCCATTTTTATCCTCCTTATTCTGCTTTGACTTCTTCATATACCCTCTCAACAAATTCCCTGGCCCTTATGGCATTTTCGGGAACTGTATCCTCGAGTGTACATTGAACATATGGCTTATATTTCTTTATCTTTCCCATCAGAAGCTTATGATCAAGCTCTCCTTCTCCTGATGCTACCGACCTTATATCATCTCCCTCCACCTTAAAATCCTTAAGATGGACAACGGCTATATCATCCTTTAGAAGCTCAAAGGTTTCATTTATGATATCATCCTGTCTGTCTATGTTCTCTCTGCACAGAAGATTTACCGGATCAAAAATTATCTGAAGATTCGGGGAATTTATGGCATCAAGCACCTCCCTTGCCCTTTCGGGCGTATAAACTATATGTCTGTAAACGGGCTCTATCGCAAGGATCACACCAAACTGCTCACAGGCACTTATCACGGGCTTTAACCTTTCGATAAAGATATCCCTTGCCTCCACGGTATGATTATGGGGATCATATCTGTATTCCTCATTGCAGGCCCCTGTCTCTGTACCTACCACTCCGCATCCCAATACGGAAGCAAATCTTAAATGGGCAATATATTTATTCAGAGTTTCCTTATAAACCTCCTTATCCGGATGACAGAGATTCAAATAATTACCCAAAACAGCGATATCAATATCATTTTTATCGCATATCCTTTTCATGTACATCGCAAGTCCGGGTGTCATTGAGCTTAACCCGGGTTCAAATTCCTTAATAGATTTTGAAAGGGCAACGTGAATACACTTAAAGCCCTGATCCTTTATGGCAGGGATCAGTTCATCAAAGGGAGCGTATCTCACATCATGAGCCCGTATTCCTATCTGCATCGGTATCCTCCTCTGATCCTTTATAGCACTGTCCATGTCTTCCCTTAAGCATATCTGAAGATCATGGGGTATAAAAAATATATAAATCCTCTCAGGTTCTAACTAAAATAATATAAAAATCTCCGGGATCAAACAATGATAAAATTGTTGTTTATATTGTAAAAGTTGCTTAAATGGTAAAAATAATTTGATTTTTTATCATTTCAAACTATTATATTATTGAAAGTATCATTTGATATAAAATCAATAAAAATCAAAAAGCTGAAAACGGAGGTATTATTATGGCAGGTATTATGGACAAATTCAGGCTTGACGGCAAGGTTGCCTGGATAACCGGTGCTTCTTACGGATTGGGGCTTGCATATGCCGCTGCATATGCCGAGGCAGGCGCAAAGATAGTCTTCAACGATATCAATGAAGAGCTTGTTGAGCGCGGAAAGAACGAATACAAAAAGCTTGGGATAGATGTATACGGTGCTGTATGCGACGTCACAAAGGAGGATCAGGTAAATGCCTTTGTAAAGGATGTCAGGGAAAAGGTAGGTGCAATAGATATCCTTGTCAACAATGCAGGTATCATCAAGCGTATCCCCATGACAGAGATGACTGTTGATCAGTGGAACCAGGTAATAGATGTTGACCTTACAGGTCCCTTCATCTGCTCAAAGGCAGTATTACCCGATATGATAAAGAAGGGAGCGGGAAAGATCATAAATGCCTGCTCAATGATGAGTGAGCTCGGAAGAGAAACAGTATCCGCTTATGCAGCCGCAAAGGGCGGACTTAAGATGCTCACAAAGAACATCTGCTCAGAATACGGTCAGTATAATATACAGTGTAATGCGATAGGACCAGGCTACATAGCAACACCCCAGACTGCTCCTCTTCGTGAAAAGAAAGCCGACGGCTCCATGCATCCCTTCGACCGCTTCATCCGTTCAAAGACACCGGCACAGCGTTGGGGAAAGACAGAAGACCTTCAGGGACTTGCTATCTTCCTTGCTTCACCGGCTTCTGACTTTATCAACGGTCAGGTTGTTTATATCGACGGCGGTATCTTAGCCTACATCGGACAGGATCCCGGAAATCTTGACGAGAGCAAGTTCGCTGCAGAGGAAGAAGACGATTCCATCAAGGTAAATGACTGATCAGTAAGGAAAACTATCCGATCAGGATACAGGACTGATCTGTAAAAAAAGATCCGAACAGGAATATATTACTCAGTCGGAAAAAGGGCCCGGTTTACATAATGTAGACCCGGCCCTTTGCTGTGGTTTTAGTTTACATAACTCATTCGACCCTTTATTGCAAATCTTGTCCATATATTGTAATATCTAAGTATGAAAAATGACCTTATAACATATTACGATGACAGACAATATATGCAGTCTAAGAACTATGAGCTTTATTATTACTGCGATACAAAGCCTCATAACAGGACTCTCATACATACTCATCCCTATTATGAATTCTATTTTTTTCTTGAAGGGCATGCGGAGATGATAGTCGAACAGACTCATTACATTCTTTCCTACGGAGATATCATCGTCGTTCCACCCGGGACCCCTCACGGTGTAAAGGTAAATGATTTCGATATCCCCTACAGACGTTTCGATCTCTGGATAACTCCGGATTCCTATAAGGGACTTAGCGATATGTCCTCCGATTATTATTATGTTATCGAGAGAGCCCTTAAATACAGCAAAAACAGGATACATACGGACCGGATCAACTACAATTCAATATTGTCAAAGCTCTTTTCCGTAGTTGAGGAACAGAAGGGGAACCGTTTCGGAAAGGATACAAGACTTTTTTTAAACATCTGTGATCTTCTGCACACCATAAACAGGATCTCCCATGAGCAGACAGAGGACATCCCCGTATCAAGGGACGCACTCTATCAGAATATCTGCACATATATAGAACAGCATATAGATGAGGACTTATCTCTTGATAATATAGCAAAGCACTTTTTCCTCAGTAAGTTCTATATATCCCATGTATTCAAGGATAATATCGGTATATCGATACACCAGTATATAAAGAAAAAAAGGCTCAGTCTCTGTCACGATGCCATAATAGGGAGCCGTTCCATAAGCGATACCTACCAGAACTACGGCTTCGATGATTATTCAAGCTTCTACAGGGCCTTCAAAAAAGAATATGCCATCTCACCTAGCGAGTTCTTAAAAAGATCGGTAAGAGCTCCGGAGTGACCATAAAAAACACTTTTTTCCTTTTAAAATAACTATTGTTTTCTTAAAATCAAAATAAGCTCCGAAGCTGTTATCTTTAAGCTACGGAGCTTATAAATGCTGATGACCAGAATCGAACTGGTGACCCCCGCACTACCAATGCGGTGCACTACCGACTGTGCTACATCAGCTTATAAGGTGTTCAAACGACCGTAAGTATAGCATATATTTTTTTGTTTTTCAAGCCTCATCGCTCATCATCTTATCAAGAATATGTCTTATCTTTTCCCTCATCCTTCTGGTGGCGTTATCGACAGTCTTTTTATCCTTTCCCAAAGCTTCTGCTATCTGTGTATACTTCATCCCCTTAAGATGCATTTCATATACATCCCTTTCAAGGCGGCTCAGATTCGACCTTATGACCTCATCCAGCTCCTTCATGTTGTCATTAAAGATGACCGTATCCTCCAAACTGTTCATCTGACGGATATTCTCTATATTGTCAAGCTCTCCTTCCCCGGATTCCAAGATCTGTTCATCTAAGGAGATAGCTGTATTAAGCACTGTATTCTTTTTGGCGCCGTACCTTCGTATGGCATCCACGATCTGGTTTTTTATACATCTGGAGGCATGTGTCACAAATTTAACGCCCTTTGCGGACTCATAAGTCTTTATGGCAAAAACAAGCCCTATCATGCCCTCCTGGAGGATGTCATCCGAATCCCCCCCAAGTACAAAAAAATTATTGGTCGCTATTATCTTTCGTACCGTCACCTTATGGCGTTCAAGCAGGATTCCGAGGACCTCGTTAACACCCTCTGAATATAAGCTGATAAGCTCTTCATCGGTTTTTACTGAATAATCATTTTGCATATGATCTCTGCCTTACTATTTCATATGACATAACTGCTGCGGCAACCGAAGCATTAAGGGAATTGATCTCACCCTTCATGGGTATGGAACAGACAAGATCGCATTTACTCTTAACAAGTCTTCCAACTCCCTCTCCCTCAGAGCCTATAACAAGGCCTATGGGACCTGTAAGATCGGTATCATACATGATATCTCCGTCCATGTCCGCACACACAAACCAGAGACCCCTGTCCTTAAGCTCCTCAATGGTCTTTGAAAGATTGGTGACTTTAACTACGGGAACATAATTAAGAGCGCCTGCAGAAGCCCTTGCGACAGCAGCCGTAAGACCTACCGCCCTGTTCTTTGGAATTATCACACCGTGTGCGCCGCATATATTGGCAGTCCTTATTATAGCGCCTAAATTATGGGGATCCATGATATTATCAAGTAAGAGGATGAAGGGATCCTCTCCCTTATCCATGGCTTTTTTGAAAATATCTTCCATATCCGCATATTCGTAAGCTGCAGCGATGGCTATGACTCCCTGATGATGGCCCGTTTCGCTCATACTGTCGAGACGGTCCTTATCCACATATTTTATTATGCAGTCGGTTTTTCTTGCTTCTCTTTTGATGGTAAGGATAGGTCCGTCCTGACAGCCGTCTAAGATAAAAAGCTTATCTATGGGCTTTCCCGCCCTGAATGCTTCTATGACGGAATTTCTTCCTTCGATGGTATATTCCATGATCACTCTGCCTTTTATGTTTTTCGTTTGAGTTATGTAAACTACTTTCCTTCTCCTCTGTATCAAGACTCGCTCGCGAGTCCCCGGCGCCGGATTCGGGTCTGCTTTGCAGACATATTTCCTATCCGAATCCGTGCGCATCCTCGCGGAGCATTTTAACTCAGTCGGAGCTTGTACACCGAATGAGTATAGTTTGTCATAGCCTCAACCTTCACGGAAACTTAGAGGTGGGAGATTTCTCCGACTGAGTTAAGGCATCTATACCGGCTTTGATAAGCTCAGTAAGCCTCTCTGTTCTTCCGCACAGATAAAGATAACCCGTCAGTGCCTCAAGTCCTGTTGCCTTACAGTAGACAGCATAGGTCACGTTTTTGGCCTTGGTATAAGGCTTTGCATTCTTTCCCCTTCTGTAGATGCTCTTCTCCTCATCGGAGAGAGATTCAAATATCTCATCGAGCATCCTTGCCTGTGAAGCCGCCTTTACTATGGAGCTTGCCCTTCTGTGAAGGACATTGACGGGACAGTTTCCTTTTAAAACTATCATCGTCTTGACCACCGCATCAAATACACTGTCGCCGATAAAAGCAAGTGTGAGCGGTGAATACTGTCCGGGCGCACCTCCCTTAAGTTCAAACTGATCTTTTACCTCTTCAAGTATATCTTTACCTTCTATGCCCTGTGCCACTTTACACCCTCTCGGGTATCCTCAAGAACTATACCCTTATTTAACAGTTCGTCCCTGATCTCATCGGAGCGTTTATAATCCTTTGCCTTCCTTGCTGCGGTTCTCTCTTCGATAAGCTTCTCGATATCGGCATCAAGAAGCTCTTCCTTTTTATCGACTATAAGTCCCAAAATGTCGCAAAGTCCTGACAGCTCGGTAAGAAGTCCTTTTAAATAACTCTTGCTATTATTAACATCCGAATTCAAATTGATGTGTTTTACTAAATTAAATATAGCTGTGATCGCATCAGCCGTATTAAAATCATCATCCATTGCGGCATCAAATTCTTCCTTAAAATCCGCCGTTTTATTAAGAAGCACCTGTTCTTCTTCCGTTATATCCTCTCTCTTGCTGTTATTTATAAGATATTTCAGATTATCTGCGGCATTTACTATCCTCTCAAGGGAATTCTTCGCTGCTTCCATGAGCTCTGCACTGAAATTAAGAGGCATCCTGTAATGGGCAGAAAGCATGAAAAATCTCAGTACCTGCAGATCGTATTTTTCGGATATATCCCTTACCGTAAAGAAATTTCCGAGGGACTTGCTCATCTTCTTATTATCTATGTTTAAGAAGGCATTATGCAGCCAGTATTTTGCAAACATTTTTCCGTTGCAGGCCTCGCTTTGCGCTATCTCATTCTCATGATGGGGAAAGACAAGATCCTCTCCTCCGGCATGGATATCTATTGATTCCCCCAGATACTTCTTACTCATGACCGAACACTCGATATGCCATCCCGGTCTTCCCTCACACCATGGAGATTCCCAGTAGGGTTCCCCCTCCTTCTTTGGCTTCCAGAGAACAAAATCAAGCGGATCCTCCTTCTGATCCTCTCCCGTAACCTTTAAGGATCTGTTACCTGCTCTAAGATCATCGAGATTCTTATGGGAAAGCTTTCCGTATTCATCAAATCTCCTGGTTCTGAAATAAACTGTACCATCCTTTGCGGCATAGGCAAAGTCCTTATCGATAAGGGTCTGTATCATCTCGATCATACCGTCTATCTCTTCTGTTGCCTTGGGATGGATGGTGGCAGGTCTTACATTCATCCCTTCCATATCCTTCTTACATTCCTTTATATAACGCTCGGATATGACCGAAGCATCCACGCCCTCCTCAATGGCGGCCTTGATTATCTTATCATCAACATCCGTAAAATTTGAGACATAATTGACTTCATATCCCTTATGCTCCATATATCTGCGTACAGTATCAAAAATGATCATAGGCCTTGCATTTCCGATATGGATGAGATTGTAGACCGTCGGTCCGCATACATACATGCTTACCTTTCCCTCTTCTATGGGGACAAATTCTTCCTTTTTTCCTGATAATGTGTTATAAACCTTCATTCTTAGCTCCCTTTTTGTTTCTTACTCACATATTCTGCTTAACCGGACAGCCGCTGCATTCCTCACAGCTGCCTCCGTAGACTATATTACTTCCCTCGATAAGATCAACAGGCTCCTGCAAAAGGCATATGGCCTGAGAGGATATTCCCTCACCGTTTCCGGTAAAACCAAGTCCCTCCTCTGTTGTTGCCTTCACATTGACTCTGGATACCTCTATATTTAAGGCGTTTGCGATATTCTCCCTCATCTTATCTATAAACGGGCGCATCTTCGGCCTCTGGGCGATTATCGTCGCATCGATATTTCCTATTATATATCTGTTCTCAAGAAGCATCTCTCCCACGTGCTCTAAAAGAACGATACTGGATATACCCCTGTATTTTTCGTCAGTATCCGGAAAATGCTTCCCGATATCCCCTAAGGAGGCCGCTCCAAGCAGTGCATCCGATATCGCATGCAAAAGAACATCCGCATCGGAATGTCCCAAAAGCCCCTTTTCATACGGTATGTTAACACCACCTATGATAAGCTCTCTTCCTTCGACAAGGCGGTGAACATCATAGCCCATTCCAATCCTCATACCGGTCATCCTTTCATATTATGTAAACCAGATTAATAATTTCGCCTCCAAAACCCGGATATGTCAGCTAAATCCCAAACTAAAACCCAAACTAAATCTAAAAATCAGACTCAAACTAAAACTAATACTAATACTAATACTAATACTAATACCAATACTAATACTAATACTAAACATTACCCTTCTGAGGGTTTGGAGACTTCAATAAGTTATGATATACTACAACATCGGTTATGACAAGAAAAACATCTTGACAAAACCATTGTATGTAAGTAAAATAATTATTGCTGTGGCGAGATGGCTCAACTGGCTAGAGCGTCCGGTTCATACCCGGGAGGTTGAGAGTTCAAGTCTCTCTCTCGCTACTACCCTCAAGACCTTGATATTACAGGCTTGAGGGTCTTTTTTTATCTGAGTATCAATCCTTCGCTTTACAACAGATCACGTAACTCACCTCGGAGCCATAAAATACGGTGCGAATACATCATTATAAAACCTGCTGCCGTCATGATAGGTATAGATTATGGCACAGACACAGAAGAGTAAGCTTGCACAGATCATCAGAATATCCTCTTTAAGAAGCTTCCTTTCAGAATACCAGGTCCTTTTTTTATGCTTTCCAAAGCCCCTTAGCTCCATGGCATTGGATATCGTTTCTATCCTGTCCATGCTCGAAAAAACAAGAGGAAAGATTATCCCCGTTGTCTCCTTTATCCGGTTTATAAGACTTGCCTTCTTACTCATCTCGATTCCCCTGGCCTGCCCGGAATTCTTTATATTCCTGAAGTTATCCTGGACGTCGGGAATATATCTTAAGGCAAGGGCTAAGGAATAACAGATATTGTAACTGACCCCTATCCTGTTAAGGGAAGCGGCAAGCTCACTCGGATCAGTCGTGACAAGGAATATAAATACCGCAGGTACAAAGGTAAAATACTTAAGTATTATGTTAAATTCATAAAAAAGCTGCTCAACCGTCAGGTAATAGGATCCAAACAGATGGCAGATCACAGTCTTCTGTCCGTAAATATCACAGCCCTGATAGGGAGAAAAGAAAAATATCGCCAGGATATTTATGCTAAGAAACAGCAATATGAACTTAAAGACCGTTGCAACCTGACTCCATTTTGTCCTTGAGACGGCATACATGACAGTGCTTAAAACTATCATGATTATAAGCACTATGGTATCATAGGTCAGCATGCTCGTCACTGACCATGAAAGAAAGAACACAAGCTTTGTAAAGCCTGAGAGCCTGTGGATGGGACTGTCTTTTTTTTCATATGATAATAATCTTGAATGATCAGCCATAAAGATCACCTCTTGCTCTCTCAGATCTTTCAAAATATATAAATTTCTCGACAAAATCCGAAGGATCCTTCATATCACACTTAAGAGCCAGATCATACAGGGAGGTCTTTTTAAGATATGCCCTCTCTGCAATCTCTTCATCGGTGAGAACCCTTGAGGGAGCAGCATCCATAAGCACCCTTCCATCGGCAAGCACTATCGCCCTGTCGGTATATTCAAGCATGAGATGCATGTCATGGGTTATCATGATGATGGTTATACCGGACTCCTCATGAAGTCCTTTAAGAAACTCCATGATCTCCGTATAATGCCTGTAATCCTGACCGGCCGTTGGCTCATCAAGGATTATTATCTCAGGATCCATAACAAGGATAGAGGCTATCGTGACCCTTTTCTTCTGCCCGTAGCTTAAGGCAGATACCGGCCAGTTTCTAAACGGATACAGGCCGCAGATCTTCAGTGTCTTATTGACCCTCTCCTTTATCTCCTCCTCCGAAACTCCCCTTGTCCTTAAACCGAGAGCTGTCTCGTCAAATATCATGGGCTTTGACATCATGTGGTTTGGATTCTGCATGACAAGCCCTATCTTCTCACCCCTCTCCTTGATGCTAAGAGGGGAGATATCACTTCCGTTTAACAAAATACTTCCTTTGTCGGGAGAATTAAATCCGCATATAAGGCTTGCAAGTGTCGATTTGCCTGCACCGTTTTTGCCGACTATGGCTATCATCTCACCCTTCCTTACAGCGATATTTATATCCTTAAGGACAGGTTTTTCATTATCATAGGAAAAACTGAGATCCTTAACCTCAAGTATCGTCTCTGTGGATATGTTGTCATTTTTTCTCCCGATCGTCTTATAAAAATCCCTTACCTTATGAGCATGATCAGAAAGATCCATTGTTTCTATATGTTCGGGATGGTCTTCTTCCGTGATCACACAGCCCGCATGCTTAAGAGCCGTTATATATAAGGGCTCACGGATACCGTTCCTTATAAGCATGTCCGAGCACAAAAGCTCTGCGGGAGCAGTATCTGAGACTATCCTTCCCTCGGATATGAGTATTATCCTGTCAACATCCTTATACAGCGCATCCTCAAGTCTGTGCTCGATTATTATGACCGTCTTATCCTCCTGTTTTTTCAGGTCATCTATAAGGGCTATGGCCCTCTTTCCCGTGGAGGGATCCAGATTAGCCAGAGGCTCGTCAAAAAGCAGTACCTCTACATCGTCTATCATGACGCCTGCCATGGATACCCTCTGCTTTTGTCCGCCGGATAATTCTGTCGGGGACTGAGAGAGAAAATCCTCTATCTCAACCTGTCCTGCTACCTTTTTTACCCTCTCCCTCATCTCAGACTGTACGACTATGTCATTTTCCAGGGCAAAGGCTATATCCTCCGCAACGGTGAGCGCCACAAACTGTCCGTCGGAATCCTGAAGAACGGTTCCCACTACCTTTGATATATCAAAGATCCCAAGCTTCTTATGGTCTTTTCCCTTTATCTTAAGATCTCCCTTAGTCTCTCCGCTATACGAAAAAGGCACCAGCCCATTTATACAATGAGCCAGTGTCGATTTTCCTGAACCTGACGGTCCTATTATGAGTATCTTCTCTCCTCTGTTTATCTTAAGATTAATATCATATAGCGTCGGTTCGGTCTGTGATCTGTATTTAAAAGTAAAATCACTGAATTCGATCAAAGATTCCATATGACCTTAATCTTCCTTTTTAAGGCTGTTCGATCTTGCTCCTATCATAGAGTAACCATAGCAGAGAAGCGACCCTAAGATACCTGTTATTATGATGTTTCCAAGGAAAGCAAAAAATCCCTGTACAAATACCTTGTCGGCAGGCTCTGCGTAAATAAGGATGTCAAGTACGGGTGCCACAACTATCCATGCTGCAGCATGTGCGATAACCTGAACAACATTAAAGGTTATTATCGCCTTTTTATTAAAATCACCCTCCTTAATGGCAAATTTCTTTGCAAAGATTCCTATCACTATACCTACAACTGCCTCGGGTATGACCCAGCTCCACCATACACCTCCGTAAAAGAGTGCATCGCCAAGCGCATGACCTATGAATCCTACTATTCCTCCGACTACAGGTCCGAATACCGCAGCCATAAATCCAAGTAAAGCTACCCTTGGCTGCAAAGCCGTATTGGGTACAAATCCGAGAGGGATCTGTATCTCCGTGAGTGCAACAAACAGCGCTGTCCCTATTCCTGCCGCAACAACCTCTCTTATCCCAAATCTGTTCTTCACCTTACTACCTCCTTCACTCATAAACTCCGTACATTTATATATACGGGAAATCATCCTTATTAAAGATCATCTCCCTTAAGTATATGCTTTGATCATAAAAAATACAATTGATTATTCACTCCCACCGCTCTCCCCAGATTTCATCACACATATTTACAAGATATTCGTAGGAAAATTTACTGTCCTGTCTCAATATCTCGTTTTTCATGGCCATTTCCTCGTTATATTCGGAAAGCGGATATACAACCACTCCGTCCATGTCCCTGTGAAGGTCACATATAAGAGCCTTTGCCTTATAATCCTTTACCGATACCCTTCCTTCCTCATCATAACCTATCTTTACCTTTGCCATACCTCCGAGAAGCCGGTCCGTTATATGATTTCCGGTCCCCGATGTCCAGCTTACAAAATTTCCTATGGAGTAAAAGATGGGCATTATCTCACCGTTTTCCCTTCTTAACTCCTCTATGGGTTCTATTACGTGAGGATGTGTTCCTATCACAAGGTCTGCCCCGTTTTCAAGGAAAAGCTGTGCCCATTTTTCCTGCTCGGGATTCTTGTCAAGGTTATATTCCCATCCCCAGTGCGGACAGATTATGGTAAGATCAGCCTCTTTTTCGGCCCTTTTTATATCGCTTATGACTCTTTCCTCCTCAAGCATATTAACCGCATAGGGCATATCCTCAGGGAAGGGTATTCCGTTTGTGCCATACGTATAGTTTAATATCGCAAGCCTGTAGCCACCTGATTCATAAATACATATGTCTTTTGAGTCCTCCTCCCTTGCTGCTATTCCCGTATAAACGATATCCGGATAGTTTTCCTCCCAGTAGGTCGTGCAGTTGATTATTCCCTGCTTTCCCCTGTCAAGGGCATGGTTTGTCGCATGAAGGATCACATCAAACCCGGTATCATGCAGGGCATCGGCTATCTCAAAGGGAGCGTTAAAGGTCGGATACCCGGTTATCCCAAGCTCACTCCCGCCTATCATCACCTCTTCATTTACAAGAGCTACATCGGCCTTACTTATCTCATCCTTTGTCCTTGAAAATATGGCACTGAAATCATATGTGCCATCCTCTCTTTTTGCTGTATTTACGACAGGAATATGCAAAAGGATGTCTCCCACCATCACAAGCTCGATATCGGGTGGAACCGCCGGTTCTTCCTCTGCTTCCTCTTCTTCTGTTTCCCCTTCCTCTTTTTCCTCTACTTCATTTTTCTCTTTCTCTGCTTCCTCTTCCTTTACGTCATTTTGTTTCCCTGAGTCTTCCTGATCTGAAGCCTCAGCTTCTGTATCCTCAGTATCCTCATTTTCCGGGCCCTCCGAAGCTATGGCCTCAGCTTCAGTATCCTCATTTTCCAAATCCTCCGGATCTAAGGCCTCAGCCTCTGTATCCTCATTATCTGCGGAATCCGAAGCAGACTCTTTCTCACCGTCCAAAGCCTCTGAATTCATATAAGCATAATTAAAGAAGCCGTTGAACATACCATAGTTGGCCATTAAAACAAGGGTTCCTGTTACCAGTACGATAAATATAAGTACGGAAAGTAAGATTTTGGTTTTTTTCTGCATTTCCTGATGGTTCCTACATTCTCTCGGGAGCAGAGAATCCTAAAAGCTCTATACACTGTTCCAGTATCCTTAAGGTAAGCCTTATAAGGGCTATCCAGCCTGACCTTTTCTCCTTATCCTCCTCGGAGAGTATCTTATTCTCATGATAAAAATGATTAAAGGCATCGGCCGTATCATATATATATCCGCAGATTTTGTGGGGAGCAAGCTCCTCGAACGAAGCCTCTATGACCGCAGAGTATTTTGAAAGCTCTAACATCAGCTTTTTCTCCGCATCATTGTCGCAGACATTCAATCCATAGCCTGAAAGTACTGCTTTCTCATCCTCCTTTATGCCCTCATCGGCAATATACCTTGAAAGTATGGACTTTATACGTACCATCGTATATAGGATGTATGGTCCCGTATTCCCCTCAAAGGAAGTAAATTTATCTATATCAAAGATATAATCCTTGGTCGCCTGATTGGAAAGATCACCGTATTTTAGTGCCGCAAGTCCCACCGTCTTTGCGGTGGCCACGGCAGTTTCGGGATCTTCTTCATGATTTTCCATTATCTTTTTATACATTTCATCATTGATATCGGATATCAGATTTTCAAGACGCATAACTCCGCCCTCCCTTGTTTTAAAGGGCTTACCGTCTTTTCCGTTCATGGTGCCAAATCCCAGGAAATCAAGTTTTATATCTTTGTCGACTATCCCTGTCTTTCTCGCACACCGAAATACCTGCACAAAATGCATCTCCTGTCTTTTATCGACAACATAGATCACCTGGTCGGGATCGAAGGATTCCCTTCTTTCCTTAAGGGTGGCAAGATCAGTCGTCGTATAGAGCGAAGCGCCGTCTGATTTAAGGATCATGCAGGGAGGTATCTCCTTGGTGTCCGAATCTTCCTTTACATCCACAACTATCGCTCCTTCGCTTTCATATGCGTATCCGTCATCCTTCATCTTCTGAACCATATCCGGGATGTACTTCTGGACATCCGACTCTCCCTTCCACCATTCAAAGTGGACATCGAGATTGTCGTAATTCTTCTTAAGATCCTCCCTGGATATCCTCATTATATGATCCCATATAGCCCTGTATCCCCTGTTCCCGTTCTGAAGCTCAAAGGTCGCTTTTAAGGCCTCCTCCCTGAAGGTCTCGTCTTCCTTTGACTTTGCGGAAGCACATGGATATATCTCTTCAAGCTCGGAGATAGTAAAAGGAGCCTCCTTGGGATATTCCCCGTCAAAGCTTTCATCAAAATATGGAAGGGATGGCTCCCGGTGCTTTAACTCTGTAATGATAAGTCCCATCTGAAGACCCCAGTCTCCCATATGGATGTCACCTATCACCTCATTCCCCATATATTTTGCAAGCCGTTTGATGCTCTCACCTATTATGGCAGCCCTTAAATGCCCAACATGAAGAGGCTTTGCAACATTTGGTCCGCCATAATCCACAAGTATCCTCTTAGGTTTTTCCATGGTCTCAAGACCGAAGTTTTCAGATCTGTTCATTTCATCGAGATAATCCTTTAAAAAGGTCCCTGAAAGCTTAAGATTTATAAAGCCCGGTCTTACCGCACTTATATCACTGAAAACAGGCCCTTTTGAGGAGATTGATTCATCCTGAGAGCTTTTTAGGATATCGGCTATCTGCTCTGCGATCTCCATTGGAGGCTTTTTGGCTGCCTTTGCAAGAGCCATCGCCCCGTTGCACTGATATTCACACAGATCCGGTCTGTTTGACAAAGTTACCCTCGCATATTTACTTTCATATCCTGCTTTTTCAAATGCAGCCTCCATTGTCTCTGTTATAAGATCGATGATCTTCTTCATTATTTACGTCCTCCTTTTACAGGGTAGTCCCTTCTTTTGGAATATTCACATCCGCAGTAATCCTGCCTGTATAATCCGTATTTTCTTGAAAGCTCAATGGATCTTAAATATCCGTTTTTCTTTTTAAAATCCGAAGGAAGATGCTTTATCCCATATTCTTCTCCAAGCCTCTCTCCTATCTCATTTATCCAGGATACATTCTTAAGGGGGGAAATAGAAAGCGTTGTGGTAAAATAATCAAATCCGTTTTCTTTGGCATATTCACAGGCCTTTCTCATCCTTAACTCATAACACCTATAGCACCTTTTTCCGCCCTCGGGTTCATTTTCAAGACCCTTTGCCATCTCATTAAAGATCTCAGGTTCATATTCTCCCCTGACGAATCTAATATTATTTTGATCCTTATTGTAAATGCCTATCAGCCTTTCAAGCTCCCCGATCCTTTTATAATATTCCTCTTCAATTGTTATGTTGGGATTGTAATAATAGTCGGTAATATCAAAAAATTCCGCCAGATACATAAGGCAGTAGCTTGAGCAGGGTGCACAGCAGCTGTGAAGCAGAAGACTCGGCTTTTTTTCCGTATTGATCGATGCGGTCAGTGCATCAAGCTCTTTTTGATAATTTCTCTTATTCATGGCTTTTCCTCAGACTCCCGTTATCATCGATATAAGAGGCATCGTTAATACGGAAAGCAGGGTCGTAAGCACTACTCCTCTCGAGGATAGCTCCACATTGCCGTCATACTGCTGTGCGAGCATTACGGGCATGGATGCGACAGGAGTCGATATCATTACCATACATACCCCGGTAAGCATCGGATCAAGGTGCAGTGCCTTTATCATAAAGGTCCAGATCACGGGGATGATGATGAGCTTTATCAGTGAAAAAAGGAGAAGTTTTCTGTTCGTAAACAGTCCCTTTATATCAACCCTTGCAAAGGAATCCCCGATGACAAGCATACTGAGCGGTACGGTCAGATCTGCGAGATAACCGATAGTATCACAGAGTATAGAAGGAACCTTAATATCACACAGATATATGACCACAGCAGTCAATGCCGCTATTATCCCAATATTGATAACCTTGGAAAGAGTTGCCTTAAGTCCCCCGGAACTCCTCATGCTCTCCCCTTCACTGCCGGCCTTTCCCCGTATCTGGCTGATCCCCCAGGTATATATAAGAATACTGAAGGGGATCTGGAATACGGCAGTATAAAGCATCGCTTCCTCTCCGTAAACGGCACTTATCAGCGGAAAGCCCATAAATCCGACATTTGAGAAAACCGTGATCACTCTCCACATTCCGACATCCTCAGGTTTTGAACGAAGGAGCTTTGGTACTGCATAGGATACTGCCAAAAGAACAGCATACATCGCGATACTTATTCCGGCGGTCATCAGAAGATCTCTGCCGGAGAGTGATTTGTCCGCATTTATCGCCGAATTTATTATAAGCATGGGATTTGCGATATTTACCACGATGACAGATATCGCCTTTGTGGAAACATCATTCAGGATTCCCTTCCTTCTGCATAAATAGCCCGCTATCATTATAATGAAGAGGACCGTCATCTGTTTTAAGATTATCATGAAAAGTACCTTACTCCCGATTCAAACAGCTTCATATCGCTCTCACCGTATATGTTAAGGGCAACTCCCTCACCCCTTCTCTCAGCATGTCCCATCTTTCCGAATATCCTTCCATCGGGACTTAATATACCTTCGATCGCCATATATGAACCGTTGACATTCCATTCTTCATCCATCGATACGCTGCCCTTAAGATCACAGTAGCAGGTAGCGACCTGGCCGTTTTTGAAAAGCTTCTTAAGCCATTCATCGTCACAGACAAACCTTCCTTCTCCGTGAGATGCAGGTACGACATATACCCCTCCAAGCTCAGTATTCATAAGCCAGGGTGACTTATCCGAAACAACCTTTGTATATACCATCCTTGATACATGGCGGTTGATCGTATTGTATGTAAGTGTGGGTGAATTCTCATTCTGTCCCACTATCCTTCCCTCAGGAAGCAGACCAAGCTTTATAAGTGCCTGGAAGCCGTTACAGATACCAAGGATCAGACCGTCTCTTTCATCCATCAGCTTTGTTACAGCATTTTTAATAAACTCATTCTGAAAGGCGGTTGCAAAAAACTTCGCGGAACCGTCCGGCTCATCTCCTGCCGAAAAGCCTCCCGGGAACATTATAATCTGCGCATTGTTTATCTCTTTTTCAAATTCCTTCACGGAATCCCTTATATCCTGGGGATCCTGATTCTTAAATATCCTTATGGACACATCGGCTCCTGCCCTCTCAAAGGCCTTTGCCGAATCGTACTCACAGTTGGTACCCGGAAATACAGGGATAAAGACAGTGGGTCTTGCAACCTTATTTTTGCATACATACACCGAATCGCTCTTATAAAGCCCCGGCTCCAGGATCCTTTCATCATTACCGGATACCGTGGGGAATACCTTTTCAAGGGGCGCCTTCCATTCCTTAAGGGCCTCCTCGATACTTATGGAGGTATCTCTGTATTCGATCTCTCCATCGTCCTTTACCTCTCCTATAAGAGTATAGGTTATTGAAAGCCTGCTCACATCCTGAGGACTGACTTCCGCTATTATGGCTCCAAACAGCGGTCTGAACAGATCTCTCTCATCCACATTATGCTCGATCCTAAAGCCCTTCTTATTACCAAAGGACATCTTTGCAAGTGCTGCAAAGATCCCGCTTCCGTCAGGTACATAGGCTGACTTTATAAGACCTTCATTTACATCATTTTTAAACTTTGAATACTGTGAATCTATCTCGTCAAAATCGGGAAGCTCATCGGAATCTCTGTCAAACTTAAGGATGACAAGCTTATTTGCGGCCTTTTTAAGCTCAGGAGTAACAACATCCTTTATCGAGGCCACATCCACCGCAAAGGAAACAAGTGTGGGCGGAACATCTATATCATTAAAGGTACCCGACATCGAATCCTTACCGCCGATAGAGGGAAGGCCGAAACGAAGCTGTGCCTCAAAGGCTCCCAAAAGGCTCAGGAAAGGCTGGCTCCAGCGCTTTGGATCCTCTGTCATCCTTCTGAAATATTCCTGGAAGGTAAATCTTATCTTCTTATGATCTCCTCCTGCTGCCACTATCTTTGCCATGGACTGTATAACGGCATATATAGCACCGTGATACGGGCTCCAGCTTGAAAGATAGGGATCAAAGCCGTAGCTCATCATGGTCACTGTATCACATTTTCCCTTCAGTACGGGAAGCTTTGCTATCATGATCTGCGTCTCTGTCAGCTGGTAAGCACCGCCGTATGGCATCAGCACGCTTCCTGCTCCTATGGAGGAGTCAAACATCTCAACAAGACCCTTCTGTGAGCATACATTGAGATCCTTAAGAGTATTGATCATGGCTCCCCTTATATCGGATGCTTCCATGGACTTTGCAACACCCTTTGATTCATATCTGCCAAAGAAATCGTCATTTCTGACCGGAAGGGTCACTCTGACCTTAGTCTCCTGATGAGCACCGTTTGTATTTAAGAATTCCCTTTTTAGATCGACTATCTTTTTTCCTCTCCAGTTAAGTATAAGCCTTGGTTCTTCGGTGACCTTCGCAACAGCTACCGCTTCAAGGTTTTCTTCATCCGCATAGCGCATAAAGCTGTCAACGTCCTCCTTTGCAACCACAACAGCCATCCTCTCCTGTGATTCCGAGATCGCAAGCTCTGTTCCGTCAAGGCCTGCATACTTCTTGGGCACCTTATCAAGATCTATGTTAAGGCCGTCAGCTAACTCACCGATCGCAACTGATACTCCGCCCGCGCCAAAATCATTACATTTTCTGATAAGCCTTGATACCTCAGGACGCCTGAACAGTCTCTGAAGCTTTCTTTCCGTCGGAGCATTTCCCTTCTGTACCTCCGCACCACAGGTCTCTATGGAGCTTTCCGTATGGACCTTTGAAGAGCCTGTAGCACCGCCGCAGCCGTCTCTTCCCGTACGTCCGCCCAAAAGTATTATGATATTTCCGGGATCGGAGGTCTTTCTCATGACATCCTTTCTGGGTGCCGCTCCCATTACGGCACCTATCTCCATCCTCTTTGCAACGTAATCGGGATGATATATCTCCTTAACATAGCCTGTGGCAAGACCTATCTGGTTTCCGTAGGAGGAATAACCCTGTGCCGCTCCCCTTACAAGCTTCTTCTGCGGAAGCTTTCCTTTTAAGGTAGCCTCTATGGGAACAGTGGGATCTGCAGCTCCCGTTATCCTCATCGCCTGATATACATAGCTTCTTCCGGAAAGGGGATCTCTGATCGCTCCTCCAAGACAGGTTGCCGCTCCTCCGAAGGGTTCTATCTCCGTCGGATGATTATGTGTCTCATTTTTAAAGCTTACAAGCCACTCCTCTGTGACTCCGTCTATCTCAACAGGCACCACGATGGAGCAGGCGTTGATCTCATCCGACTCCTCCATGTCTTTCAGCTTTCCGTCTTTTTTAAGCTTTCTCATGGCTAAGAGAGCTATATCCATAAGACAGACAAATTTATCCTTTCTCTCTCCGAATATCTCCTTCCTTGTTTCAAGATACCTGTTATAGCTGTCCAGGATAACCTCCTTATAATCCCCGTCATCGAAGGTTATATCGGTAAGCTCTGTGGAGAAGGTGGTATGACGGCAGTGATCTGACCAGTATGTGTCAAGGACTCTTATCTCTGTCATTGTCGGATCCCTGTCCTCATCCTCTTTAAAGTATTTTCTTATATGTTTAAAATCATTAAAGGTCATGGCAAGGGAAAGGGAATCATAGAGCTTTTTAAGCTCCGTATCATCCATATCCTTAAATCCGTCAAATACCCTGATATCCTCCGGCTCATCGTATTCTGTTATGAGAGTCTCGGGCTTTTGCATTCCGCTCTCTCTCGAATCCACAGGATTTATACAGTAATCCTTTATCGATTCAAACTCCTCATCGGTCATTGACCCGGTCAGACAATATGTTACAGCCGTCTTTATCACGGGATCTTCATCCTCATTTAAGAATTTAACGCACTGTTCTGCGGAGTCAGCCCTCTGGTCAAACTGTCCCGGCAAAAACTCGATAGAAAATACCCTGTCGTTATCCTCCCTGTCAAAATCCTCCTCATAGAGAAGGTCGACCGGCGGCTCCGAAAATACAGTTGATTTAGCCTTTTCATATGTATCCTCGGATAGATTCTCTATATCATATCTTATAAGCATCCTTACCTTAGAGAGTCCCACGACCGAAAGATAATTCAGGATATCCGCTTTAAGCTCCCTGCCCTTTACCGCATAAGGCTCCTTTTTTTCCACATAGATTCGTCTGACCATTTTTTTCTCCTCTTTAATATCCTTATATATATTTTAGTACCTCGGACAGATTGCTTACGCCGATAAGCTTTATGTCCTTTGTATCTTCAACCTGATCCAGTGAGCTTTTGGGCAGGATACAGCTTGAAAATCCAAGCTTCTTTGCCTCCTTTACCCTTAGCATGGCACCGCTTACAGATCTTACCTCTCCGCTTAAGCCCACCTCTCCGAAGACTATTATGTCCCTTGGTATACTCTTATTTCTGTAGCTTGAGATGACCGCCATGACGATCCCCAGATCCATGGCCGGCTCTACCATCCTCATACCGCCTGCGACATTTACATAGGCGTCACATTCGGAGGTCTTAAGAGAAAGCCTTTTCTCAAGTACTGCCATCAGAAGGTTAAACCTGTTTATGTCTGCTCCGGTTGCCTGTCTTTTGGGGAATCCAAAGCTTGTTCTTGCAACAAGTGCCTGTATCTCCAAAAGTATCGGCCTTGTTCCCTCCATGGCACAGGCCACAACGGATCCGGGCGCATCTTCAGGCCTTCCCGAGAGCATGTATTCCGAAGGGTTCATGACCTCACAAAGTCCTGAGGACCTCATCTCAAAAACACCTATCTCGTTCGTTGAACCAAAACGGTTCTTTACCCCTCTTAATATCCTGTAGGAAGCAAATCTGTCACCCTCAAAGTATAAAACGGTATCAACCATGTGCTCAAGCACCCTCGGCCCTGCGACCGTTCCCTCCTTTGTGACATGTCCCACTATAAAAACGGCAATATTTAAAGATTTTGCCAATGTAAGGAGGATGGAGGTAGCCTCCCTTACCTGGGAAACAGATCCGGGTGCCGAAGAGACACTGTCTGAATACATAGTCTGAATGGAATCTATCACTACGATCTCAGGCTTTTCATTTTTGATCGATGTGCTTATGATATCAAGGTCTGTTTCACAAAACAATAAAAGATTGTCGTTAAAGCTTCCGATCCTCATCGCCCTCATCTTGATCTGCTTTAAGGATTCCTCCCCCGAAACATACAGTATCTTATGTCCGTTATCCGAAAGGTTCTTACATACCTGCAGAAGGATGGTCGATTTACCTATCCCCGGATCTCCGCCAACAAGGATAAGGGAACCCTCTACAACTCCGCCTCCCAGAACCCTGTCAAACTCGTTTATACCGGTGGTTATCCTTTCATTTTCCGTAAGCTCTATGGAGGACATTTTTGAGGGCGCATGATCAGAAGATACTGCGCCCTTAATATGTTTACCGCCATTTGAAATTTTGCTGACAGGCTCTTCCACAAAGGTATTCCACTGCTTGCAGCCGGGACACTGCCCCATCCATTTTGCGGATTCATACCCGCATTCAGAGCAGAAGAATACCGTAGTCCTTTTTGAATTTGCCATAAAATCCTGTCCTTTTTTATTTATAAACATCCAGAGATCCGGCTTTGGATCTCCGGCTAAAGCTTTGGATCAGAGATAGATCTTAACCTCTACATCCTCACCCCGGGTAAGCTCTACACTGAAACTCAGCTTTCCGCCGAGATTTGTCTTTATCTTCCCGGCACTCTTTCCGCCGACCGATACGTTATATTCCGTATCCTCGGTAAGTCCGACCGTTATCTGTGCATCCTCGTTACCCGAAACCTTAAACTCTACCCCGTCCTTTGTAGCCCTGAAATCATTTACCGAGGTTCCGGGTTCCGATTCATATACAAATAACCCGTCTCTCTCAAGCTTGGTAAGCTCATTGTAGGTCTTTACCTTATAGAGATTACCGCCGCTTTCAAAGTCCTCAAGCTTTGACTTTTTATCGAGCTCATAGTCTCCAAAGCTCAAAGTACCGTCCTTCTCGGTTCTGATCAATTCCTTTACAGCTGCCATCATTTACCCTCCTCTTAAAAATCGGTTATTTATACCTTGTCCCTTTGGTTTCAGTTGCCTGATATCTTAAATTCTCCTTTTACAAAGGAGACAGTTGCATTCTTACAGTCCTTAAGCTCTCCTTCAAGAACCGCCTCCGCGAGAGGATCCTCTATCAGAGTCTGTACCGCCCTCCTAAGAGGCCTTGCTCCGTATTTTTTGTCCGTACCCTTTTCTATGACTCTCTTTTTGGCCGAATCCGTAACCTTAAGACTGATACCGAGCTCATCCTTCATTCTTTCGGCAAGCTTATCGGTCATCAGAGTCACTATCCTCTTCATATCATTTTCATTGAGTGACCTGAATACTATAGTCTCATCTATCCTGTTTAAAAACTCAGGTCTGAAGAGCTTTTTTACCTCCTCCATAACGGCTTTTTTCATGTCGTCATGGCCCTTTTCCTCACTGTTATCGGTTACAAATCCAAGCTTCTTAGGCTCCATAATCCTGCCGGCTCCTGCATTGGACGTCATTATTATAACACAGTTCTTAAAGCTTACCTTACGTCCGTTTGAGTCGGTTATATGACCGTCATCAAGAACCTGAAGCAGTATATTGAAGACATCCGGATGGGCCTTCTCGATCTCATCGAACAATACCACTGAATAAGGGTTTCTTCTGACCTTTTCGGATAATTGACCGCCCTCCTCAAAGCCTACATATCCCGGAGGCGAACCGATCATTTTGGAAACGGTATGCTTCTCCATATATTCGGACATATCCAGCCTTATCATAGCATCCTCTGTCCCGAAGAGTACCTCTGTTAAAGCCTTTGAAAGCTCTGTCTTACCTACACCCGTGGGACCCAGGAACAGAAATGACCCGATCGGTCTGTTCTTTTCCTTAAGGCCTACCCTGCCTCTTTTGATGGCTCTGCTTACGGCACTTATCGCCTCTTCCTGACCGATTACCCTCTTCCTTATCTCCTTTTCCATCTTAAGAAGCTTTGAGCTCTCGGCCTCTTCTATCCTCTTAAGAGGGATCTTTGTCCATTCGGATACCACATCCGAGATATCCTCCTTATTTACTTCCAAAGCCCTGCTCTCAGCTTTTTTCTTTCTCCTTACCTTCTTTTCATGTTCCTTTTCGATGACCTTCTGTTCCTTTACAAGCTCTGCATAATCCTCAAGCCTGTCTTCCCTTAATGCCTGTTCCTTTTCTTCGTTAAAGGACTCCATCCTGTTTACAAAATCATCATCTATCTCTGTTTTTTTATACAATGCAAGCCTTACCTTGGCTGAGGCTTCATCCATTATATCTATCGCCTTGTCGGGAAGAAATCTGTCATTTATATATCTTGCGGAGAGCTTTACGCAGGCTTCTACCGCCTCATCGGAGATCTTTACACCGTGGTGTTTCTCATAGTTGGGCCTGATACCCTTAAGGATCTTTACTGTATCCTCTTCGGTTGGCTCATTGACGGTTATCTTCTGGAACCTTCTCTCAAGGGCGGCATCCTTCTCTATATACTTTCTGTATTCATCATAGGTCGTGGCGCCTATAAGCTGTATCTCCCCTCTTGCAAGGGATGGCTTTAAGATATTTGATGCATCGATCTTACCCTCAGACCCTCCGGCACCTATTATGGTATGCACTTCATCTATAAAGAGGATGATATTGCCCGCCAGCGTGACCTCTTTTATGACATTTTTGATCCTTTCCTCAAATTCGCCCCTGTATTTACTTCCCGCAACCATTGCCGAAAGGTCAAGTGTGAGGAGTCTTTTGTTAAGTAAGAGATTCGGTACGTCTCCGGATACTATCTTAAGCGCAAGTCCCTCAACTATAGCTGTCTTTCCGACTCCCGGCTCTCCTACGAGACAGGGGTTGTTTTTGGTCCTCCTGCTCAGGGTCTGGATTATCCTTCTTATCTCCTCTTCCCTGCCTATAACAGGATCGAGCTTTCCTTCCTCCGCAAGCTTTGTTATATCCCTGCTGTAGGAATCAACAGTGGATTCTCCCTCCCCGGCAAAGCGCTTTGATGCCCTTGCATTCTGGATCTCTTCCTTAAACTTTGTAAGATCCTCGCCCATTGCAACGATCACATCAACATAGAGCTTCTGGATATTTATACCTAAGGTATTGAGTATCCTTACCGCAAGGTTATCCACATCCTTTATTATGGCTATCAGGATATGTTCAGTTCCTATCTCCTCTGCCTTAAAAGAATCCGCAACCTCATCTGCTCCTTCAAGGATCATTTTAAGCTTCGGTGTATAGCCGTCGCGCTCTTTTATATCGGTAAAACTGTCAATTGCTATCTGCTCTCTTATAAGCTTTTCAATATCCTCGGTCTTTGCACCGTTTTCCGTAAGTATCTTTGATGCGGTGCCCTTCCCCTCCTCTATGAGGCCTATTAAGAGGTGCTCTGTACCTACATAACCATGACCAAGCTTTTTGGAATATTTTTCGGCTATACTTACAGCCTTCTTTGCTCTTTCATTAAAACTCAACAGCATAAAAATGCCTTTCTGTATTCTTTAATAGTTAATCATCCGTATCCAGAAATTCAAACTCGAAATCATCATCCATCTCAAGGTTTACGGTATCGGGGCTTACAGGCTCCGAGCTTTGGGAAAGTCCGCCTAAGTATCCCTGGTTCTGCTGATAGCCTGACTGCTGTCTGTTGTCGGAATAGCCGGAATTATAATCATATCCCGAACCGGACATATTGTTATACCGGTTCTCCTGACCTGAGTACCCGTATGACTGATATCCGCCATTTCCGTACCCCTGTCCCGGGTACTGGCCCATTCCGTAATCAGATCCCATTCCCTGATACTGACCGTTCATGGGATTAGTGTACTGTGATCCGGGATCTGTGTACTGATCCTGTACATACTGTCCCGAATACGGATCCTGCTGATATGCGGTAGGATTACTGAATAATGCACCTGTGTCATATCCGGGATCCCCGTATCCGTTATAGGAAGCAGCCTCGCGTTCTCTCTGTCTCTTTCGCTCCTCCTGCTGCCTTAATATCTCATCCCTCTTTCTTTCAAGCTCCTTTATCTTTCTTTCCTGCTCCTCCAAAGCCTTCTGTTTCAGACCTTCCTCCTCTGACCTCTGCCTTTGAGTCTCTCTTTCCCTTGCTTCTTCAGCCTGTCTTCTTGAGATCTCCTCCTGTCTTCTGGCCTCCTCTATGGCTTTTTCTCTTGCTCTCTTTGCCTCCTGCTGTCTGGCACTTGCAAGCTCTCTTTCCTTAGCCGCCGACTCTTCTCTTTCCTTTGCAATAGTTGCCTCTCTCTCCTGTGCAAGGGCAAATTCGATCTCCTGGGTACTTATCTCATCGGTGGAAGACTTAACAGGCTTTTTCTGCCTTATCTTTACATCTTCATCTTCATCCTCATAAGCCTCATCTGACTGTACATTTTGAGGTTTTACTTGCAGAGGTGCACGCTTTTCTTCAGATTCCGGTTTTTTGATACGGTTTGGCTTTAAGAGTGCTTCATCATCTTCTTCCTCCCCGTCTGTCTCAGGACGGGCTGTGGCATATTTTTCGGAATACTTGTTCTTCTCATTGCCTCTGGGTCTTCTTTCATCACTCGTATCCTTCATTGCACTTTCCATGGCTGCCCAGTCAAAGGATGAAGGATCTTCACTGTTTTTTTTCTTTTTTAATCCTTTTTCCTTCTTTTTTAATGTCTTTTCTTCATCTGCAGCCGATGTGACAGGCAGAGGCTTCCTCTCATTTACGTCATCATCCATGCTCTCCCTTGCAAGCTGACTTGCAGTAATCTTTCCGGTATTGCCTGCGGATGATGCCTGCTTTTTATGAACGGTTTTTTCCGTATCCTTTACATCCTCGACTTCTTTTCCCGCATAGTATTCATCTTCATCGATATATTCGTATCCCTGGTACTCTTTTAATTTCACCAGGGAAACTATCATTATTATAAGGAAGATGAGCATGAGGAGGAACAGAGCCCCCACAACTATATAAACCCATATGGGAAGATCGGTTAAGCCTAACTCGGATGAATCATCTCCGCCTATCTTTATTCCACCCGTATCTGCAGCTGTGGTTATAAACCTCTGATACGTTCCTTCGGTCTGGTCATACTGATACCATCCCTTATTTCCGTCAGAGCTTAGTGCATATAAAAGGAAAAAATCCGCCGCCCCGCCGGATGTAGCCGTACCGTCGGCATTTATATTATCCGATCTCATATATGCTTCAAGGTTTGATCCGTTCCACTGCAGAGTAGCCTTGGTATATCCCTCCGGTATTATCACATCCTCGGCTGCCTTGAGGATTATAATATACTTACCGTTACCTCCGTCTATGCTTCTGTAATCAGCAAGATCAGGACTTATACCGTCATATATCTTGAAGCCGCCGTTAGCGCCGGCGGAATCGGTCGTATACAAAAGAGTCAGATCTGCCAGATCAAATTTTGCACATTCACAGGCAACTCCCTGATAGGTCGTTGTTTCTTTATGGAAGGAAGCCGGCATAAGATCATCCGCAAATACTGAAGAAACCAAAACCTCAGCATTGGGAGTCGGGATGGTTGCCATTTCAACTCCTGTTGATGCCACTGCAGGTGCAGCCATATCACCCTCTGCGGGAGCTTCACCCTCTGCCGGTATTTCACCCTCTGCGGGAACCTCTCCCTCTGCAGGCGCCTCACCCTCGGGAGCTGCTTCTTCTGTCGCAGCTGCTCCTTCATCTGCTGCATATACAGAAGCGAGGGGATTGACTGACAGAGTCAAAGTCAATAATCCAATTCCAAGCATTTTAAAAATTCTGTTCTTCATCACCGCTCCTTTCGAAATCAGGCTTCTGTGCCGATTTCATCAATAGCCTTTCCTATATCGGATCTGCAATATTTATTATCAAAATTGACCCATTCGGTCGCTTCGTATGCATTCGCTCTTGCTTTTTTCAGGTCATCCCCTATTGCCGTTATACCAAGTACCCTTCCACCGTTTGTGACTAACTTACCATCCTTAAGGGCTGTACCTGCGTGGAAGCAATAATACCCCTTCCTGTCTTTGAAGCTGTCAAGACCCTTTATCTCATATCCCTTTTCATAGCTTACGGGATATCCTTTGGAAGCAAGAACTACACAGACACAGGCATTGTCCTCAAAGTCAAGCTCTATCTCGTCAAGCTTTCCGTCTATACAGGCATCGATAACGTCAAGGATATCATTGTTCATCCTGGGCAGTACGACCTGAGCCTCGGGATCTCCGAATCTTGCATTATACTCAAGGACCTTTGGCCCGTCCTTTGTAAGCATGAGACCGAAGAAGATTATCCCCTTAAACTCACGTCCCTCCTTTGCCATGGCATCTACGGTGGGCTTAAATATATTTTTCCTGCAATATTCATCTATCTCCTTGGTATAGAAGGGACTCGGTGAAAAGGTTCCCATTCCTCCCGTATTAAGACCCTTATCCCCATCAAGGGCTCTCTTATGATCCTGAGCGGATGTCATGGGCTTTACAGTCTTTCCGTCTACGAAGGAAAGCACGGAAACCTCCCTTCCTGTCATGAACTCTTCTATAACAAGCTTATTGCCGGCATTTCCAAACTTCTTATCAATCATGATCTCCCTGATTCCGTCTTCTGCTTCCCTGAGATCATTACATATCAGCACTCCCTTTCCAAGCGCCAGCCCATCAGCCTTTAATACAACCGGAAATTCCGATAGCTTTTCTACATATTCAAGTGCTTTGGCGGGATCATCAAAGCTTTCATATGAAGCTGTCGGAATATTGTACTTTTTCATGAGTTCCTTCGAAAAAGCCTTACTTCCCTCCAAAACGGCGGCTGCCCTCTTTGGTCCGAAAGCACGAAGCCCCCTTTCCTCCAAAACATCAACCAATCCGCCTACCAAAGGATCATCGGGCCCGACTATGACAAGATCTGCATTTTTGGAAACAGCATAGGATGCTATCCTTTCAAAATCCATTACCGGAATATTTTCACATTCGGCTAACTCTGCTATCCCTGCATTACCCGGAACGCAGTAAATTTTTTCTGCCCTTTTACTTTCGCTGACTTTTTTTATGATGGCATGTTCTCTTCCGCCTGATCCCACTACAAGAACTATCATTTTTTTATATCCTTTCAAATAATATGGAGAATCATCTGATATTTATTGTTTTAAATAATATCGCCCGATTCAAAAACGCATCTGTCGTATAAGTCCGTTATTCGATAACAGAGGCTTTATTATCCTTAAGCACAACCCTGCCATGCGCTATTGCGTCTATCACCTTTGGCAGGATAACCCATTCCGCCTCCTCCATGACTCTCTTCTGGAGGATATCCGGAGTATCATCATTCTTTATATATACGGCCTTCTGCATTATTATGGGTCCCGTATCCGTGCCCTCGTCAACAAAATGAACCGTTGCCCCGGTGACCTTTACTCCCCTTTCGAGCACCTTTTCATGCACCTTAAGCCCATAAAAACCGTCTCCGCAAAACGAGGGGATAAGGCTTGGATGAATATTTATTATCCTTCCTTTATATTTCGAAACGAAATTTCCGGGAAGCACTACCAGAAAACCCGCAAGCACGATAAGCTCTGCTTTGGCATCTTCTATTGCCTCTGTCATGGCCCTTCCGTACTCTTCCCTGTCAAAGTAGTCCTTAGGCCTTATGCAGGCAGTTTCGATCCCTGCCTTAGCTGCCCTTGTAAGTGCATATGCATCAGTCCTGTTGCTGATTACGAGTGTTATTTTTGCATCGGTAACCGTCCCTTTGTCAATTGCATCTATCACAGCCTGAAGGTTGGTTCCGCCACCCGATACGAGTACGGCTATATTTAACATATTGTCACGCCCTTTTCACCGTTTTCGATATATCCGATGCAATATGCCTTTTCTCCGGCACTTTCTATAGCTTCTACGGTTCTCTCTGCATCCCCTTTATCGACTGTTAACATCATACCGATGCCCATATTATAGGTATTGTACATTACCCTTTCTTCGATCTTTCCGCTCTCCTGAATTAGCTTAAATATCGGAAGGATCTCGTAGCTGTCCTTCTTTATCACGGCTCTCTTCCCATCGGGAAGCATCCTTGGGATATTCTCATAAAATCCGCCGCCTGTTATGTGGCTGCATCCCTTTATCGTAATACCGCTCTCCCTTACTGAGGAAAGAGCCTTTACATATATCTTTGTAGGTGTTAAAAGTGCCTCTCCGAGTGTGCAGCCAAGACCTGATATCATTTCATTCATGCTGCCCTCCCTCATGGGAAATATCTTCCTGACAAGGGAATATCCGTTACTGTGGACTCCGCTGGATGCTATGCCTATTATCACATCTCCTTCATCTATGTCCTTTCCGGTTATGAGCTCATCCTGATCTACTATGCCTACGGCAAAGCCTGCAAGATCATATTCATCGACAGGATAAAAGCCCGGCATTTCGGCTGTCTCACCGCCTATAAGTGAGGCTCCTGCCATACTGCATCCTTCAGCGACTCCCTTTACTATGTCAGCGATCTTTTCCGGTTCGTTTTTTCCGCAGGCTATATAATCGAGGAAGAACAGAGGTTCACCTCCCGCGCATGCTATATCATTAACGCACATTGCAACACAGTCTATTCCGATGGTATCATGCTTATCGAGCAGAAAAGCCAGCTTCAGCTTTGTACCGACACCGTCGGTGCCCGAAACCAGGGTAGGCTTTTTCATCTTCATATATTTTTCCAATGAAAAAGCACCGGAAAACCCTCCAAGCCCTCCAAGGACTTCAGGCCTCATGGTCTTACTGACATGCTCCTTCATGAGTTCCACAGCCTTGTAGCCTGCTTCAAGATCAACACCAGCACTTTTATAATCCATTTTCTTAATGTGCCTTTGTTTTTTCAAAGGCTTTTCCTTTCAGATATTTTTAAAATTTTTATATTGAACGGCTTAAATGCATGATCATTTCATGCCTGAGAGATATTCCTTATAACCCTCTTCCTTAAGCTTTCTGTCCTTCTTTATTACCTTCTCTCCCAAGGATTCCTTATATTCCTTAAGCTTTTCAAGAAGCTCCCCGTCTGATATCGCAAGCATCCTGAGTGCAAGCAGGGCTGCATTTGCTCCTGCGTTTATCGCAACCGTTGCCACGGGAATGCCTGAGGGCATCTGAACTATGGAATAAAGCGAATCCCTGCCTCCGAGCGAGGTAGTATGCATGGGGATACCTATGACAGGCAAAGGAAAAATAGCAGCACACATTCCGGGAAGATGAGCAGCCATTCCGGCTCCCGCTATAACAATCTTTATGCCCCTTTTCTCCGCATTCCTTGCATAATCAAAAAATAAATCGGGTTCTCTGTGGGCAGAGATTATATTCATCTCATAGCTTACACCGAACTCATCAAGTATCTCAGCGGCTTTGGCCATAACCGGCATATCCGAGTCGCTTCCCATAACTATAGATATTTCAGCCATTTTAATCCTCACTAAACGATCTTTTTCTGAATTTGCGAATCATAACCCCTGTATAAGGGAAAAATGGTCGCATTTTCTATAGTATATCCGAAAATATCATTATCTTCAACAATTATCGCTCAATAAAGGTTCATTTAATTCAGAAAGTCCTTCGAGAACAAATAACCCGTCCTTAATTATTTCCGTTATACTCCCGTCAGGATGTATGGCCTCTATCAGACCAAGCTCGCTATATGGTATCGTTATATCCGTATGGCAGTAAAAATATGCCTCTTCAGGCTTTGTTTTTCTTTTATCCGAACATTCATTGGATCTTGCAATGATCTCTTTTTTGTCAGGATTATATACTCTGACCTCTTCCTCGTGTGAATAACAGGTGTCACCTATGGCAAAATGCGGCCCCGTCTTTTCTCCTATGAGGATCGGAAGCCTGCCCCCTATGTCATAATCTCTCGACATCCTGTAGGCTGTGGTATTGGTTCCGATGGCAAATTCTCCCATCGGCAGACTCTTGTGGTGGAAAAGGAGATTATCTTCTATAAATCTTCTGTTCTCCTCTTCACCCTCAAAATTTTTGCAGGAATAGTCCGACACCATCCCGTCCTTAAAATATACATGAAGATCTTTATATTTCAGACCGTTGAGATATACCTCCGTTACGTGAAGGCATCCGTTTGTACCCTTCAAAACAGGCGATGTAAAGACCTCTCCTACAGGAATGTTGACATCGGCAACACAGTTTTCAAATTTTGTTTCATGCAAAGGATCATTTAGTTTACATAACTCTACGGTGAGTTCTGTAACATTACCTGCTTCCCTTTTCCCTGCAACATGAACTCTGTCTGCCCTGTCAAGAACGTCGATCATCTTCTGCTGCATCTTCTCATATTTACCCTGATCAAGTGTATTGATCTTAACAGTATCCTTAAAGATCGCTTCATAATCTTTTCCTATCTCGGGCAGGGGATAAGCGATGATCGTAAAGCTCCTCTCCTCACGATTTATATATTCGTTTACAAGCCTTCCCGACTTATCGGAAAGCTCGACCGAAAGCTTTCTCTGCCTGTCCGAAAGCTTCATGGCATGCTCGCATGCCTTTGGAGCAAAAGGATCCTCGCCAAAGACCTCCATTACGGCCGGTCCTGCATATCCGTAAGCAAGTTCCTTATTCTCTTCATAGATATTCTTCATCAGATCGAGCCTTCGCTGTATATATTCACTGTCTAAGAACAGCGCATTGTCCTCCCTGTGATCATAATCAAACTGACGGTTCGGTATGGCTCCGTAGCATCCTATCCTGTTAAGGGACTTTTTGACAACGGCCAGGGATGCCGCCCTGTATAATATCGGCTGTAATCCCATTTTTTCAAACTGTTTTACCGCCTCTCTGACTATGCGTTCAAATCCGAGACAGTACCGTATATCTACAGTAGTCTTCTTATCAAGAGGCTTGGATGCCTTGATGAATCCTATCCTGTACCCCTCTGTATAAGTAGACGCCATCGCCTCTATCTCCTCAGAGGAAAAAGTGTTCAAAAACTCTGCTGTCTTAAGTTCATTATCTGTTATGTATTCACCGAAATCATAAAGATATCTTGTTGACGTAAGATCAGATGACATTATCTTATCCCTGATAAACGACCTTTCCGGTGATAAAGTATCTGTTATCCTGTCCTTCAGGATTATTTCAAGATTATCCCTCTCAAACCAGTACAGAACATCCCTTATCTCTTCGGGATCCGGAGTCTCCCCGTCCATAAAGGAATAGGTGATCATATTGTATATCTCTATGAACAGCTCCTGATAGATCGTGACTATCTCCTTTTTGCCCTCAAAAGCATAAGGGATAAGTCCCTTTAGTTCAGCACTTAAAAAGCACAGATACTGTCCGATCTTTGGATCAACACCGTTATTTATTGCCATCTCATGCATGAATCCGGGATTTAAATATGAGGTGTCATAATTTTCGGGAAGGATATCCTTATAAAGCTCCTGATTCAGGTTTTTTGCCGCCTTTTCATCAAGTTTACATAACTCGTTGTCTTCGGATAACCCGATGACCATTTTTATCAAAGTCATGAAGGCTGCCGTGTCCTTAAAATACTCTTTAAAAGGTATTTCCGGCATAAACTCGTCGGCGATCTCGCCTATTCTCTCTGTGGATAATGTGTATCTTTCTTCCAATATCATCTTAAGCCCCCCAGATTATTAAAAGTATCCATAATATGAAATCAAATATGTTCAAGCCTATCGAAAGGTATGGAACCCAGAGATAGACATCTCTTTCATTGATATTTATAAAAGCAGCAATGACACTTATGATATTTAATAATATCGCAAAAAAACCGACACCACCTATATGGGTCCCGATATCTCCTCCGGCGGAATATGCCATTATGACTGCCCCTATAAGCCCTAACAGAGAAAGGGCTGCAAGGGAGATCGACAAAATTCCCGTAAAGGAATGATGCCTTGTAGTGAACATAAAGCTCTTTTTCTTTTTGATCTTTTTAGGCTTTGGCATCAGTTAACACCGTACTTCCCGTAATAATCCGAAAGTGCTGCCATTATATCATCATCAATGATCACTCTTCCATTTACATTTTTGTTATGGAGATGCTTTATGACCTCCTCCATTGTTACTATCGCTCCGGTCTTAATACCGTAATCCTCACTTATCTGCTCTAAGGCACTTATATCTTTACTTCCCTTTTCCATCCTGTTAAGCGAAACCATAAGTCCCAAAACCTCTGCATCAGCCTGGGCTTTTATTATCGGAAAGGTCTCCTCAATGGATTTTCCGGAGGTGGTAACATCCTCTATTATAACTACCCTGTCACCGTCCTTAAGCTTTGATCCAAGCAGTATACCCGTATCGCCGTGATCCTTGACTTCTTTCCTGTTAGAGCAGTACCTTATCTCTTTTCCGAAAAGTGAAGAATATGCTATCGCCGTGGTCACCGATAAGGGAATACCCTTATAAGCAGGTCCGAAAAGCACGTCAAAATCATCCCCGTAGGCTTCGTGTATGGCACGTGCGTAATATTCTCCAAGGACCCTTAACTGCCTTCCCGTTACATAGGCTCCGGCATTCATAAAAAAAGGAGAGATCCTTCCGCTCTTGAGAGTGAATTCTCCGAATTTCAGAACATCACACTCGATCATAAAATCTATGAATTCCTCTTTATATGTTTGCATTTATATCCTCCTTCATATCGATGACTGCCCTTCTTGCAGCCTCTTCAAAATTATTTTCGCCGTATTTTGCATATTTTTCCTGTGTATAGGCCGCAATGATCCCCCTGGAAGAATTGACGATGGCTCCAAGACCATCCTCATTAAAGAAATGCTTAAGATCCTTCCCGCTTCCTCCCTGGGCTCCGTATCCGGGAACCAGAATATAGGATGATGGCATGATCTTTCTGAGAGCCTTTCCGACCTCAGGATATGTCGCTCCTACAACAGCACCCACATCGCTGTAGCCCTCATGAATAAGCTCCTTGCCCCATTCATTTACCTTTTCACCGACTATCTCATAAAGAGGTCTGTTGTCTGCATCTGAAAGAAGCCTGTCCTGGAATTCGCCGCTGCTCCTATTTGAAGTTTTGACCAAAACGAATATCCCCTTATCCTCTTCCTCACATACTTTCACAAACGGATTGACTCCGTCTGAACCAAGGTACGGATTTACCGTAGCAAAGTCTTCATCAAAGGCTGATATTCTTGTCAGACCGACCGGAGTCTTCCCCAGATGGCCAATGGCATAAGCCTCTGAAGTAGAGCCTATATCGCCCCTCTTTATATCTCCGATGACTAAAAGACCCTTTTTTCTGCAGTAGTCAACGGTCTTTTTGAAGGCTATGACTCCGGGCACACCGAACTGTTCATACATAGCTATCTGGGGCTTAACAGCCGGGATCAGATCATTTATCGCATCCACTATGGCCTTGTTAAACTGCCATATCGCTTCTCCTGCCCCCTCAAGTGTTTCTCCGAATTCGGAAAAAGCTTTTTTCTGTATATATTCCGGAACAAATTTAAGCATCGGATCAAGCCCCGCTACTATCGGTGCATTTTTCTTCTTTATCTCACTTATCAATCTTTCTATCATGAATAGGACTCTCCTTGTTTTTACTGAACGAAAAAGAAGGAAATGCATTTTATGCATTTCCTTCGGGTCTTTCCTTATGCCAAAACCATATCCCTTTGTTCTGCATACCTCTTTATGTTTGAAGCATTGGAATATTTAACGTAATCATCTCCGTCTATCACCACCAGAGTCGGTGCCTGCATCACCCCGTATTTTCTGGTGAGCTCTATATTTTCTTCGGCGTCGATCATTATAACCTTTTCATCCTTAAGATATTCCTTTGCAAGCTTGCAGTTCGGACAGGTCTTGGTCGTGAACAGATATTTGATCTTTCCTACAGGCGAAACATCTACCTCGTCATTACTCCCAAGTCCCTTAAAGGTTACCATGGCAGCTGTGGGCTTCTTTAATGTGGAATTATCTATATCATATACTACCCTGTTCTTATATTCCTGCGCCTTACCGTCATTCCAGTTCTGAACCGGTCTGTAATATCCGGTTATCCTGCTGTAAACCTCCGTATTCTTACCACAGTGCGGACAGGTCGTCTGCTCTCCCGCAAGATATCCATGCTCCCTGCATATTGAATATGTAGGTGAGAGTGTATAATAAGGAAGTCTGTAATTCTCAGCTATCTTCCTTACGAGATTAGCCGCAGCCTTCCAGTCAGGAAGCTTTTCTCCGAGGAAGGCATGAAATACCGTTCCGGAAGTGTAGAGTGTCTGCAGATCATCCTGAATATCCAGCGCATCAAAGATATCGGCGGTATATTCAACCGGAAGGTGTGAGCTGTTGGTGTAATACGGTGTATCTCCGGGCTTGCCCGCCGTCTTTATATTAGGATATTTTTTCCTGTCATGTTTAGCAAGACGATAGGTCGTGCTCTCCGCCGGTGTGGCTTCAAGATTGTAAAGGTCCCCATACTGTTCCTGATAGTCTGACAGTCTGTTTCTCATATGTGTCAGTACCTCTTTGGTAAATTCCTGGGTCCTTCTGTCGGTCATATCTGCTCTTAACCAGTTTGCATTTAATCCGACCTCGTTCATTCCTATAAGACCGATGGTTGAAAAATGATTTTCAAAGCTTCCGAGATATCTCTTTGTATAAGGATATAAACCTTCTTCAAGAAGCTTAGAGATGACGCCTCTCTTGATCTTTAAGCTTCTTGCCGAGATATCCATCATCCTGTCGAGCCTTCTGTAGAAATCATTCTTATCCTTGGAGAGATATGCTATCCTTGGCATATTGATGGTGACAACGCCTACCGAACCCGTACTTTCTCCCGATCCGAAGAAACCACCTGTTTTTTTACGAAGCTCTCTTAAGTCAAGTCTGAGCCTGCAGCACATGGATCTTACGTCGCTGGGCTCCATGTCGGAATTGATATAATTTGAGAAATACGGTGTTCCGTACTTTGATGTCATTTCAAATAACAGTCTGTTATTTTCGGTATCCGACCAGTCAAAATCCTTCGTTATTGAATAAGTAGGGATAGGATACTGGAAGCCTCTTCCGTTGGCATCGCCCTCTATCATGGTTTCAATAAATGCCTTATTGACCATGTCCATTTCCTTCTTGCAATCCTTATAGCAGAAATCCATTTCCTTTCCGCCGACTATTGCCGGAAGCTCGGCAAGATCTGCCGGAACCGTCCAGTCAAGGGTTATATTGGAAAACGGCGCCTGCGTTCCCCATCTGCTTGGAGTGTTTACTCCGTAGATGAAAGATTCTATACATTTCTTAACATCATCATATGTAAGGTTATCTACCTTTACAAAGGGAGCAAGATAGGTATCAAAGGATGAAAAAGCCTGGGCTCCTGCCCATTCATTCTGCATTATCCCAAGGAAATTGACCATCTGGTTGCAGAGCACCGAAAGATGTGAGGCAGGTGCGGAAGTGATCTTTCCCGTTATTCCTCCAAGTCCTTCCTTGATAAGCTGCTTAAGGCTCCACCCTGCACAATATCCTGTAAGCATCGAAAGATCATGGATATGGATATCCGCATTTCGGTGTGCGTCTGCTATCTCCTGGTCATAGATCTCCGATAGCCAGTAGTTTGCCGTTACAGCTCCCGAATTACTTAAGATAAGTCCGCCAACCGAATATGTTACGGTAGAATTCTCCTTGACTCTCCAGTCCTCTACCTTTACATAGCTGTTTACCACATCCTTATAATCAAGGATGGTGGACTTCATATTACGCATTTTCTCTCTCTGCTTACGGTAAAGAATGTAGGCCTTTGCGACCTCTGTGTAACCTGCCTGTTCAAGAACCGTTTCAACACTGTCCTGAACATCCTCAACATGGATCTTGTCTCCGTCAAGCTTATCCTGGAAATCCGCGGTTACCCTTAACGCAAGAAGATCAATCATATCATTATTATAATTCTTATCACATGCTGTGAAAGCTTTCATAATGGCATCATTGATCTTTGTGAGATTAAAATCTGTTATTTCTCCGTCTCTTTTTACAACACTGAACATTTGATAACAACCCCTTCCTTATTATAACCGGTCCCTTATTAATACTGTTCCCTCATATTTATCCGTCCAACACTTTGACTATTTTAGTCAACACTTTTTACCTGACCTTGTCGAACGAACATATTTAGTATATAAAAAAATTTCAACTCCGTCAATACAAAAACACAATATCTTTTGTGGTTTTTTTTAGATACACACAAGATATTGTGTTTTACAATAATTTATTTATGTAGACCTCGCGTCCCCTAAAGCCCCAATATATAGAGGTTTCGGAAATAGAGCAGCTGTTTTTTGACTATTTGAGTCATTATTTGAGGGCACAATCTTTTGTATGAAATTTTTTTATCTGGTGCTTAAGAATATATTTTCCCTCTGTGCTTTCTCATCCACCGGATATGTATTAAGATATTCCGCCATTTTGGCCTTTGCGGTCTCAAAGTCATTCATATATTCATAGGTCACTATCTCATTATACTTAAGACTCTGCATATATGCCTCGTCATTTGTTTCCATTCCCCTTGTAAAGGCAGTCAGTGCCCCGCTGTAATCCTTAAGCTGCAGTCTTATTAGCCCCAACTCATTATATATCTCCGCATCATCGGGGTTTGCTCCGAGATAGGTTTCAAAAAGGGATGCAGCATACCCGCTGTCTCCAAGCTTTGAATAAGTCTTTCCAAGATAAGCCACAAGCTCTGCATTATCATTTTTTCCTCTGGCCTTCTCAAGATAATTCCTCGCGTCATCATAATTTCCTAAATAATAGGAATAAACACCGTTCTGGTAATCACTGATCTTCTTGTCATTTTCCATCGCCCTTTTTATATAAGAGACACCGTCATCCTTATATCCGCAGGCTTCAAGATCCTTGTATATCCTTTCATACAGTTTATGATCAGTTTTGGTCAATTCTACCGCTTTATTAAAATCCTTATCCGCCTCTTCCTTTTTCCCGTCATAAAGGCTGACCTTTCCCCTTAAATAATATGCATCCGCCCTTTCATCGTCCATGCCTATTATTGCAGAATATATATTGTATGCCTCCTCATGATTTCCTGCCTTGTACTCAGCCAGCGCAAGATAGTAGGATATGTCATAATCGATATCCTTAACTATACCGTTTGACTCCTTAAGGGCAGCTTCAAAGGAGACGACCGCATCCATGTATCTTCCCTGTGCGACGGCTGTAATGCCCTGATTCCTGTATTCCTCCTTCTTCGAAAGAGGAGAGCCCTTACATCCGCCCAAAAGAACCGAAACGGTCATTGAACAGAATATGATCGACATCAGTCTGATTTTTTTTCCTTTGGTTCTTTTTAACACAGGCATATCCAATCCTTAATGATCATATATAAAACAAGCTTATAAGCAAAAGATTCAAAACCCCGGAAGCGATCCCTTTATCATTTCAGTCAATTGCTGCAGACCTTTAACCATTACAGATAATTAACCGTTGCAGGTCTTTAACCATTGCCGAACCTTAACCGTTACAGACCTTTAGCCGTTGCCGAACCTTAACCGTTACAAACCTTTAACCGTTGCAGACCTTTATAAGATCAGGGACCTTATCAATAATATGATCCGGAGCTTTAGTATCGCCAAAACCGTATGCGGCAAAGCAGAAGGGCACCTTTGCCTTTATACATGCCACATGGTCCATATCCGTATCTCCGACATAAACAGGATTTTTTAGACCGTACCGGTCAATAATGATCCTTATGTTATCCGCCTTTAGTTTATCAGTGTCCCCGGGACATATCCCTTCGGTGAAATAATGACCCAATCCTGTCTTTCTCGAAAAAAGATCTATATATCCCTGCTGGCAGTTGCTGACTATAAAAAGCGGATGATCAGTACTCAGTTCCTTAAGCGTATCCTCGAGCCCCGGATATACAACTCCTGCCTCTGCCTCAAGAAATTCAAATTCGTATCCTGAACAGACCTTTAAAAAAGCTTCCCTTTCTTCCATTGCAGATTCCGGAATGATATTTTCTATTATCTCCAACATGGGAAGACCAAAAAGCCCTTTAAGCGTATCGGCAGTGATCCTATTGGAATAACCCGAATCGTGAAGGGCCTTATTCCATGCCTTCTCAACCACATAAGTCGAATCCCACAGTGTACCGTCCACATCAAAAATAATACCATCATATCTGTGATCTGACATATAAATCTCCTTTATTATCCATGATAGCAAAATCGACACGCATCATCCTTATACTATCATCTGTATTATCATCCTTATATTATCATCCTTATACTATCATCTTTATACTTATCTATCATAAGGATCCGCTCTAAAACATATCCTTATATCTAAGTGCAAATTCTTCGGAAAACTTTTTTGCTCCTTCATCATTTAAATGGGAAGCATCTCCGAAGTATTTATTATCATATTCGGGAATCTCTGTCTCATAAATACCCTCAGGATAATATACGGAAAGCCCTTCTATATATTCAAAATATTGACTTAAGTAGTCATCGTTTAACGATTCATACGAGGCGGTATTCATTGGAGGTTGACTAACCGTGATATTTACTGCATTTTCCTGACATAGACGGAGGATTTTTATCATATATTCATCCAGTATCGGATGGTCACCGTCCGTTTTAAACTCCGTATAGTTAGATTCGTAGTTAAGATAGTCGCATCCGTCCATCGTACCGAAGTGATACTGTCCCCTGCTTTCATCAAGCTCCTTAAGCCTTAAACTGTTATCTTCATATCTTAAGAAAAACCTGGCATTTATAAGTGCGGGCAGATAGCTGTCAGGGAGCCTTAAATACATGCTTAAAAGACTGAAAAGGTCGTGTTCTCCGTCATTAAAGGTATCAGCTTTAAGTTTTCTTCCCTCTGTATAGGTTTTTATAGCATCCGTTATCGAAAAGTGGTGGAAGTATATACTCCTCGTCCAGTAGTTATCTATATATGAATAATGGAAGGGAGAAAACATTATCACAACATTTTCCGGGCAGCCGACATTTTCGATATAATCCCTTAACGTATAATACATCTCTATGCTCGTCGCCCCGCCTATGGCCAGATTTATACAGTCATCGCTCATACAGGTTGGCTTAAGGTCCGCCATAGCCGCAGAATCGCCTATTATTATCGTTTTAAAGTCCTTCTCTCTGTATCCTTCCTCTCCCCCTTTACCTTCTCCATCACCATATATACCGCCCTTTCCTGACTGGATATCCTTTGTATATTTCCAGGACGGATAATCCGTATCCTGATAATACATTGGGAAAAAGGCTGTATAGAGGATGATAAAAAGCACAGGCAGCAGAGCTAAAAGGAACTTTAAGAAAAAGTTCAGGTTTCTGTTCATGTATTTATCGCTCCATTAATATCATTACCGGAACTCTCCGGCAGGTCTTAAGCTTAAGCCCGGTCAAAACTCAAGCTTAAACCGGGTCAATACTTAAGCATAAGCCTGTTTAAAAGCTCTGGTACAAAAATTCCTTTGATGACAGGTTCAGGGAGAATATTATCATTATAATAAGAAGATAATAAAAACTCCACCTGAGCGGAAATCTGACATTTTCAAACAAGCCCGAGATATCACACTGCTTTTTTTCACAGGCAAGCTCCACTATTATCAAAATGACAACTGCTCCGATGACAAATACAAGGTTGTCAACGCCAAGTCCCAGACTAAATACCGTCCCGTCTGTCAGGGATGAGATATCAAACCTTTGAACTATGGCCGAGTATATTCCTGACATATCCTTAACATTTGCGGATAAGAACGGAACCCAGGTAGAGGTTACCAGAAGATAGGTTATGACGATCCTGAAGATATCATGGAGCCTTCCGTATCCTGCATCTCCCGGTTTCTTTATCTTTATGCCAAGCTTTCTGAATATATTATCCCTTATATATCCGATGACCTGATATCCTCCATGGAGTCCTCCCCATACAAGAAAGGTAAGATCTGCTCCATGCCAGAGACCGCTCACGAGAAATACGAGCATTATATTGATATATTTCCTAAACTCTCCCTTTCTGTTTCCGCCGAGAGGAATATACATATAATCCCGGAACCAGGTGGAGAGGGAAATATGCCATCTTCTCCAGTGCTCCGCTATACTTCTTGCAAGATACGGCTGTCTGAAATTATTTGTAACCTCGTATCCGAGTATCCCCGCACAGCCAAGGGCTATAAAGGAATACCCGGCAAAATCGCAGTATATCTGGAAGGAATAAGCGAAAAGCCCAAGCACCAGTATGGAGCCTGCCATTTCCTCATAGGATCCGAATATCGTATCCGTAAGTATCAGCATCCTCGGTACTATCACGAGCTTAAAAAAATATCCCCAGAGCATATACATAAGACCCTTCTTAATCCTTACGGGGTCAAACTTCTTATTATCATATACATCCGTCTGGCAGAGAAAATTCTTCGAACGCTCTATAGGTCCCGAAAGAAGGCAGGGGAAAAAGGAAACAAATAACGCATACTTCAGAATGTTCTTTTCCGGTCCGGTCTCATTCCTGTACCTGTCAATAATATATGTTGTTGATTGAAAAACATAAAATGAAAGTCCCGCAGGTATTATTATATCAAGCTTCAGCGAGGATCCTGCAAGTCCAAGGACAAAGTTGCTGTACTTTATGATAAGTAAGGATAACAGATTCAACGTAACTCCCGATATCAATATTGCCTTTCTGCTAAGCCATGTTATTTTATCCATCAGATTGCCTGCGGTCCATGATATAACAGTTGCTATTATTAAATATACGACCACAGAACCGTCCTGACAAAGATAATAAAAGTAACTGCTCAAAAGCAGCCATATATATTTGATCTTATCGGGAAGAACAAAATACAGGATTATCACTATGGGGAAAAATATTAAGAACTGCAATGAGTTAAATAGCATCGGCCACCTCTGGGTACGCTTGTATTCCAATTTCGATTATATTATAATGATGAAGATGTCCATGCGTCAAGAACAATGAGACAGATCAAAACACACGGGGAGTGAGCATGTTTAATAAAGATCCTAAGAAAAAAGAAACCGAAAAGGAAAAAGAAGACCCTGAGAAGATAGATATAAAGGAAGAGATCAAGGAATGGGTTATAGCCATAGAGGCAGCCGTAATTCTTGCAGTCGTCCTTAATATGTTCATCATAGTCAATGCCGTCATACCTTCGGCATCTATGGAATCCACCATAATGACCGGCGACAGGATCTTCGGAAACAGACTCGCCTATATAAACAGCGATCCTCAAAGAGGTGATATCATCATCTTTAAGTTTCCCGATGATGAAAAACAGCTCTTCATAAAAAGAGTCATCGGTCTTCCGGGAGAGACCGTTGAAATGATAGACGGTAAGATTTATATAGATAACTCCGATACGCCCCTTAATGAACCCTATGTGATGGAAACTCCTCTTGGGAATTACGGACCGGTCACGGTTCCTGAGGGAGCATACTTTGTAATGGGTGATAACAGAAACAATTCCGCCGATTCAAGGTACTGGGTCAATACCTTTGTATATAAGGAAAAGATACTCGGACGGGCAGTCTTCAGATACTTCCGTCAATTCGGCAAAATAGAGGAAAGTCATCCTACCTACTAAACTGAAATGCTCAATATAACAGCTTACGTAAAAAAATACGGCAACAGAACTCTTAATGAGCTTCCGTTCGGTGAAGTGGATTCACTTATACTTTGCCAGTTAAGCTATCTCAAATTCGACGACATACTTCATATCGACGATATGGTCAAACTCGGAGTTTTATCCGGTCACAAAAATATCGCCTCCATTTATCTTGATAAACGTTACAGTAAGAATAACCGTGAATTGTTTGAGGCCTGCGCTTCAAGCGAAAGATATAAAGATATCATTTTAAAAAATTATGTAAATATAACAGACAGGGACAAGGAAATTCAGTTTTCCGCACTGACCTTTATATTTGACGACACCCTCTCCTATATAGCCTTCAGGGGCACGGATGACACCATAACCGGATGGAGGGAGGACTTCAATATGGCCTATAAAAGTCCGATCCCCGCACAGATACATGCTCTTTCCTATCTAGAAAACATAATAGATCTGATCCCCGGTAGTATTTATGTCGGAGGCCATTCAAAGGGCGGGAATCTTGCAGTATATTCCGTGGCAAAATGCTCATATTCACATAAGCAGAGGATCAAAAAGGTCTATTCCCATGACGGACCCGGCTTCAGATCAGGTATAATAACCGACTATGAAGCGGCTTATTTAAAAAAACATCTTGAAAAATCGGTACCCTCTTCATCAGTAATAGGAATGCTCTTAGAGGAATCGGGAAGTTTTGAGATAGTTGACTGCAGGGGCTTTTCCTTTATGCAGCACAATCCCTTCAACTGGGCGATAAGAGGCCACCGGTTCAAAAAGGATAAGTCCATCACAAGGTCTGCCTATGTCGGAGAGGAATCCATAAACAAATGGGTGATGGATATGTCAGAGGAAGAGCTAAAGACCTTTGTCGAAACCTTATTTGAACTGTTTGACATAGCGGGCATAAGCAATGTAAACACCTTTTACGATAATACTACGGAATCTATCATAAAGATCATAAAAGCCGCCGGTTCCATCGACGAGGACAGAAGACAGCTGATGAACCAGTTTTTCAAAAGACTTGTATATCAGACAAGACCCTCTGCCCAGGATATGAACGAATTAAAGCTTTTCGATAATACGGATTATATGAAGGACGGAAAAGCCAGGCTTAAAAAGGAGTTCAAAAACGGAGTAAGACTCCTAAAGGATTACTTTAACAGATATAAGCCAAAAGACCAGTAAGTGAACCGGATAGATAAAGTAAAACAGATACTTTAGCTTTATACCCCTTTTGTTATTGTAGAGCATTATAGGTATGATCGAAAAAAAGGCCGTCGGTTCATATTCAAAGATAGCCTCTCCTGCCATCAATGCCACAAGTCTGAACCTTCTGAATGTGTACATCAATACTATGGCGATGATCCCCTTATAGCTGTAATCTGTTTTAAGTACATAGGCAAGTCCCATGCCTGCAAGTGCGATCACGGCAAAATTAAGCATTCTTAGATAAACATTATATTTCTCATCATAGGCAAACCTGTCTATCAGGTATATGGTAATAAGCCCGAGAAACAGTGTAAAGATAACATTCTGATATGTAGGATCCCACCATTTTTCCCTTATGGCCCTGTCAAATACAGGCTCGCTGACTATGGCGGTCAACAGCAGATTCAGTGCGTATTTCCTGACATTCTTAGTATGGATAAAGCCTTCAACTATCAAAAAACAAAAGATCGGAAATGCAGTCCTCCCGACAGCCCTCATTATCTCGTAGAGCTTACTTAGGGCATCAAACCTCTCATAGGGCATATTTCCTACATTATTTAAAATATACGGATTTAAGATGATAGCCGCTCCATGATCGATAAACATTCCTATGTAGGCTATTATCTTTAATGTGGAATTGGAGATCCCGTGATCCTTTACGAAGGCTTCAAATTTTGTGACCAAACCGTACATGACAAACTTCCTTTATTTTTGTGCATTTTTTCAATGACTTATATATTATTTTATGATATAATGCCTAAGAGATTTTGTAAACAAAGCTGCACTATTTTTTCAGATCGATATTCAGACTGATACAGGGCAGCAACATAAACGGAGGATTATAATAATGAGGAAAAGATTATTACTGATTCTTCTTTCTTTGTCTGTATGCGTGGTTGCAATGGCCGGCTGCAAGGACAAAAAGAAAAAAGAAGAAGCCGAACAGGTTCCTTCAGCGGATCCTGTGATACAGGTAGTAACGGATGAGGTAACCCCTGCTCCTGTAGAGGTAACACCCACAGAAGAATCAAGAGAGGGTATGTACAGATCAGAACTTACTAATGAGTGGATCGATGAGGCATTAAAGGATCAAAGGCCGATAGCCGCCATGGTAGATAACGAGAAAACAGCGTTACCGCACTATGGACTTTCCACAGCTGATGTAATATATGAGATGACAAACTCAACAGCTAACGAAGGTGTAACAAGACTTATGGTCCTTGTAAAGGATTGGGAAAGTATCACACAGCTTGGATCGATCCGAAGCGTAAGACCGACAAACCTTCAGATCGCTCCCGAATGGAACGCAGTTGTATGTCACGACGGAGGCCCCTTCTACATAGACGAATACCTTGCAAAAGACTTTGTCGAGAACTTCTCGGGAACCTTTTCAAGAGTTGACAACGGTAAATCAAGAGAGTTTACCGAATATATATGTACCGGAGACCTTGATAAGAACTTTGACAGCAAGGGATACAGCAGGACATATAATGACTACTATCCCGGACCGCATTATCAGTTTGCAGACGAAGCCAATAAGGTAGATCTTTCAGCTGATGCAAAGTCAAAGGATGCGAAGACCATAAATCTTCCTTTCAAGCACAACAAGCCCGTTCTCGAGTATGATGAGGCAAGCGGAACATATAAGTATTCGGAATACGGATCGGCACATGTGGATCCCGGCAATAATAATGAACAGCTTGCTTTTACAAATGTCCTTTTACAGGATGCGAGATATGTTAAATTTGATGACAACGGATATATGATGTTCCATTCGATCGACTTTAACAGAGACGGATACTATATAACAGGCGGAAAGGCAATTCCTGTTACCTGGTCAAAGGAAGACGAGCTTACACCTACCAGATATTATGATATGGACGGTAACGAGATCAAGCTTAACACAGGAAAGACTTATGTAGCTCTTATTCCCGATGATATATGGGACAATCTTGAAATAAAGTAATACCTTTAATAAAAAGATAAAAAAGCAGTGCCGGTAAGTTAAGATAACCGGCACTGCTTTTTTGTGTATTATATTGTGTTATATTATGTATTTTTTATCTGTATCTGTAATTCCTTTACTCTCAAAGGCTTAACCGTCTCAATTAAGCTCTGTTATCTTAAGCCTCTGTCGTATCGGAGGTTTCCTCAGCTTCAACATCCTCAGCCTCCCAGGAGGGCTTTAGGTTTATCTTTGTTGTGATCGCAAAAAAGATGATCGAGAAGATCAGCATAAAGATCGATATGAACTGTGATGTCGATAATCGTCCCACAGCCCCTCTCTCATCGTTTCTTAAGAATTCCACGAGAAATCTTCCTATTGCGTAGGCTCCAAAGTATGTGGCCGCTATATATCCCCTTCTTTTAAACCTCTTCCCGAATATTATAAGAAGCAATCCAAGTGCAAAATCAAAGACTGCGGATATAAGCTGTGTAGGTATTAAGGGTATACCGGCCGGTGCCAGTGATCCTTCAGGAAAAACAACACCGAAGTGCGAATTTGTAGGTCTTCCGTAGCAGCACCCCGCCATAAAGCAGCCGAGTCTTCCGAATCCCTGGTTGATGGCAACACACGGGACAAGCAGATCGATATAGCTTAGAAAAGACAGCTTTTTTATCCTGCAGTAAATGTATATGCAGAGAACTCCGGTTATGATACCTCCATATACAACAAACCCTGAGGACCCTATAACACTTAAAGGATCAACGATGAGCCTGTCAAACTCCACTATCATATACATGAGCTTTCCGCCAAGGAAACCGAATATCAGGGTAAATATCGCAATATTTGTGTAGTGGTCAGCCGAAAGCTTTATCTTTGGAGCTAAGTACGATCCGATAAGGACTGCAGCCATAAATCCGAGACCTATCAGCAGACCGTAACTGTGAACCGTAAACTTCCCGATGCTGAACAGATCGATCTTCATTATTATCATCCTTCTTTCTATATTACTGTATTACTGTTATGCTTACCTTATCAGTCTGTAGAGATCCCTTATCTCATTTCCGGATGCAAGTCCCTCGGTGAAACAGGTTGCGGAGCCGGCCGCAATACCCATAACAAAAGCATCCTCAAAGTCATGATTTTCAAGATATCCTGTCAGAAATCCCGCAACCATGCTGTCGCCTGCACCGACAGAGTTCTTAACCATGCCCATCGGAGCCTGTCTTCTAAGTACTCTGCCATCCTCGGTAACCAGAAGGGCTCCCTCACCCTCCATCGAGACTAAGACGTTTCTTGCACCGTTGCTCTGCAGCTTTCTTGCCGCATCCTCTATCCTTCCTATATCTGACGTGGAGAAATTCTCGTTAAAAAGCTCCGATAGCTCGATATGGTTAGGCTTTATCAGAAACGGTCTGTAGGGAAGTATGTTAAAAAGCGATTCCCCCTGAGTATCCACAACGACCCTTGTTCTTTTATCAGAAAGCCTTTCGATGATGTGGGCGGGCATATTCCTGTCTATATTCTCAGGAACAGCCCCGGCAAGCACGAGCACATCCTTATCGGTTATCCTGTCGATCTTTTCAAAAAGCTCATTTATATCCGATGCATCGATCCTTGGACTTTTTGCATTTATCTCACTTTCCTCGCCTGCCTTGAGCTTTATGTTTATCCTCGACCTTCCGTTCTTTAAATGAACGAAGTCCGTCCTTACACCCTTCTTATTTAAGCCCTCTTCAATCTCCCTTCCGGTAAAACCGGCGACAAAACCAAGAGCAGTGTTTTCCACACCAAGCTCCCAGAGTACCTGTGAAACATTAACTCCCTTGCCACCATAGAAGATATCATCATGGCTCATCCTGTTTATTCTTCCGTTCACAAATCCGCTCTCAAGATAAACAACATAATCGATCGAGGGACTAAACGTAAGTGTATATATCATAGGCTCTTTCCTGCTTTCAATTATTTGACCGATTTGATCAATCTATGGAAAATTCTCCGACAATATTTTTAAGCTGTTCAACACACTGTAAGCTTTCTTCAACAAGGCCATTGGTCTCACTGGTCTTTGTAACCATATCGGTAGTCTTTCCGGCGATATCGGTAACACCGAGAGTTGACTCCCCTACGGTTGAGTTGATACCTGATAATGCATCCGAGATCTTTGCAATGGAATCGGCAAGATTTTCAATAGATGTATAGATATCACCCATGCTCTCCTTAAATTGACCGGCATCCCGGCTGTACTGCTCCGATACCTCTCCGAAATCAGAATAGTCAACGAGAACGGTATTCTCTAAGAACTCACCCGTCTCTTCAAGGCAGGCCGTCATATTTGCAACAGCCGCATTGACCTCTCCTACGATCTCATTTATATCGGCTACGGTCTTCGAAGTCTGATCGGCAAGATTTCCTATTTCCGTTGCAACTACGGCAAATCCTCTTCCTGCCTCGCCTGCCCTTGCAGCCTCTATGGAAGCATTCAGGGCAAGCAGACCGGTCTGTGAAGATATGGCCATGATATCTTCGGTAAGCTCATTTATCTTATTGACCGCTTTGGATCCCTCTATGGCATTTGCGGATCTTACCCTGACAGAATCATATGTCTCCTGGGTTTTTCTGGTCGCATCCATTGTCTTCTGCTTTAGACTGTTTGCCCTGTCCATTACCTCATCTGACATTTTTCCGCCTGTTTCCGATAATTTAAGGATATCCTTTGCACCTGTCTGCATATATCCGATATTGGCATAGATGCTTTCAGCTGTTGCCGCTGTCTCCTGCATGCCTGCAGCAAGCTCCTCTGTAGTGGCGGAATTATCGGTACACATGCTGTTGACTATATTAGTCACATTCTGAAGCTCGTTCACATTTCCGTCGATCTTATCACTTGCGGAATCAATGCTTCTGATGATCTCACGCAGATTACCTCTCATACCGGAAACGGCTCTTGCCATGACTCCGGTCTCATCCTTTCTCTTAACAAGCTTCGCAGCCTTTGCTCCGCTGCTCTTAAAGTTAAAGCTTGCCGTATTCTCGATGATCTCTGTAAGGTCCTTTATCGGCCTCGTGAACATATTGCTGAGTACGAAGGCTACAACGGTACATGCTATCAATATGATGACCGCAACGATCACCGCCTTGTTTCTTGCCGCATTTACGGCTGCAAAAGCATCCTTCTCATCTGCTGTGACAACGAGGATAGCCTTCATATCTCCGTTTGATATTATCGTATATCCTGCATACTTATTGGCACCCTTATATTCATAGCTTACTCCTTCCGAAACCGCAGGTGAGCCTCCCGACTTTATTGTCGTTACCAGACCGCTCACAAGAGGGTTTTCAACCGGACTGCCTATCTTTTCCGCTGTAGGATGATAGAGCATCGTTCCGGTCATACCGTCAACCAGATATGCGTATGAAGTACTTAATCCCTCTACCTTAACCTTAGAGAGGATCTCATTTAACTTAGTCTCATCTATCTCCCCACCAAGAGCCTTCATCTCAACATCCATTGTTTCGGCTGCCGATTCCGAAAGAGACTTAAGTTCGTTCAAAACCGTTTCCTTCATGACCTCCTTAGTCTCTGTCGTAACGATCATAAGTACGGCAAAAACCGCGATTATCAGTGCGACAGTGACAAGAGTGATGATCTTTGTACTGATAGAGTTTAAAAACGAAACACCCTTTGAACCGACGTTGTTGTTTTCCTTTTTACCCATTTTACGTCTCCCTTAAATATAATTTTGAATAATAAACAACTTTGAAATTATACCATTTTTACTGATATAAATCAAATTTTCACCCATTTTTGCGGGATCAGTGAAACATCTCCCAGAATTCCGATACCTTATCCAAAGCCGTATCAACCGAACATATCTCATAATTGCTCCATTCTCTCGGGAAAAGTCTCCTGTAGGGCGGGGTAAGGAATCGCTCATCAAGTAAAGTTACGATGCCCACATCATCTATGGTCCTGATAACCCTTCCGGCCGCCTGCATGACCTTATTCATTCCGGGAAACCTGTATGCATAGTCAAATCCGTTAAGTCCCTGTTCATCATAGCATTTCTTCATGAGCTCTCTTTCATTGCAGACCATGGGAAGCCCCGTTCCCACTATCAGGGCTCCTATGAGGCTGTCATTTTTCAGATCGATCCCCTCGGCAAATATCCCTCCCATAACACAGAAGCCGACGAGGGTATCCTTTCTGTCAAAGGGGATCAGATCAGTCTCTCCCGGGGACGCAGCACAAAAATGTGCCAGAAACACTTCCCTCTCCTCCTCACTCATGCTACTCCTCTGTCTTATGATCTCAGTGTCCCCGTTCATATATCTTTCTTCAAATATCTCATATATCCTTGACAGAAAGGCATGTGAAGGGAAAAAGACCATATAATTTCCCCTTCTGGCAGATATCATGTCCGAAATATAGCGTGCTATCCTGTCATATTCAAGGTCGTTCCTCCTTGTATATTTGGAGCTTACATCCGAGGCTATGAAAAGCCCCCTCTTGTCAGGATCAAATACCGAGTTTGCATAAACAGCGTAATCATCCGGATCAGCACCCAGCATATCCCTGTAATACTTAACGGGTAGAAGCGTAGCGGAAAAAAAGACCGTGCTTCTTGCCTTCAGAAGCCTTAATTTCAGACTCCTTGAAGGATTTACGCACAGAAGCTTTACCATGAGCTTCCCGCCCTCCGAAAGCTCCGAATATATGACATAATCGTTATCACCGATATTATCATACATATTTATGAAATGCCTTATCTTAAAATAGAGTTCAAGTATCTCATCCCTTCCCTCAAACCTGTCCTTATCATCCAGAAGCTCATCAAGCCTTGCCATCGCCCTGTTAAGCGCCATTATAAGCTCGGGAATATCATCATATACCTTAATGCTCTCAGTTTCCCTTTTTATGAGGAGCATCTTTCTGTTGACCGTATCGAGCGCCCTTGAGCTCTTATTGTCAACAGCCCTGACAAGGTTCTTCATATGCATGATATCTTCTTTATAAAGATCGGCGCTGTACATATCCATCGCCCTGTCACAGAGATTATGGGCCTCATCCACCAGAAATATATTGTCATTTTCGCACGTGTCCCCGAAAAATCTCCTTAGATAGACATTAGGATCAAAGACATAATTATAATCGCATATGACCGCATCGGAAAAAAGAGAAAGGTCAAGTCCCATTTCAAAAGGACAGACCATGTGCTTAAGGGCATACTCCGTTATCATATCCCTCGAATGATCATCACTCCCCGTAAGAAGGTCAAAAATAGCCTCATTTACCCGGTCAAAATGTCCCTTTGCATAGGGACAGGCCACCGGATTACAGTCTGTGACCTCCAACGGGCATATCTTTTCCTTTGCAGTAATGGAAACAACCTTAAACTTAAGCCCGCCGGATCTTAAAATATCAAAACACTCACGGGCAACAGACCCCGTAACGGTCTTTGCGGTCAGATAAAAGATACGGGAGGCATGTGACATTCCCATGGCTTTTACCGAGGGAAACACCGTGGATATCGTCTTTCCGACTCCGGTCGGTGCTTCAAGAAACAGCTTTTTCTTATGGATTATCGTCCTGTAGACCTGGGACATGAGCTCCTTTTGCCCCTCCCTGTATTCAAAGGGGAACTCAAGTCTTGCTACAGATTCGTTTCTTGTTTTGATCCATTCAAATTCTCTCTTGGCCCACTTCTCATATTCCGATAAAAGATCAAAAAACCAGTTCCTTACCTCTTTATATGTATATCTGTCGTGGAAATAAACGATCTTCTGGTCAAACCGGTTAACATAAGTCATCCTGACCGTTATGGCTTCAAGCCGGTTCTGATGTGCAAAAATATATGCGTAACACTTTGCCTGTGCAAGATGAACAGGATCGGGTCCCTCCATCCTGTCAACATCCTTATATGTAGTCTTTATCTCATCGATCGTTACATCTGTAAGATCATCCTTATAAATTATCCCGTCTGCCCTTCCCTCGATCACTATATCAAAAGCATCATAAGGAAAGACCTCCCTTAACATGACCTCGGCATGATAATCGCTTCCCATACGGCTCTGTATGAGTCTGTGTATCCTGGCACCCTCTATCATATTATCCGCATCGGGCGAAGCCTTCCTGCGGTTATCGATATCTCCGGAACGCAAAATAAACTCTACCAGATTCCTGACAGATACCCTTATCTCTCCCCTTATTCCTGTTTCATCAGCATCCCGGACCGTATCCGCCATAACACATTCCACCGCCTCCGCAGCAAAGATTACAGAACAGATTCAAAAAGCAGAGCTTTAAGCACATATTATCGGTATTAATGACCGTACCGCCATATGGATTCTGTCTGTCTCTGTACATCCGGCCGCCTGACTGCAGCCTGTTGAGCAGCTCCCTGTAATTATAATTATCAGGCTCCATATTTACAGCCGATCTTGCAAATTCAAGCGCCTTTATATTATTACCCAGCCCGGCATGTGCTACCGCCGCCATATAATACCACTGTCCATCCCTGTTATTTATTGAGTTAAGAACATTTAAGGCTTCATTATAACGTCTATTATTTATATAATTTGCAGCCGCCTGCATATGGACAAACCTCTCATCATACCCCGCTCCTGCTGTGTTACTGTTTCCATAACCTGTGTTTTCTCCCTCGAATCCTCCGAATCCGAAGGCTCTGAAGAAATCCTCAAATCCACGGAAATCATATTCACGGTATTGTCTGTTATCTGATCCGCCATAGCCTCCCGAACCGTATCCATAACTACTGTTATTTCCTGTTCCGTATCTTCCGCTGTATTCGGAATAGCTCTTATAGCCCTTTTCACGCATATCCATTATCTGTTGATATGCCTGCTGTATCTCCTTAAACTTTTCCTCTGCCTGATCCTTATTGGGATTATTTATATTGGCATCCGGGTGATATTTTCTGCTTAAGCTTCTGTATGCTTTTTTTATCTCATCATCTGTAGCATTCTCGGATACCCCGAGTATCGTATATGGATTGATCATTATTACCTTCCTTAAACTGTTTTTTCGTCCTGTTCAGCTCTCTTTTTCTTTATCATATTATATCTGCACCATACTCCTGAATACAGGATATTCCTGAGTATCTCGATATTATTTACTATGGGAAGCCGTTCAAAGGCTTTTGAGCATTCTCCCATCATCATAAGAAGTATCGACTCTGTATCTTCCATAAGATCATCATCGTATCCGTCTGAGTTCTCATCCTTTATCACACCTGAGCTGTCATTCTTCTTAATATCGTTTCTGATTATGATGGGATTATAATTACCCGTCTTCTCATCTCTTTCTATATCCTCATAGGCATCCATGATATAGATGAACTTCCCAAGATAGAATCCCATCTCTCTCAGATCCCTCTCCCATTCATCATGCTTATAGCAGAATATCTCCGCCATTATATCGCCAAATGCTCCCGAGGGTATATCTATGGAAGCTTCCCTGTTCTTTTCACATTCAGATATCTTTGAAAGCCTGTCCTTTATAAGCCCTGCCTTCTCCTCATATCTTTTCTCTATTTCCCTTACACAGGCCTTAAGGGCATTGCCGAAGAGATACCTTGAAACCTTTTTCTCATCCTCCCAGTCATCCAGGCATTTAAAATATGTAAGCAGTATATTCATATCGCAGGCATAATCCGTAAAGCTGTTGGAAAGTGTGGGATGCTTTTCAAAGGGATGGGCTATGCACCTCCTTAAAGAGCTTTCATCCTCCGGTTCATAGAGCGATGAAAGCAGCATTACCACAAAGGTCATATCATAGCTTAGGGTAAGCTGTCCCTTAAAGCCGTAGTGCTCCCTTAATCTCTTGCACAGTCCGCAGTAGTAAGCCCTGTATATATCATATTCCTTAAATTTCAACTCTGATCTGTCAGCTATTATATATCCAAACATTCAGGCCTCCGAAAAACATCTGTAAAAAAAGAATACTCTGCAGTATTCTTTTTTTATGCTTTAGATTTTTAATATTCGATCTGGTATTTAAAACCGGATTTCAGTTTGTCCGTCATAATGTCGCATCTTAAGGGTTTGTCAAATAAGAATCCCTGAACGTTATAACAGTTCATGTTAAGAAGAGCCCTTGCCTGGTCAGGCGTCTCGACACCCTCTGCCACTACATCCATGTCAAGCTCCTCTATGAGCCTCAATATGGTGCTTATCACCATCCTGTCGGGAGCACCTTCTTTATTTATATTATCAACAAAGCTCTTATCGATCTTTATAACCTTGACCGGGAAATCGGTAAGCAGGTTAAGTGATGAATAACCTGTCCCAAAATCATCAAGAGAGGTATATATCCCATTCTCTCTCAGTATGGCTATAAACCTCTTCATGCCCTCAAAGTCTTCATACCCCGTTGTCTCAGTCAGCTCTATCTCGATAAATGAAGGATCGATCTTATATTCTCTTATGGTATTTATGATATTTCTTGCAAGATTCTCATCTCTCAGATGTGCCTTTGAAAAATTGACCGATACCCTTACAGGTTCTATCCCCATTTTCAGCCAGTTATCAATATCCTCACAGACTCTTCTGAGCACATAGAAATCAAGAGGCTCTATGGCTCCCTGTCTCTCAAGTGCCGGTACAAAGGCCGAGGGAAGAAGTACATTTCCATCCCTGTTCCATCTGACTAAGGCTTCCATTCCCGTGATCGTCTTGTGGATAAGATTGACCTTTGGCTGATAATAAACATCGAACTGCCTTGTCTTTAAAGCTTCAGGGAAGGCAGCGATGATAAGTCTTTCCCTGCCTGAAATCTCAAGCATCTTGGGATTGAACACAACAAGCCTTCTGTTAAGCTTCTTTGCATTTTCAAGTGCTATCGAGGAACAGTTCATAACATCGGTATAAGTCTTTCCCTCAGTAATATCAAAGACACCGCTTCTTGTTTCTATTATCACTGTCCGCTGTATCCCCGCTCCCGCATTTATATGTAATTCATTTCTGCTTATAAGCTTCGAAAACTCTTCAAACCTGGACTTTTTGATAATGAAAATATAATTATCCCCTCCAAGTCTTGAAACAAATTCATCATCTTCCACAAAGGACTTTAAAAGATTTGCATAATCCTTCATTATACAGTCACCTACCGGTGAACCCATCTGTTGGTTAAAGAAGCTGAAATTCTTAATATTCGAAAAGAAGACCGTATAGTTTTCAAATATGCCCTTATCACAGTAATCCTTTACTGTCTCACGCAGGGCCATCGTGTTCGGAAGCTTTGTAAGCGGATCCATTATCCTTGAAGCTTCAAGAAGCTCCATTACGTGTATTCTTCCGACACCTGCCACCAGTGAGCTGTTGATAAATGTGAGATTTTCTCTGTCCTCCTCTGAAAATTCCTCTCCTTTTCTCGGATAATAGGTCATCACGGCTCTTCCGCCTGCCTTGATTATATACTCGACAGGATAAGGCTTCTCTTCATAACCGTCCTTTGAAATATATACATCCTCTTTACCCTCTATCTTGTCTTCATAGGGACTTTCCGGTCCCAGATAATATATCTCTAACCTTCCAAGATGGATATGATCGGCAATATATGATACCGCCTCGCCTATTTTGGATATCACCTCTATCATAGAGGGATAATCGGCTTGTAAGAGACTGAGAAATTGTTTATAATTTTCACTGTATAATAGTGACATAAAGAAAACCTCTTTTTGTATATTTATAATCATTATATATCATTGAGAGTGGTTTGTAATCAAAAAAATAAAAACCGGCAGGAGGAGAAATGGAAAATATACTGGATCACGATACCGTTACACTTAATGAAGCCAGTGATACCTTAAGGATAATCGATCAGACAAAGCTTCCAAACATCACCGAATTTCTTGAGCTCTCTGACCTTAAGGATATCTGGGAGGCTATCTATATGTTAAGAGTAAGAGGAGCACCGGCGATCGGCGTTGCGGCAGCCATAGGCTTATATGTCCACGCTGTCAGGATAGAAGCAGATACATTAAAGGCTTTTATTGATAAGCTCAGTCAGGCTGCAGTGTACTTAAACTCATCAAGACCCACAGCGGTAAACCTCTCATGGGCACTAAAGAGGATGGAAAATAAGGCTTTGGACTTTTTAAAGGAAAACAAGGACAGTAAGGATGATGAAGCCTCACTTATAAAAAAGCTTTTAAAGATCCTACACGATGAGGCTTTACTCATTATGAAGGAGGACACTGATGTCTGCAGAAGGATAGGCGAATTCGGTCTTACCCTCATCAAAAAGGGCGACGGCATCCTTACACACTGCAATGCCGGACAGCTTGCTACCTCTAAATACGGCACAGCCACAGCTCCCATGTATTTAGGCCATGAAAAAGGTTATGATCTGAGGATATACTGTGACGAAACAAGACCGCTTTTACAGGGTGCAAGGCTTACATCCTTTGAGCTCTCCCAGGCAGGGCTCGATGTGACTCTTCTTTGTGATAACATGGTGAGTGCGATAATGAAAACGGGAAAAATAAATGCCGTCTTTGTGGGATGTGACAGGGTTGCCGCAAACGGTGACGTGGCAAATAAGATAGGGACCTCTGTGGTAGCGCTTAGTGCAAAACACTATAATGTACCCTTCTATGTTGCAGCACCCACATCCACCATTGACCTTGATACCTTAAGCGGAGATGACATTGTCATTGAAGAGAGAAAGGACAGCGAGGTCACGGAATTATGGTATAAGGAAAGGATGGCTCCCGAGAACATAAAGGTGTTTAATCCTGCCTTTGATGTAACGGATCATTCAATGATAACAGCGATCGTTACCGAGAAGGGCATAGTATATCCGCCGTTTTCCGATAACCTTCAAAAGATAATGAAATGACCAAAGGCCTGTGAGCATTTAGCGCCTGCTGAGGCAAAGGATATCATGCACTTTCATTCATCTTGCTGAGCTTCTTTGCCTGGTCGGCAGCTATACAGGCATCTATTATCTCCTGTATGTCTCCGTCCATCACCTTGTCAAGCTTATAAAGCGTGAGATTTATCCTGTGATCGGTAACCCTTCCCTGAGGGAAATTATAGGTTCTGATCTTTTCTGATCTGTCACCGGTCCCGATCTGGCTTTTCCTTAGCTCAGCCTCGGCATCATGAGCCTTCTGCTGCTCAAGATCATAGAGCTTGGTCCTTAAAAGCGCAAAGGCCTTATCCTTATTCTGAAGCTGGGATTTTTCGGTCTGTGAATATATAACTATGCCTGTAGGATAGTGTGTAAGTCTTACCGCGGAATCAGTGGTATTTACGCACTGTCCTCCGTTTCCGGACGCACGCATGACATCTATCCTTATATCCTTTTCGTCTATGGTAATATCCACATCCTCTGCCTCCGGCATTACCGCCACAGAGATCGTAGAGGTATGTATCCTTCCTCCGGACTCGGTCTCGGGAACTCTCTGTACCCTGTGAACCCCGCTTTCATATTTCATTATGGAATATGCACCCTTACCGCTCAGCATAAAGGTGACACTTTTCATTCCTCCGATACCTATCTCATCAGTCTCGAGAGTCTCTGCCTTCCAGTGTCTGCTTTCGGCATAATGCATATACATTCTGTAGATCTCGGCCGCAAAAAGTGCCGCTTCATCTCCGCCGGCACCGGCTCTTATCTCAACTATAACATTTTTATCATCGTTGGGGTCCTTTGGAAGGAGCAGGATCTTAAGCTTCTCCTCAAGCTCCTCCACATTTTTCCTTGCGTTGTTAAGCTCCTCCTTGAGCATCTCACGCATTTCTTCATCCTTCTCTGCATCGAGCATTTCAAGGCTGTCATCTATATCCTGCCTGCTCTTTTTATATTCCTTAAAGGTCTCAACTATGGGAGTCAGATCGCTCTGCTCCTTCATAAGAGCCTTAAATCTCTGCTGATCGTTCGACACGGCAGGCTCTGCAAGCTCATTCATTATGTCTTCATATCTCATTACCAGGTCTTCTAATCTGTCGTACATATTACCTTCCTCTTATCAACCCCGTAAACCCTTTTCACACATCACAACCCTGTCATTTCCCGACAGGTCCTTTTTTACGGTGATATTCTTATAACCGTTTTCCTCCAGGATAGCACTCACCTCCAGGGCTTCGTCACACCCTGTCTCAAATATGAGCCTTCCGCCTATAAAAAGATGATCCCTTGCCCCTTCACTGATCCTTCTGTAAAAGTAAAGACCATCCTCATGTCCGTCAAGGGCAATATACGGATCATGATCCCTGACCTCCTCCATAAGACCCGGGATATCCGAGGTTTTGATATAAGGAGGATTTGAGATTATCACATCATATTTATCATCTTCCTCAAATCCTTCAAAAAGATCGCTCTTTATAAGATGTATATCCACTCCGTTCTTCTCTGCATTCTTATATGCAACATCCAGCGCTTTTTCGGAGATATCACAGGCATATCCCTCGATATCGTTCTTGTACTTCATAAGGCTTATGAGGATGCATCCGCTTCCCGTGCACATATCAAGCACCTTCATCCCGTCGTTTACACAGATCATGGCTTCTTCCACAACGGTCTCAGTATCTATCCTTGGTATAAGGACGTCAGGATTTACCATGAACTCAAGTCCCATAAAGTCCGCTTTCCCTGTAAGGTGCTGTAGGGGTATATGTGTGGCTCTTTTTCCTATAAGCTCATTGTATGAAGAGATCCTTTCAGTATCCTTGTCATCTTCAGATAGCTGACTTATCTCCTCATCCCCGTGTACATATATGAAATTTCTGTCCTTTTCAAATACATGCTCAAAGAGAAGCCTTGCATCGGTGTCCGCATCAAAAATGCCTGCTGCCCTGAGCCTTTCGACACCGTTTTTATATAATTCCCTGTATTTCAAATATCCATCCTCTTATCCGGAATCGATGCAGATCATCTGCCTCTTACTCTGAAGATCAGACGTGAAGCTAAACCTCTTACTCTAAAATCCGGCGTGAAGCCAAACCTCTTACTCTAAAATCCGGCGTGAAGCCAAACCTCTTACTCTGAAGATCAGACGAAAAGCCAAACCTCTTATTTACGGATCAGGCGTAATAATCAACCTCTTCCTCATAGGGGATCTCTATCCCGAATTCCTTTAAAAGATACTCTCTCCAGTCAAATACCGCTTCCACCGAGGCTATGGCAACCTCTGCCATCTCCCTGTCGGGCTCCCTTGTCGTAAGCTTCTGCAAAAACATACCGGGCGCAGATATGAACCTGATAAGGAAATTGTCATAACGACCGGCAAGCCTTATTATCTCATAAGATATACCTGAGATGACAGGGATCAGAAGTATCCTTATGGCAAGCCTTAAAATGGGCTCCTCTGCCCTTATGAACATAAACAGCACTATACTCACGAAAACAACAAGGAACATAAAGCTCGTACCGCATCTCTTATGCTGTCTCGATGCCTGCATGACATTATCCACGGTAAGGGCATTTCCCGTCTCTATGCAGTTTATGCATTTATGCTCCGCACCGTGATACATAAAGGTTCTTTTGATATCATTCATAAGAGATATGAGAAGAAGATATAAGATGAAAATAAGCAGCCTTGATATACCCTCTATGAGCGCTATCACCATCTCCGATATGATGAACCTTCTGAAAAATTCGGCTATCAGATACGGAAGCAGCATAAAGACAGCTACTGCAAGGACTATCGAAAAAAGGACGGTAAGGCCTGTCAGTATACTCTCTGCCTTATCTCCAAGTATCCTGTCTATGAGCTTTTTCTTCTGACGCCTGTTCTTCCTTAACTCCTCCTCTTCGTAAAAAGAAGCTGAATAATTAAGGGTTTTTACACCAAGGATCAGGGAATCCACAAAGACAAAGACTCCTCTTATAAAGGGGATCTTCTTAAGTATCCCGTCACCGCCAAAGGATCTGTATTCTTCGACAGCAACATTTATGTCCTGATCCGGAGTGCGTACAGCGACGGCATAACGGTCCTTATTCTTCATCATTACGCCTTCGATGACGGCCTGACCTCCTATGCCGCTGTAATGATCACACTTTTTATTCCTGTTTCTTCTTCCGGCCATTCCTTATCTCCCTAATAAAAAAGGTTGAGCGTTGCTCAACCTTTCATCATCATCTTTATTACTTGTTACCAACGCCGTATTTCTTATTGAACTTCTCAATACGTCCATCTACCCTTGCACTCTTCTGCTGGCCTGTATAGAATGAATGGCACTTTGAACAGATTTCAACGTGTATCTCGGGTTTGGTTGAGCCTACTGTAAAGGTATTTCCGCAGTTGCATGTAACCGTTGCCTGATGGTAATTTGGATGTATTCCGTCTTTCATGATATCACCTCTCTATATAAATATTACTTATCTGTTTACAGAATAAACAAAACAATTTTTAAGACAGCTTTGTAATTGTAACATAACAGTTAAGATTGTGCAAGGCTTTTTATATAAACCTGTATTTCTTTGCCGATTCCATGAAGTCCCTGTTGTTCTTTGTCTTAACAAACATATCAAGGATCCTCTCGACCGCCTCCTCAGGCTTTACTCCGTTAAAGGCCCTGCGCATCATGTTTATCGTATCAAGCTGCTCCTTTTGAAGAAGCAGGTCGTCACGTCTCGTGCTTGACTTTGGTATATCTATCGCCGGGAATACTCTCCTCTCGGAGAGCTTCCTGTCAAGGACGATCTCCATGTTACCTGTACCCTTAAACTCCTCATATACAACATCATCCATCTTACTTCCGGTTTCAACAAGTGCGGTGGCAAGGATGGTAAGGCTTCCGCCCTCCTTCATGTTTCTTGCCGCACCGAAGAACCTCTTTGGCATATGCAGAGCCGCAGGATCAAGTCCGCCCGAAAGCGTACGTCCACTGGGCGGAACCGTAAGGTTATAAGCCCTTGTAAGTCTTGTGATACTGTCAAGAAGGATGACAACGTCTCTTCCGTATTCCACAAGTCTCTTTGCCCTCTCTATGACCATCTCGGATACCCTTTTATGATGCTCGGGAAGCTCATCAAAGGTCGAATAGATAACCTCTACGTTATCTCCCTTTATCGCCTCCTTCATATCGGTAACTTCCTCAGGTCTTTCATCTATCAGGAGTATTATCAGATGTATGTCCTTATAATTGGCTGTAAGTGATTTTGCCACATCCTTAAGAAGTGTTGTCTTTCCTGCCTTGGGAGGTGATACTATCATACCTCTCTGTCCCTTACCCACAGGGCACATAAGATCCATTATCCTCATGGATATCGGGCCGCCTATCCTCTCAAGAGTTATCTTGTCATCAGGAAAGATCGGTGTAAGATCCTCAAAGACAACCCTCTTTTCCATTACATCAGGCTCGTAGCCGTTTATGCTTTTCACAAAAAGGAGAGCCCCGAACTTATCGGTGGAATTCTTTATCCTCATATTTCCGACAAGGATATCTCCCGTACGCAGTCCGAATCTTCTTATCTGGCTCGGTGCAACATAGATATCATTTTCTCCGGGCATATAGTTCTCACTTCTGATAAAACCATAACCCTCGGGAAGCACGTCTAAGATGCCCGAAACCTCGATACCGCTGTCAAGACTTCTCTTTTCATCGGATAACTCGTTGGAATTCCTGCTGACCTGCTCCTTTTCTTCCTTCTTATCTTCATTCTTTGATTCATCAGCGGAAGGATTCTTTGTATCGGAGGGCTTTGTGGCAGAAGCTGACGTATCTGAGGATCCTTCCCCTAAGTCACTCTCCTCTTTGGCCTTTGATCCGGTTCTCTTTTTGGGCTCCTTCTTTGTTTCTTTTTTTGAACCCTTCTTTTCTTCCTTATCTTCCTTCTTTTCCTGCTGTTCCTTCTTCTCTTTTTCTTCCTTTTCATCCATTTCGAGCATGAGCTCGATTATGTTGCTTTTTTTGATGGATGTTACGTTTTTTACCCCTCTTGCTTTTGCTATGTCCCGAAGAGCTGCAACACTTAAGGTTTCATACTTTTCTCTTTCCATATATCTCCTTTTTCTTATTTATCTTCCAATACTTTCTCTATGCTTACCAGTTTTACACAAAGGCAGAAGAGAGAGGCTGCCTCTTTCATATCCTCAAGTGTCGGATATGAAGGTGCTATCCTTATATTTGAATCCTTTGGATCCTTCTTATACGGATAGGTGGCGCCTGCACCGGTTGTTACCATTCCGGCCTCCTTACATTTAGCAACGATCTTTCCCGCACAGCCCTCGAGTGCCATAAATGAGATAAAATAGCCACCCTTTGGTCTTGTATAGGTTCCTATTTCAAGTCCGTCAAGCTCCTTTTCAAAGCAGTCAAGGACAGCCTTGAATTTCGGGGCAAGTATCCTTGCATGATCCTTCATTTTATTTCTGATCCCGTCGGCATTCTTAAAATATCTTACATGCCTTAACTGGTTCACCTTATCGTAGCCTATAGTACGGATCGTCATATTCTGCCTGTACCACTCAAGATTTGCCTTTGATGAGATGACTGCGGCTATACCGGCCCCGGCAAAGGTTATCTTGCTCGTTGAGACAAACTGATATACCATATCCTCCCTGCCCTGCTTTTTACACTCATCCATGATGTTCAAAAGAACATCCTTATCATCCTCATAAAGATCGTGAACCGCATAGGCGTTGTCCCAGTATATCCTGAAATCGTCAGCCTTTGGCTTAAGTGCGGCAAAGGCTCTTACTGTTTCATCGGAGTAGGTTGTCCCGGTAGGATTTGAGTACTTTGGAACACACCAGATACCCTTTACCGCTTCATCATTCTCAACATAATCCCTTACCATATCCATATCCGGACCATCCTCTGTAAGGGGGATATTGATCATTTCTATACCGAATCTTTCTGTTATTGCAAAATGCCTGTCATATCCGGGAACCGGACATAAGAATTTTACCTTTTCAAGCTTATTCCACGGTGTCATGCCGTTTACCCCAAAGGACATCGATCCGGCAACCGTATCATACATTATGGAGAGAGATCCGTTTCCGAAGACAATGACCTCATCGGGATCAACCTCCATAAGATCGGCTATAAGCACCTTAGCCTCCCTGATACCCGTAAGTTCACCGTAATTCCTCGTATCGATCCCGTCTTCCGTGAAAAGATCCGCCTTAGAATCGAGAACATCGAGCATGTCCTTTGTAAGATCGAGCTGTTCCGTAGAGGGCTTACCTCTTGCCATATTAAGCGAGAGCCCCTTCCCTTTGACATCCTCATAGACCTTTTCAAGTTCCTTTTTCAGCTCCTCAAGTTCCTCTCTGGTCATAGCTTTGTAAGCTTTCATACCCATCCTCCCTTTTTTTCATAAAATACCCGCAAAAGCAGGCGCTCCTCATATAATCAAAAAATACTCATGTTGATCCAAATTGGGGTAAGCATAAGAATGATCCGTGCTTTATGATAAATTTTTAAGTAGGAAATAATCTAAAATCATAATGATCTGAAAATAGAAATCAAGGCAATTACTGATCACCTTTTATTAAAATACATCACAACATCCGATTTTGCAAGAAAAAAATCATTCGGCTTCTTTTTTTATCCTCATCATATGCTCATGTATCTGCTTTTCGAATCCGTTTCCGGAGGGTCTGTAAAATTCACGGCCCGTCAGTTCATAGGGAAGATACTGCTGTTTAACATAATTATTCGGATAATCATGCGCATATTTATATCCGATTCCATGTCCTAATTTGGCGGCGCCTTTATAGTGTGCGTCCATAAGGTGAACAGGTATTGTTATATCCCCTGTATCCCTTACAGCCTCCATCGCCTCTTCTATGGCAACAACGCTCGAATTGCTCTTTGGTGCGCTGGCTATATAGGTGGCAGCCTGGGAAAGGATTATCTGGGCTTCGGGCATACCTACCCTCTCAACGGCAAGAGAAGCCGCCACTGCAACCTGAAGTGCCTGCGGATCGGCATTTCCCACATCCTCCGAAGCACAGATCATCATACGTCTTGCGATAAAGGTAACGCTCTCACCCGCATAAAGCATTTTGGCAAGGTAAAAAACAGCCGCATCGGGATCCGAACCCCTCATGCTCTTTATAAAGGCTGAGATCGTATCATAGTGATTGTCGCCGTCCTTGTCATATCTTACGGCCTTCTTTTGTATACACTGCTCGGCGACCTCTAAGGTGATATGAATCTTACCGTCTTCTGACCTGTCAGTGGTAAGGATTGAAAGCTCTATGGCATTAAGAGCGGATCTTGCGTCACCGCCGGCTATATCGGAAAGAAAATCTATGGCGGCTTCATCGATAACGGCATCAAAGCTTCCCATGCCCTTGTCCTCGTCATTTACCGCTCTCCTGATAAGCTCTTCCACATTCTCCTTAGAGAGAGGCTTAAGCTCAAAAATACCCGATCTTGAGATAAGAGCAGAATTAACCTCAAAGTAAGGATTTTCAGTTGTGGCTCCGATGAGGATAACGGTTCCGTCCTCGACAAAGGGTAAAAGATAATCCTGCTGCCCCTTATTAAACCTGTGGATCTCGTCTATGAAAAGTATGGTCTTTTTGCCATACATCCCGCGGTTATCCTTTGCCTTCCCGATGACATCCTCCATATCCTTCTTTCCGGCAACGGTAGCATTGAGTCTGACAAAATCAGCACTTGTCGTATTTGCTATCACACGGGCAAGAGTCGTCTTCCCGGTTCCCGGAGGTCCGTAAAAGATCAGTGAGGATAACTTATCTGCCTTGATGGCTCTGTATAAAAGCTTATCCTTACCGATTATATGCTCCTGCCCCACGACCTCCTCAAGGGTGGTAGGACGCATCCTTGCTGCAAGCGGAGATTCCTTCTCCATATTGTTTTCACGCATATATTCAAAAAGATCCATCAGTAAGTATCCCTCAGTGTACGGATAACAAGCTGCTGCTCAAGCTCTACACCGTTCTGTATCTCAAGGGCTCCGGGTGTCAGATACCTGATATCCGATTTCTTAAGCGTGACCGCCTTTTCTCTCTTTGATGTCAGATGGAAGTAATTTTCCGAGAAAATACCGTCCGCATTCTTAAGGTCAAGCTCCACAAAGGCAGCAAAACCACCGGCCATCATCCTTATAACATATTCGTCTATAAGCTCTATTACCGAATAGGAAATGGATGAATTATCAAGCTCAAGTCTCTTATAAGGAACAAATACCTCTATCTCGGTAGATTCTATATTATCATCCTCATCTATGAATTCGGCCTCTATGAAAACTCTTCTCTCTATCCCGTCAATGAAGGCGGAATAATCCATGGAGCATACAAGCTCAACGGCACCTGCGGCAAGCTCAACCTCATACTCCATCTCATGAAGGAGCCTGAAATCGAAGGTCTGAAGGCTTACTCTGACCCGTCTGGTCTCTATATCTCTTGTCTCATTATGTACATAGACCGAAATGGTATTACCTGTTCTCTCAATAGAGCCCGCTACCGGTGCATAGAAGTTTTTAGCCATATACTGGAGAGCTTTGAATCGACCAAAATAGTCAATACTCGACCAGGAAGCTACGGGCCAGCTGTCGTTTAACTGCCAGTAAAGGGTTCCCATACATCTGCCCTTATTTCTCCTGAAATGCTCCACACCGTACTTTACAGCCACAGCCTGAAGTATCTGGGTTAGATAGATAAGGCTCTCAAAATCCCTTGGGAAAAGGAAATTCTGTGAAAGATAATAAAGAAGCTTTCCGTTGGCACCGGGATTTTTCTGATGGCTTTCCATGACCTCGGAAAACAGGTTCCTGTCCTCTTCCCTTGTAAAGGATCTGATCGTCTTGATATTCGGAAGCGACTGAAAACCGAATTCCGAGCAGAATCTCATAAAATGCTTCCTGTATTCCGTAAAAGGCTTTTCTCCATGCCATACAGCCCAGAAATGACAGTCTCCCCTATTCTCATCATCCGGCTCATCGAACTCTCCTCCCGAAGACGGCGATGATGGCCAGTAAAAGGTCTGTGGGGCATATTCCTTTACAACTCCCGGCAGTATGGTTTCAAATACCGTTTGGTAATCTGCTTTCAGGGCGTCTGAATGATCGGAAAATCCCTTCCAGTGATCCCATGCGGATTCTATCTCATTATTACCGCAGAAAAGCCCGAGACAGGCATGATGTCTGAGCCTCTTTACATTATCTATGGCCTCCGCGGTTATATTGTTCCTGAATTCGGCATTTACCTCATATACATTGCAGGCAAACATGAAATCCTGCCATACTATGAGCCCTAACTCATCACACATATCATAGAAGGTATCGGAGGGATAATAACCGCCTCCCCATATCCTTATGGTATTGAAATTACTCTTCTTTGCGGCTCGAAGAAGATAGTTGATCTTCTCCCTTGTGATAAAGGAATAAATGGTATCCTCAGGTATATAATCGGCACCCATGGAAAAGATCCTGACATTATTTACCTTAAAGCAGAACTCCTCCCCGTATTCATCCTTCTCCCTTGAAACAGTGAGTGTCCTTAAGCCTATCCTGTAGGTCTTGGAATCCCACTGGTTGCCGTTCATATCAAGGGCATATACACTTACCGTATAAAGGGGCTGTTCCCCGTATCCGTTAGGCCACCAGATCCTGGGACTTTCTATCTCGATATTGACGGTTGCATGACCATCCACAAGTGTCTCGGTAATAGCCGAAGGCACACCGTCGGGAGTCACGAGCTCAGCCTGGATTATATAGGTATCGGGTCTTATCAGCTCAGCATCGACATTTATCTCCAGAACAACCTTCTTTTTTTCATGATGCTGTATTATCTCCACCTCATCGAGCTTTATAAGGCTGTATCCTATGATATCGATGCTCCTCCATATGCCGCAGTCCGGTATCTGTGCTCCCCAGTCCCAGCCAAACATACAATGGGCCTTTCTTATATACTGGTTTCCCTTCATGCATCCCACAGGAACATAGTGGATCTCCTTATTGAGTCCGGGTCTTACATTGTCGATGTAATTAAGCGGTGACTCGATCTCTATGGTTATGGTATTGCCCTGTGGCCTTAAATAGCTCTTTATGTCAAAATAATAGGTTCTGTGCATATTCTCGGTATGACCTATCAGCATATCATTTATATATATCTTTGCTATAGTATCAATACCTTTACAGCACAGTAATATCTTCTCCTGGAGGATCATCGGCTCATCAAGATCAAAGGATCTTGTAAAGTAAAAATCATTTCTGAAGATTTCCCTGGCCTCATATTCATTTATTCCAAAGTAAGGGTCCTGTATCCTGTGCTGGATAAGGAGGGCAGAAAGAACAGAGCCCGGTACCTTCCCCTCAAGATAGCTCTCGGATCCTTTTTCATTAATCAGCCATCTTCCGTTCAAGCTTTGGTAGATCATTAAGTATAACCCCTTTCAACGTTACAGTAATTCCTGCATTATATATTTATAGATCTCCGAATTTTTCTTTTCAAAATTAAGACAGACCGCCTCAGCCTCTGTCTGTGTGGGGAGAGAAATCTTAATGTTCATCATATCGTTTCCCGCCTCTTTTATTATCAGTTCCGAAACATATTCACCTTTTGAATTTCTCTGAAAATTGGTCTGAACGGACACCTCATCCCTTAACTCATATTCATGATCTAAAAGATAATCTTTTATGTCCTTTTTGATCTCAGGCGAGACCTCATTCGGAAACATATCGATCGTTTCGAGACCTTCTTCGGTGATAACAAGATGTGATTTGTTCCTTTTTGTCTGAGAAGCAATAAAACCCGCATTGATCAGCTCGGTTATAATACTGTTGACATTAAAGTAGTTTGTATACTGCTTTCCCAACATAAAATCATATATCCTTGCGGTTGTAAGCGGCTGTCCGGCCTTCTTGAGCATATACAGTATCATGCATTTATATAAGGTCGTAAGCTTTACATTGGCTTCATTACTATCCGTTATCATTCTTTATACTTACCTCATCAAACATAC
>JAILEM010000085.1 GCA_024687745.1 Lachnospiraceae bacterium
TGGACCTCTCCCTTAAACTTCTTTTTCCTTTCAGGGTCGGTCAGATTTTCTATGTCATAGCCAACGTTTATTACCATCTGGTCCGTTACAAGATTCTTTTCCACAAGGTCAAGGACCAAAAGATCAGTCATCTCCCTTATGATAAGCCTTGCCTTTTCATAGGTATAGGGACAGTGAAGGACCTGACCCGAGCTGATACTGTTATTTTCGGGAACATAGGACTTTATCGCAGCTATGGTACAGGGCTCCCATCCCCAGGCATGGTCTATAAGAAGCTCCGCATTAATTCCGAATATCTTATACAGAAGATCTTCACTGTGATAATCGGTTTCCGAACCGAGTGAGCATCTTGCGACATCACCCATGGTAAACATTCCATGTTCGCTGAGCCTTCTTGCATATCCGCTTCCTATCCTCCAGAAATCCGTGATAGGCCTATGATCCCAGAGCTCCCTTCGGTAGGAGGTCTCATCAAGCTCTGCTATTCTTACTCCATCCTCATCTGCCGGCATCTTCTTGGCCTTTATGTCCATCGCTATCTTTGCAAGATAAAGATTGGTTCCTATACCTGCCGTTGCCGTTATCCCTGTTGTTCTTAGCACATCTCTTATCATTGTCATCGCAAACTCGTGCGGTGTCAGATCATAGGTCTTTAAATATCCCGTTGCGTCAATAAAGACCTCATCTATGGAATAAACATGAACATCCTCGGAAGACACATACTTCATGTATATATCATATATCCTTGTGCTCACCTCCATATATTTTGACATCCTCGGTTTTGCGGCTATATATTCGACGCTTAAGGAGGGATCGGAATTAAGCCTTGAAGCACAAAAAGACCCCCCTGTAAAGCTTTTTGAGGGAGCCTTTGTCCTTCTTTTGTTATTCACTTCCTTAACTCTTTGCACCACCTCAAAAAGTCTGGCCCTTCCGGGTATGCCGTAGGCCTTTAATGAGGGGGATACCGCCAAACATATAGTCTTCTCTGTCCTTGATTCATCTGCGACCACAAGGTTTGTATCAAGAGGATCAAGTCCCCTGTCGACACATTCTACCGATGCGTAGAAGGACTTAAGATCTATAGCGATATATGTTTTATCACTCATTGACCGCTCTTTCTCTTTAATATGAAATGCAGCTCAGAAGAAAATTCACTCTTATCAAATACGAGCTGAAGCTCATCCATAAGAGGTGTAAACTTATCCGAAAAATATTCCGCAAGCTCCTTATTGTCATTTTTGGCAAGCGAGACCATGATAAATCTGTACAGATCGTTGATATCCGATCCGAACCTCCATTCATAGGCCACCTCAAAGCCCATGTCCTCTGCCATCCTTTCTATGGATCTGTTTGAAAACATATGGGTGTGAGTACCGCCGCAATGTCTGTTATAACAGTCCTGATGTGATGCCTCGAAGATACAGCTGAAGGAAAACATCGGAACCGAAGCATAGAGATATTTTATATTCTTATTCTCCTTTATCGCCTCTAAATTCTCCTTAAGATGGATGAGGTGTTCAAGCACGCCTATTGCGCTTATAACGTTGGCATCGGTCTTTTTAAGGTAATCTATGGAATCCTTAAGTCCCACGCAGGTTAGTATCTCCTCACCTGCCATGGCATTTCCGTGATCGACCTCATTCTGTGATATCTCAATACCTACAGCCTTCATTCCAAGAGACCTTGCAGCTGATACAAAATAGCCACAGCCTGCACCTATATCGAGTATACTAAGATCCGAAAGTCCTTCCTTTCCCATGCATTCCTTAAGATACTCTGCCTTTGGAACATATATGAGATTCATTCTGTTCTGATAGCTCTCCCTTGTAACCTCGCTGTAGTTCTTTGAATAGTCATCCTCCACATAAACCTTTGAAGCAAAATCATCCGTATCCTCATATTCTCCGTTTAAGTGTCCGCATCTGCCACACTCTATATATCTTAATCTGTGACTTGTAAACAAGGGCTTTGAAAGCTCCTCCCCGCATATCTTACAGAACTTCCTTAAAGGCTGTCTTGCAAATATATCCGCCATACCGTCTGCCATCTTTAACATCCCGTCATTATCCTCAAAAAAGTTTGTCTTGAAGGAATTGAGCTTTCCAAATGATTTTCCGTATTTCTTCTCCACCATGCAATACCTCTCAAATAATTATTATTGGATCCGTATATCCTTAAGAATATACTATAGAAAAATGACCGGCAGGTGAAAAGAAGCCGATCATTTTTCTTATTACGGTTTGCGAATCGCTTCGCAATCATTAATATTGCTTAGCTTCTTCTTCACCGTTTATCACTCTTAATCCGCCCTGAGCCAGTGCTAAAAGCTCATCCTCACCGGGATATACGGTAAACGGGGCGATCCATTCACATCTTTCCTTGAGTCCGGCTATAACTACCTTATCATAAGCAATTCCTCCGGTGGCGATTATCCTGTCTACCTTGCCCTCAAGAACGGTGGCCATAGCTCCGACATCCTTTGCAACCTGCAATATGAAGGCGTCTCTTACCTTTCTTGCTTCTTCATTTCCCTCATCGACCATCTTCTCGACTTCTCTCATATCATTTGTATTAAGATATGCATTAAATCCGCCGTTTCCTACGAGCTTCTTATAAACCTCAGCCTTGGTGAACTGACCGTCAAAGCACATATCTACGAGTGCTCCTACAGGTACCGCTCCTGCCCTTTCGGGAGAGAAGGCACCGTCTCCGTGAAGTGCATCAAATATATCTATTACCTTACCCTTCTTATGAGGACCTACCGATACTCCTCCGCCCATATGGATAACTATGAGATTCAGATCCTCGTATGGCCTTCCGATCTCCTTGGCGTACCTTCTTGCCACTGCCTTCTGATTGAGCGCATGGAAGACGCTTACCCTTGGAAGTTCAGGGACTCCGGAATATCTTGCGATATCTATCATCTCATCAACAACGGTAGGATCAACTATATACGAAGGAACCCCTATCGAATCCGCTATCTCCTTTGCAAGGATACCTCCTAAGTTGGATGCATGCTGTCCCTGCTTTCCGATCTCAAGATCATGCAAAAGCTCGGGGCTTACCTCATAGGTTCCGCTGGGTATCGGCTTTAACATTCCACCTCTGCCGACAACAAAATCAAGCGAATTGATATCAAAATTCTTTTCCTTTAACAGATTAAGGATTATCTCCTTACGAAAATCCTTCTGATCCACTATCGAAGCATAGCTTGCGATCTCTTCCGTGGAATGCCTTAAGGTTTCCTCAAACATCAGGTTTTCATCCTCGAACACACCTATCTTAGTAGATGTCGAACCGGGATTGATTATCAAGCTTTTTTTAGACATATCCGTCTCCTTCTCCTTTATTATCTTTTATTTGCCAATTCCTCTGCCACTATGGCTCCAAGTGCCATGGAATTTATCTTTACTTCCTTACTGTCAGATCTTGATGTCAGGACTACTGGTGCCTTTGTTCCTGTAAGTATATTTCCGTTCTTTGACTTTGTCAGATGAACAACTGCCTTATATACGAGATTTCCGGCATGTATGTCGGGGAATAGGAGTATATCGGCATCTCCGACTATCTTTCTTCCTGTTGCACCCTTATGCTTTGCAGCCTCGGGATCTATGGCAAGATCCAAAGAAAGGGGACCGTCTACTATACAATCCTTTATCTTTCCCTCCTCATTCATCTTAGTAAGCTCTGCTGCCTCAAGAGTAACCTCCATCTTCGGATTTACAACTTCTACAGCTGCAAGCGGAGCCACCTTGGGATTCTCGATACCGCATGCCTTTGCCACTTCCACTGTATAATCTATCATGGCAACCTTATCCTCCAGAGTAGGATAAGGGATAAAGGCAACATCTGTCATGAACAGAAGCCTGTCCATTCCCTCTAATTCAAAAACGCACACATGTGAGAGCGGTTTTCCCGTCCTTAAGCCTACTTCCTTATCAAGAACACTCTTTAAGAATGTCTTTGTATCGGTAAGACCCTTCATATACATATCCGCCTTCCCGTCATGGACTAAGGAAACAGCCTTAAGAGCTGCCTTAGCCATATCCGGCTCGTCTATGATCTCGAAATCTGTAAGATCCATGTTGATAGAGGCAGCTATCTCTCTTATCTTCTTCTCATCTCCAACAAGGATGGCATCGGCTATCCCTCTCTCCCTTGCTTCAGCTACGGCCTCTAATATGGGCTGATCCTGGGCTGCAGCTACAGATACCTTTTTTCTGGGACACTCAGCCAGTTTTTTTAACAGATCATCAAATGTCTTGTTCATTTCATAATTCTCCTTTTATATTAATATTTATATAGGCGTTTGCGAAACGCCAAAAGCCGCATTTTTACGGCATTTTTTTGCTTCTAAAATAAAATATCTCCTCTCGGTTGTGATATAATGGAATTGCCTAGAAACCAATCACCACAAACAAAAGGAGATACTCATATGATACCATATAAACAACTCTCTTTGTGTGATATTTTCGAAGATTGTCAAAATATTTTTGATTCCGACAAACCTCAGTTTCTTTCCCTTCTCGAAAATCACATTGACCTTGATTCAATTGTCCCGGTGTCTTTTTTCAATCACTATTATTCTTCAACCGGACGACACCGCAAATACTCCCTTACCGCTATGCTCTGGGCGTTGATTCTCCAAAAGATTTTCTCTATTCCTACAGATTCTCTTCTTCTGGCTTTTCTCAAATATTCAAAAGACCTCAGAGAATTCTGCGGTTTCGACAAGGTTCCCGATGCGTCAAAAATCACTCGCTTTAAGCAGGATTTTCTATCTGAATTGGAATACGTATTCGAAAAACTCGTCGACATAACCGAACCTATCTGTCAGGAAATCGATTCTGTCAAAGCCGATATGACTATCTTTGATTCTTCCGGTATTGAAGCATTTGTTACCGAAAACAATCCTAAATATATCAACCGGACCATCAAACAATTAAAAACATATGCAAGCACAATGGGTTTCGCCAAAAGCTATGATCCCTATAAAGCAGCCTATTCTTCAATGCCTTCACATGCTGCTTCTAACAAAGAAATCAAACAACTCTATGTTGACGGCCATTTCTGCTATGTTTATAAAATCGGCATCGTCACCAACGGACTTGGTATTGTACGTCATCTAAATTTTTATAATCAAGACTTCCTTGATGCCCATCCTGAATTAACGCCTAATAAGAAAACCGATTCTCCGGACGAAGATAAATCCATTCATGATGCCCGGTTATTAATCCCGACATTAATGGACTTCTTTAAGGCCCATCCTTTGTTCAATCCAAAAACATTTTTAGGAGATTCCGCTTTTGATTCCGCCTACATCTATCAGTCGCTTCTCACAGGGGATATGTTTAACCGATCACACTTTGAGAAAGCCTACATTCCATTAAACAATCGTTCAAAAATCAAAAGCGAGTATATCATCAATGAGGACGGAATTCCCTGTTGCCCACACAATCCAACCATTCCTATGAAACCGGAAGGGATTTTAACAACACAAAACGGAATCAAAAAGATTAAATTCGTCTGTCCCAAAATGATTTGGGATTATAATCCGGTCACTCAAAAATCACATCGCAAATGCACCTGTGAAAATCCATGTACGCCAAGCAAATGCGGACGAATGATATATATCTACCCGGAACAAAATTTAAGAGCATATCCCGGTACAATCCGAGGAACCAATGAGTGGGATGAAACCTATAAAATTCGAACCGTTGTGGAGAGATCAATAAATCATTTTAAAGACAGTTTCTGTCTGGCAGGAAGAAAAACACAAAACGAAAAAACTCTCCACGCCGATTTAGTACTGTCCGGCATCACACAACTGATAACTGTCGTACTGGCCGATAAAATACACAATCACCAATATATCCGAAGTCTTAAACCACTTCTTGCATAAGTTTTCAAAGTTCAAAAATATCAAAAGGTTTTCTTTTTGTGCCCTTTTTTCAAAAAACTTCCGTTTGGCGCATTTATTATCGGGAGAAATCCTGCTTTGCAGGATTTCATCCTTGTCTGGATTCAAGATTGCGAACGCCGATAGGCGTTTCGCAATTACCTATAATATTTATATGTATTTATCCCTGTGTACTCAGGTTCTCGCCATAGAAATGGTACTGGTTCTTACCGTTTCTCTTACTTAAATAAAGAGCCTGATCCGCATGCTTATACAGCTCCTCATAATTCTTTCCGTCCAGATCATAGCGTGCCACGCCTACACTGGCAGAAACAGTAACATTTACCTCCCCGTTGGTATAGGTATGTCTTATCGTATTACAGATGGCTTTTGCCTTGACTTCAACAAGGTGTGAGGCATTATTGCTCATATTTTCGGGAACTATTAAGAATACCGCAAATTCATCTCCGCCTATCCTTCCGATAAGGTCGAATTCCGAGAATATCCTGCTTAACTTTCCGGCAACCTCGACAAGCACCGTATCTCCCGTGGCATGTCCCAGATTATCATTTACACCCTTGAAGTTATCCAGATCGATTATATAAAAATAAAACGAACCTGATGGTTTATCCGTGATAACCCTGTTTATGGAATCTTCCATGGTTATCTTATTTAACAGTCCCGTAAGAAGATCACTTTCTGCCTTATTCTTAAGGATATGCTCCTGTGCTATCTCCTCATCGGAATTCTGGATATTTCCAACTACTTTACTTGTCTCACCCCTCGAATTCCTTACAAAAATACCGCTGAGCTTATACCAGCAATACTCTCCGCTCTGATCCTTTACCCTTATCTCAGTGGTAAACTTTGAATCTCCTGACTTGCTTCTCTTTGTCAGTACTTTCATGATATCCTGATCGTCAGGGTGGAGCATGTCTATAAGGGTAACCGAATTGACAGTTCCAAGCGATGCTATGCTGTCTCCGAAGATCTGACTAACGGCACCGTTTAATTCAATAGCCCTGGATATCGGATTGTAAGTAAAGGTAGCTGACTTCTTCTCAGTATCTATCATCGTATATTTGGAATTGAGCTCATCGGTTGCGATCATACGCTTCACGACCATAATAAGGATATAGCTCAAGATCAGAAATACAATGATGATAAAGACAAACATCATGCTTATGCCTCTGAGGATCGCATTGTAGCCCTCATAGGCCTTATCCTTATCGATCGTCCTCATAAGCACCCAGCCATTCATATTCAGCGGAACATAGGAAAGGATCAGGTTCTCTCCCGTATATGTGTATGAACAGACACCATTATTTCCTTCTTTTATATTCTCATAGATCTCATCACCCTTTATATTATCTTCAAATTCAAACTTTGTAAGGTAATATTTATATTCGCTTTTTTTTATCTTACGGGTGGTGTTGGAGCTGATACCGATTATAGTTGTCTGATCATCCATAAGGATGAGATCTTCCTCTCCGGAGAATGAATAGTTGAGGATATCTCCTACCGTATCGGAATGTATATAACCTGCCAGAACGCCTGTAACTCCCTTTACGGATCTGATGGGAGTACATATTAAGATCGATCTGACTTCGCCGGCTACATTATATATCCTGGGAGAGATCGCTGTACGCCCTTCCTTTGCTGCTATAAAAGCAGGATCGTCTGAAACATTCTGCTCAATGGCATTATCTACGGAGATCACATCTCCTTCCAGAGTTACATAGGAAATTGAATTAAAAACGCCTAAATTCTTTATCTTGCTAAGGGCACTTTTTGCAAGAGAATCCTCGGACATGTTATATCCAACCAGATCATTACTGATTATTTCAAGTATTTCACACTGGCCTTTAAGTATCTTCTCTATTCCTTCACCATATGCTGAGGTAACTTCTATCGAATTATTCCTGACATTTTTATCCACATCATTTACAGCATAGATATAGAATAAACTCATTATCAAAAAGATCATTGCAGATGAGATCGCGATTATGAGATAATATGCTTTAATGTTTTTTAAAAAACTCACCCCGTTTTTTCCCATTTCTTCCTCCGGAAAAACGCACCAAACCGTTCGTTATAATATTATCATTCTTTAACATTACTGTCAAAAATATGTTGCAATGGCATTGGCCGTCAGCATATCTTCCTTTGTGGTTATTTTGATGTTTCTGTAGCTGCCCTCATAGAGCTTTACGGGTAATGATCCGTACCTTTCCATTACCATGGCATCATCCGTTACCGGCCTGTTAAAGACAACGCCCTTTCTCTCATCCTCTATAAGTCTTCTGTATGCCTCCTTTATCATAAAATGATCAAATACCTGAGGTGTCTGTATGATGTAAAGAGTACTTCTGTCAGGCGTATCCGTAACGATTCCCTTATCATCCGCCACCTTTATCGTATCCTTAACAGGCATCGCCGCTACAGCCGTATGATACTCAGATACCGTCTCATATGCCCTTTCAAGAAGCTTCCCGTCAATAAAAGGTCTTGCCGAATCATGTATAAACACGTATCCTGTATCCTTGGAAACGGCTTCAAGCCCTGCTGCCACGGAATGGTATCTTTCCCTTCCTCCGGCAACTGTCTTTAAGACCTTCGAAAAGTTATATTTCTTTACGATGTTCTCCTTTATATATCCGATCTCATCCTCTGATGTAACTATTATGATATCTTCAATGAAGCTTTCCTCAAACGCCTTAAGGGAATAATAAAGAACAGGCTTATCCATGATAGGCAGATACTGCTTTTGGATAGTACTGTTCATCCTTTTTCCTTTTCCGGCGGCAAGAACTATTGCCGTACATTTTTTATATGACATCTATCTCTCTCCAAGTTTAAGATTGGGAACCGCATTGAGTGAAAGATCAGACCTCACCCCTTTAACGAATTCATAATATCCCGCTACGGCTATCATGGCCGCATTGTCGGTGCAATACACGGGCGAGGGATAATAAAGATCTATTCCCCTTTCCTTGCAGGCCTCTTTATATGCTTCTCTTAGTGCCGAATTGGAGGCTACTCCGCCCGCAAGGGCTATCCTGTTTTCATTCCTGTCCTCAAGGGCCTTAAGACCATGTTCCACAAGGACATCAACAACTGCCTTCTGGAAGGAGGCTGCGATCTTTTCGGGTTCGATCTCCCTTCCCTGCATCCTCTCACTGTTGATATAATTAAGAACAGCAGATTTAAGCCCCGAAAAGCTGAAATCGTAATCGGAATCTCCCACCTTTGCCCTCGGAAAAGCTATGGACTTAGGATCTGCTCCTGTTTCTCTCACCAGTCTGTCTATTTTCGGACCTCCCGGATATCCCAAGCCTATGGCTCTTGCGACCTTGTCAAAGGCCTCTCCCGCAGCATCATCCCTTGTTCTTCCAAGTATCTCATATACCCCGTAATCCGCAACATTTACAAGATGCGTATGTCCGCCTGATACGACAAGGGATACAAAAGGAGGCGCTAACTCAGGATGTTCTATATAATTTGCGCATATATGTCCCTCTATATGATGAACTCCAACGAGGGGAATACCTGTTGCAAAGCTTATGGCCTTTGCTTCCGCCACTCCCACCAAAAGAGCACCTACAAGTCCGGGACCGTAGGTGACTGCTATTGCGTCTATATCGTTAAGGGTAACATTTGCATCCTTTAATGATTTTTCAATTACCTGATTGATCTTCTCGATATGCTTTCTGGATGCTATCTCCGGTACCACGCCACCATATACTGTGTGAAGGTCTATCTGGGAATAGATCACATTGGAGAGAACTTCCCTCCCGTTTCTTATTACCGATGCCGCGGTTTCATCACATGAACTCTCTATACCAAGGATAAGTATATCTTTATCCATTTTATTCCTGCTCCTTTTCCACAAGCTGCCAGCCATATATCTTCCAGTGTCCGGAGGCATCCTTCCTTAAGAGGAACTGTTCATTGACCGGTGCTATAGCCGTTCCCACCCTCATTGAATAAATACAGTTAAGAAGCGCCCAGTCATGTCCGTCAAAGGTGTTGTATTCGACATCTGCCGCCGAGGCAACGGAATAGCTTGAGATCGCTCTGTTCTCCTGTTTATACCTTGCTATGTCCGTTTTGAGCGATTCAAGAAACTCTGCATCGGTCTGGTTTCCCACAAGTTCCTCATCGAGAAGCTCCCTTGATTTTAAGGCAAGTGCTTCAAGCTCCTCATCGGTATAGGTCTCGCTGTAGAAGCATCTTGTATATTCACTGTAAAGTTTTACCACCTCTTTGGGTGTGGGTGGATAATTTCCGTTAAGATTCTGTGCCAGCAGATCCTGTACCGGAGTTGATTTGGTGACATTCTCCGCCTTAGAGGGTCTCTTATTTATAAGGAAGGCAAAAAGAACGATCAGGAGCACGCAAAAAACACCCACAATGATGAGTTTTACAACATTTGTGGACTTCTTTGTCTCCATCCTGCGCCTCCTTTCGCCTGTTTTGTGTCTTAACCGGTCTGATCCTCAAATTTTAAGGTTACGGTTCTGCCATCCCTGGCAACATAAGTGTTTTTAAAATATTCCCTTACCTTTTCCTCATATTCCTTAGGATGTGTAAGGCTGGGTGAATAATGAGTGAGCCACATTTCCTTTACATCTGCCCTTTTTGCAAGATCCGCCGCTTCATAAAAGGTCATATGCTTATGCTCCTTTGCCTTCTCCTCCATACCCTCTTCCGCATACATTCCCTCACATATGAAAAGGTCCGAGCAAAGAGCATTATCCACTATCGATCGAACCGGTCTGGTATCCGTGCAGTAGGTAAGCTTTATACCCTTTCTCTCAGGGCCAAGGACCATATCCGGAGTGTAGGTCTTATCCTCTTTAGTTATGATCTCCCCCTTTTGAAGCCTGCTCCAGTATTTTACCGGTATGTTAAGACTCTTTGCAGCCTCAGCATCAAATCTTCCCGCCCGGTCTATCTCCATCGAATATCCGTAACAGGTGACATTGTGCTGAACTCTGAAGGCCTTTAACCTGTAACCGTCAAAGGCTATCTCCTCTTCGGGTGCTGTTATCTCATGAAACTCTATCGTAAACGGAAGCTCCGGAGCTATCACCCTCAAGGCTTCCACCACTCTTCTAAGTCCCTTTGGGCCTATCATCTTAACAGGCTCGGTTCTCTCTGCATTTCCCATGGTTAATAGCATTCCGGGAAGTCCGCTTATATGATCGGCGTGATAGTGTGTAAAACAGATGACATCTATCGGTTTTGCACTCCATCCCTTCTCCCTCATCGCTATCTGGGTTCCCTCTCCGCAGTCTATTAAAATGCAGGAACCGTTATATCTCATCAATAAGGATGTCAGCCATCGGTGAGGCAGAGGCATCATTCCCCCCGTGCCCAGCAGGCACACATCAAGCATCAGCTTTCTCCCTTCGTTTCCACATGATCAGTCCGTCCTCGGTCGGCTTTTCATAAAAATTCTTCCTTACTCCCTCTGTTACAAATCCTTCGGATGTATAAAGACGTATGGCTGCGGTGTTGCTCTTCCTGACTTCAAGAGTAAATTCACTTCCGCCTATTTCCCTGCCCTTTTCGATCACAGCCCTTAAAAGAAGCCTTCCGTATCCTTTCCCTCTTAAGCCCTCTTTAATTGCAACATTTGTGATCTCCACATCCCCGAGTATCTCCCTGATCCCGGCTCCGCCTATGATCTCACCATCTTCAAGGATCACCATATAGGCCATATTGTCATCCTCTATCATCTTCAGAAAATCCTGCTTCTTCCAGGGCATTGAAAATGTTTCCTTTTCTATCTCACAAACGGCATCCACATCCTCATCAAGCATTTCCCTAAGTGTTATCATTCTTCTCCATCCGTTCTCTTTCCGCCTGCGATACCCTGAGATATTCCGGACTGTGCTCTGAGGCCGTTTCCATTATCCCTCTTTCATAGTAGCTTTCGGCAAGTGCGGCAAGAGCCGCAGCTCTCTGTCTGCCCATATGGCAGGGGGCATATTCGTATATAAGCCCCTTATCCTTCATAAGCCTGTCAAGACTCTCCTTATATACAGGCACCCCATCTCCGAGAAAAAGGATCGGGAGTTCTCCCTCTTTTGCAAGACTCTTAGCTTTCTCCTCAAGCTTAGAAGCCAGCTCATATATACTTATGGCACACTGCTCAAGAAGGATCAAAGGTTCTCTTTTCCCTGCTTCCTTAAAGCGGTATATTCCCGTATAGACCTGCTCTCTTCTTGCATCCATCATGGGACATACCAAACCCCTGTATCCAAAAGCATTCATCGACAACGCATCTACCGTCGGAATGGCTATTATCGGTTTATCAAGTGCAAGTCCGAGCCCCTTTACCGTAGCCGAACCTATTCTTAATCCTGTAAATGAACCCGGTCCCTTTGCCGTTGCTATCGCATCTATCGTATTAAGATCGAGCTCCGTCATCGATCTGATCTCATCAAGCATCGGGACAAGGGTAACCGAGTGGGTCTTTTTATAATTCAGAGTATATTCTGCGATGAGGATACCATCCTCAATTAATGCAACACTTGCAACAAGTCCCGAACTGTCAACTGCCAAAATCTTCATGACTTCTTTTTACCTTTATACAGCGGTAATTCTCTCCTTTGGTAAGATCCTTATCTATTGTGATGCTTACCGCATCCTTTGGGATTATATCCTCTATGAGCTTTGCCCATTCAATGAGACAGACTCCGTCTCCGTAAAAATAATCCTCATATCCCGTCTCTTCCATCTCGCTTATATCTCCTATCCTGTATACATCAAAATGGTAAACGGGAAAAACACCTGTATCATATTCCTGGATTATGGTAAAGGTGGGGGAGTTAACATATTCCGTGACTCCGAGTCCCTTTGAAAAGCCCTGTGCAAAAACCGTTTTTCCTGTCCCTAAATCTCCCGTGAGGGTGTAGACCTGTCCGGGATGAGCTTTCTTCCCCATATCCATTGCAAATGAAAAGGTTTCTTCTTCGCTGTATGATTCTTTTACAATATTTATATCGTCACTTTGTGACATTTTGTTTATGCCCTTATGTTTACCTTTTTTGGATCCACATGAGTGGATATCATCTCAATGACCTTAACCTTCTTATCTCCGAGATCCTCATACGGAAAAAGGCTGGCCCTGACTTTATTTGTATATACTATTATGTTCTTATTTGTTGAAACGACCCTTGAAATGGCATCCCAGGGAGCCTGGTCGTGTTCTCCGCAGACGGTTATCTCAATACCCTCCTCAGTCAGTCTGTAATGCTGAGGCTCCTTAAAGGCCGGTGATGTCATCTGCTTCTTAGCCTGAAGATACAGGGCAACAGGAAGATAACATACTATCACTATACCGGCTATAAGGTATACAAAATTATGTGACAGGAAAAATCCCACTATGAGTAAAAGCCCGACAAGCTCACCGACTATACCGGCAAAGCTCGTAAATATCTGCCTGAGCATATAATCATACATCTTTCCGGTGGTCATCTGCACATCAAATTCAACTTCCATATAACACCTCGGATCAGGGCATAATCCTACCCTTAAAAATAAATATTCATATTATTATATCACATATTCGGGGATTTGTATCGAAATAAAAAAGGATTCCCACAGGTGCTGCTGTCAGTTACCAATGGTGGGTGTTTGCAGTGAAACTGCACGCAGAATGAAGAAACTGCTGTAGGGGGACAGTAACTAACTGGTGTGAAGCAACCCTATGGGAATCCCTGTTTAAATTAACAAGAATTAATCTTGCAACTTATTGCAGGATGATAATACAACACTGTCAATGTCAAAAGTGCGACAATATGACATATTTCTCTTATCTTTCATTTCCCTTTATTATGGGAGATATCTTCTTATAAATGAGCATGGTTATGATCACACTTACCATACCCTTGATGAAGGTAAAGGGCACGTTGAATATGACAAGACATTTGATAAGTGAATCGGCAGAGGGAAGGATCGCCTGATACATACCTATTATAGCCTCCATCGGCATGAAGGAGGTATAAAAGGGATAGGCGATAAAGTAATTTGAAACAATACTTGCAAGTGCCATTGCCACTGCTCCTATAAGGGATCCGATAAGAGCATTTTTCTTTGTTTTGTTTCTCTTATATATCATTCCCGCGGTGAATACAAAAACCGCACCAAGCATGAAATTTGAAAGCTCACCTACTCCTCCTGTCTTTGTGATCGTCAGATGGAGAAGGTTCTTTATAAGGCAGATCAGCACCCCGTATGAGGGGCCCATGGAAAAGGCTCCTACAAGTGCCGGCAATTCCGAAATGTCCATCTTGATAAATGATGGCATAAGCGGAACACTGAAATCAAAAAACATAAGTATAAAAGCGAGTGCGGAAAGCATCGCCGTAACTGTCATATACCTTACGCTTATACCTGATCTTTTGGCGCTTTTTCTGCCTGCTGCATTTTCCTTTCTGATACTGTTTTCCAAAGCTGCATTCTTTTCTGTCTGTTCTGTCATGATCTCCTCTTTCCCGAAGTTTTCCCTTCGATATGAAAACTGAATTATAAAATGTAAATATTGCACCGGGCAGATCCTGAAAATTAATACAGGATAACAGGAATAAAAAAACCCGGAACCAAAGTTCCGGGATAACATCAAAGCATCAATACGATCAATATCATCCAAAGCATCACCTGCAAAGAATATGATATGATCTAATAATGATCTTTAATAAACTTCTCCCATCCAGACTATACTGTCGGTCATGGATTCTCACCATGTCTTGCAGTCTAAGCTGCTCACGGACTAACCTAAAGGCATCACCGTCGGTCGGGAATCATGCTGCGCATTCACCCTGCCCCGAAGCTTTATCAAAACTTATAATACTACATTTATCAGACTTGTCAATCTTTTTATCGCTCACCTTTTCACGACCCGGGAATACACAGAGACATTTACGTACCATCCGGCAGATATCTCTGTTTCAGGATCCCTGTCCGCTCATTTCCTGACGAAGATCCCTGTAGAAGACTGCCATTGCCATGCAATGATACGGGATCACTATGATAAAGGCTGCCCCAAAGGTAAAGAAGGCCACAAGATACCATAATATAAAGGACAGATTGAGCAAGATGTATCTTAGAACATTTCCCCGCATTAGAGCTGCACTTTCCGTGACAAGCTCCTTTACGGATTTTTCCGGATCGTCAATATATAAAAACTCTGCCTGTGAAACAAAGAGAGTGACTGCGATATATAAAATGAACAGGACCGCTTCGATCACCATATACATCACAGTTCCCGCAGACCCATCCCCTGATGCCATAAAGCTTATGATCCAGTCGGGGATCTGTGTCAGCAGGAAAAAAGCAAAGACAAAAGCACTTAGTATAACTATCTTGTCGGGATTATTAAAGATCGGAAAAAACAGTTCCGAAAGATCAGGTCTGCCTCCCCTTGCAACAGTCAAAACCATCTTTTTAAAGCCGGTTATGGCTATTTCCGTTATGACAGATGCTATAAGTGAGGAAAGAACGGTTATCAGCAGATAGAACGGATCTGCTGCTGTCTTATCCATTATCTCTATAAGTTTATCTGTATCCTGGGCTAAGGTGGCATTAAATATCCCGGCCATATCCATGTTCATGACCTGGATAACATATACCACAAACATTATCGTAATACTTACAAGACCGACCAGCACTGTGGCTGCGATCAGCCTGGGGTAGTTATATTCCAGGCGTCTCCTGGAATTAAACTTTATTTCCGAAATAGTTTTTTTCATTTTTTATCTATACCGCAAAGTCGAAATTCATACCCCTGATAGCCTGTGACTGTTTGTCCTTAAGCTCTTTCATGTAAGGATTTTCTTCGTTTTTATACTGGATCTTTGTGGCTGTTTCACCGCCGCTGACATAGGATCTTCCGCATTCGGGACAGATCGCCATTTCAAGCTTTACACTTGCCTGAAGTACCTTTCCGTCCTTTTCCGCAGCCTTCTTATATGCATTGGAAACATGCTCCATCTCATGAGCCATAACCCTTGTTTTAGATGCCTCGGGAGATATATGTGCAGCAGATTTAAATGATACCATCTCATCGGAACCGTCCTGATACTTACGGTTCCTGCAGGTCTCGCATTCGGCGGGAGAGGATTTTTTCCCCGGCTGGACCTCTGTCGATTCTCCGGGATTTTTTACAGCTCCCATAGCGGTGGCCTTGCCTGCCATAGCAGACTGCGTTCCGATTCCCATATAGCCTGATCCGGCCATATGGTTCATACCCATATTATAGGCGTTTAATGCATTATTCATACCGTAACCGCTTACAGCTGCCATAGATATACCTCCTTCCGAAAGGATATATACTCCACCCTGAGATTAGTATACCACTTTTTTGTCACAATGTAAACATTTGAGGTAAATTTCCGTACTTCTTTCCTTATCAAAAACCGGGTTAAGGATCAATCTTCAAGTCCAAACATCTCATGAACCGCATTTACCGCTTTTTCCACTTCCTTTTCGTCAATGAGAACAGTGACGCGGATCTCGGATGTAGATATCATATTGATATTTATATCGCAATTATAAAGTGCTTCAAACATCTTAGAGGCAACTCCGGGATTTGACATCATTCCGGCACCGACTATGGATATCTTTGCGACATTGGAGTTCTCTGACATTTCCTCAAATGCAAGGCTTCCCTTTTTATCCTCTAATACCTTAATAGCCTCATCCCTTGCATCCTCGGCTATCGTGAAGGTTATATCCTTGGTATTGTGACGGCCTATTGACTGAAGTATCATATCTACATTTATATTTGCTTTGGCAAGTACATCAAATACCTTAAAGGCGATCCCCGGAACGTCCTTAAGTCCTATCAGCGATATCCTTGTAACATTCTTATCGGCAGCAACACCGCTCACCAGCATTCTTTCCACTTTCGTATCCTCCTTAACTATGGTTCCTTCCGCTTCTGTCATAGAAGAACGTACTACAAGCTGAACTCCGTATTTTTTTGCCATCTCAACGGAACGGTTATGTAATACACCTGCACCGAGAGTAGCCAGATCCAGCATTTCATCATAGGTTATCTCTTTCATTTTGCGCGCATTTTTAACTATCCTCGGATCGGCAGTATAAACTCCGTCCACATCCGTATATATCTCACAGGAATCCGCATGAAGTGCAGCTGCAAGGGCTACGGCCGTTGTATCGGAGCCTCCTCTTCCAAGCGTCGTATAATCATCGTACTTATTAACACCCTGGAATCCCGTGATTATAACTATCTTTCTCTGGTCAAGCTCATGTCTTATCCTGTCGGTATCGATCCTCTTTAGCCTGGCATTTGAATAAACGCTTGTCGTATGCATGGCTACCTGAAATGCGTTTAATGAAATAGCGGGGATGTGCAGGGTTGCCATGGCCATTGCCATCAGAGCAACAGACGTCTGCTCTCCCGTAGTAAGAAGCATATCCAGTTCTCTTTTTGAAGGAGTGGGATTGATATCCTTTGCCATGTCTATGAGCACATCAGTCTGTTTACCCATTGCGGAAAGGACCATAACAACATCATTACCTTCCTGATAGTCCTTCGCACACCGCCTTGCCACGTTCATTATGCGTTCCTTATTGGCAACACTTGTACCTCCGAATTTTTTTACTACTAACATAATATTCCTCCTCTGAAACACTCCGACTCTTTATGCTTTAAATCTTATCCTGGTTATCTTCTCATCCAGCCGGTCATATGCTTCATTAAATTTCTTTTCAGTCATATTTCCCGTAACAAAACCTGTTTCCTTAATTCCATCCAGGAAAATATATTCAACACTGCCAAATAATGACTCTATCTTCTTATCCGTATCATCACCTTTTGCACCTACGCGGACAAAATACCTGTTCTCTGAATTTTCCTCCTCTGCAAGTGTAAGCTTTTCATCCTCCCAGCTCACCTCTATATGCTCACCAAGATGTCTTGCCGCATCCACTACATCCCCGACAACCGCTGAAGCCGTAGGGAGTTTGCCCGCTCCGGAGCCGTAAAACATAGTTTCTCCCACCATGTTTCCTTTTACAAACACGGCATTGAATACTCCGTTTACGGAATAAAGCGGATGCTCCTTCTTAACAAGCATAGGCGTAACCAGGGCATAGATATTGTCCTTTTCTCTCCTGCTAGATGCTATGAGCTTTATTGCGCATTCCATCTTCTTTGCATATTCGATATCCATGGATGTAACGGCAGAGATACCTTCCGTATAAATATCCCTGTAATCTACTGTTTTTCCATATGCCAGCGATGAAAGAATTGCTATCTTTCTGCAGGCATCGTAACCCTCTATATCTGCCTCGGGGTTTCTCTCTGCATAACCTTTGTCCTGAGCGGTCTTTAATGCCTTGTCAAAATCCCACTCACAGTCTGCCATCTGTGTAAGTATATAATTTGTCGTACCATTTAATATACCTGATATCTCCAATATCTCATCCGCGGTAAGGGAACTGTTTAATGGACGTATTATCGGGATACCTCCTCCGCAGCTTGCTTCAAAAAGGAAGTTGACATTATTTTCCTTTGCAGCCTTTAAAAGCTCAGGTCCTTTATTTGCAACAAGCTCTTTATTTGATGTACATACATTCTTCCCCCTGCCAAGTGCTTTCATGGCAAAGGTGAATGCCGGCTCTACTCCGCCCATCACCTCAACGACTATCTTAACCGAATCATCCTTCAGTATGGTCTCATAGTCGTGAACAAGGATCTTTTCAACAGGATCTCCCGGAAATTCCCTGAGATCGAGAACATATTTAATGTTTATCTCATCACCGGCCTTTTTACTGATGATCTCCCGGTTTGTATTTATGACCTCAACAACGCCCGAGCCCACTGTTCCATATCCCAATACCGCAACATTTATCATATCAGTTCTCCTTTTTAGCCTGATTTATCCACTTTAAATACCCGTTTATAAAAGGATCTATATATCCGTCCATAACCGAATCGACCTGCGCAACCTCCACATTTGTACGGTGATCCTTTACCATGGTATAAGGCTGCATGACATAGGATCTTATCTGATTGCCCCAGGCGATATCCTTCACTTCTCCTCTTATATCGGATAACTTTTCGGCATTTTCCTCCTGTCTCAAAAGATAAAGCTTAGCCTTGAGCATCTGCATCGCCTTCTCTTTATTCTGCAGCTGGCTTCTTTCATTCTGACACTGCACCACTATGCCCGAAGGAAAATGCGTTATCCTTATTGCGGAGCTTGTCTTATTGATATGCTGTCCGCCTGCTCCTGAGGATCTGTAGGTATCTATACGTATATCGTCATCCTTTATCTCAATGTCAAGATCTTCATTTATTTCCGGCATAACATCAAGGGAGGTAAACGAGGTCTGCCTTTTACCCTGGGCATTAAAAGGAGATATCCTTACAAGCCTGTGAACTCCCTTCTCCGATTTCAGGTAACCGTATGCGTTTTCTCCGTCTATCTGAAAGGTAACCGATTTTATACCGGCTTCATCTCCGTCAAGATAATCAAGTACCTCAACAGAATATCCCTTCTTTTCCGCCCATCTTGTATACATACGATAGAGCATTCCTGCCCAGTCACAGCTTTCTGTTCCGCCTGCCCCGGCGTTAAGCCTCAGTATGGCATTATTTCTGTCATATTCTCCGGACAAAAGAGTGGATATACGAAGCTCTTCGAGTGTTTCCTTAAATGAATCGAATTCATCCTGTATATCGGGTATAAGCGACGGGTCATTTTCCTCATAACCCATTTCAAGAAGGGTTTCAATGTCCTCATACTGGGTATTGAGACCCTCTATTGTCTCTATCGCGTCCTTTGCGCTCTTTAATTCCTTCATATACCTTTGGGATTTCTCAGCATTATCCCAGAAATCAGGCTCTTCCATCTCTCGCTCAAGCTCGGCCACACGTTTTTTCTTATCATCAAGCTCCAAGGAGGCCTCGATTTCCTTTAAAGGCTCTTTAAATGTCTGAAGTTCTGTTTTTATAAGATCCAATTCTACCATTTATATAAATCCTTTACGCAAGTCTTCCGTGGCAGTTCTTATACTTCTTTCCCGAACCGCATGGACAGGGGTCATTTGGATATATCTTCTTCTCAGCCCTCTTCTTTGGAGCCTTTACTGCCGATTCATCCTTGTTGGTACCCGTTACCTTGGCTACCTCTTCACGTTCAACCTTCTGTTCTATCTTGATATGGAAGAGAACCCTGACGGTTTCCTCTGATATAGAATCTGTCATCTGATTGAACATATCATAACCGGTCATCTTGTACTCTACAAGGGGATCTCTCTGACCGTATGCCTGAAGTCCTATTCCCTGTCTTAACTGATCCATATCATCTATATGATCCATCCACTTTCTGTCTATGGATTTCAACAATACCACACGCTCGATCTCTCTTAAATGCTCCTGAGTGGGAAATTCCGCTTCCTTTGCCTCATAAAGCTTTACGACCTCCTCCTTAAGCTTTTGCTTAAGCTCATTCTTGGAAAGATTCCTTACATCGGGTGTTTTCAGCTCCTCTATGGGTATAGTTGCAAGCAGGTGCTGGTTGAGCTCCGGAAGATCCCAGTCTTCGTTTGAGGTATCGTCTCCAATACACATATCCACTGTATTTTCAACAAAATCCGTTGCCATCTTAAAGATGACATCCCTCATGCTCTCACCGTCAAGAACCCTCCTTCTTTCAGCATAGATTATCTCTCTCTGCTCATTCATTACCTGATCATATTCAAGCAGGTTTCTTCTGATACCATAGTTATTGCTCTCTATCTTCATCTGAGCTTTTTCTATGGCATTGGTAAGCATTTTATGTTCGATCTGTTCTCCCTCCGGAACTCCGAGTGCATTAAACACACTCATCATCCTCTCGGATCCGAACAGTCTCATCAGATCATCCTCAAGGGAAATATAAAATCTCGATTCGCCGGGATCTCCCTGACGACCCGACCTACCTCTTAACTGATTATCTATTCGTCTTGCCTCATGACGTTCCGTTCCTATTATCTTTAATCCTCCGGCCTCCCTGGCTTCTTCATCAAGCTTTATATCGGTACCACGACCGGCCATGTTAGTCGCTATTGTAACTGCGCCGTGGATACCGGCATCAGCTACGATCTCTGCCTCCATCTCATGGAATTTGGCATTGAGGACATTATGCTGTATACCCCTTCTCCTCAGCATGGTGCTAAGCTCTTCGGAGGCTTCTATCGTGATCGTGCCGACCAGTATGGGCTGACCTGTTGCATGTGCTCTTTCTATCTCATCACAGATGGCATTGAGCTTCTCTCGTCTTGTCTTATAGACAGCATCCTGCATATCCATTCTTATCACGGGTCTGTTTGTCGGAACCTCTATTACATCCATCCCGTATATGTCACGGAATTCCTTTTCCTCAGTGAGAGCTGTACCTGTCATTCCTGATTTTTTCTCAAATTTATTGAAGAAATTCTGGAAGGTTATCGTAGCAAGCGTCTTACTTTCACGCTTAACCTTTACATGCTCCTTAGCCTCTATTGCCTGATGAAGACCATCTGAATAACGGCGGCCGGGCATTATCCTTCCGGTAAACTCATCAACTATGAGAACCTGATCATCCTTTACCACATAATCCTGATCCCTGAACATGAGGTTATGAGCCCTTAAGGCCAAAATCATATTATTCTGAATATCAATGTTTTCCGGATCCGCAAGGTTCTCTATACGGAAAAAGGTCTCTACCTTCTTAACACCCTCCTGGGTAAGGGTAACGAATTTATCCTTTTCATTTACTATAAAATCTCCGGTCTCCTCACGCTCTATGCCCATGATGGCATCCATCTTGCTGAGGTCTTCCACATCTTCACCACGCTTTAGCTGCTTGGCAAGGACATCACAGATCTCATAAAGCTTTGTGGATTTTCCGCTCTGACCGGATATGATAAGAGGGGTACGGGCTTCATCGATAAGAACCGAGTCAACCTCATCGATTATCGCATAATTAAGATCCCTCAAAACGAGCTGTTCCTTATAAATGACCATATTGTCACGCAGATAGTCAAATCCGAGCTCGTTATTGGTTACATATGTAATATCACAGTTATAGGCGGCTCTTCTTTCTTCAGACGTCATGGAATTAAGTACTACTCCGACTGTAAGCCCGAGGAATTCATGAACCTGTCCCATCTGGTCGGCATCTCTCTTTGCAAGGTAATCATTGACGGTTACAACATGCACACCCTTTCCTTCAAGGGCATTTAAATACGACGGAAGGGTTGCAACAAGAGTCTTTCCTTCACCGGTTCTCATCTCGGCTATCCTGCCCTGATGAAGTATGATACCACCGATAAGCTGAACCCTGTAATGCTCCATATCGAGAACTCTCCTTGCTGCCTCCCTTACGGTAGCAAAAGCCTCGGGAAGTATGTCATCAAGGGTTTCTCCTAAAGCAAGTCTCTCCTTAAATCTGTCTGTATTGGCCCTTAGATCCTCATCGCTTAAAGCCATCATACTGTCTCTTAATGATTCAATTTTATCGGCTATGGGATATACTATCTTTAATTCTCGCTCACTGTGTGTTCCGAATATTTTATCTATTATCTTCATTAAACCACTGTCCTTATACTGCTTTATTTATAAATACGCACATGAAATAATAGTAATCTCCCGACAAAATATTGTCAAGATTTTATTGTATTTGAGACACTCTTTAAACAGATCGTCCTTATGGTTTTTCCATGTCACATATTTTTTATCAGCTACCAGGGGCATGAAAAAAAGAGCCTTTGCATCATATGATGCAAAGACTCTTTTCATATTTAAACATCTTATGATATCAGATTATCTTATGAGAAGAAACCTACCATATCATCAAGATCTGTACTCATTCCGTTGATATCAGACATCTTCTCTGCTATCATGCTTACATTTGCGGCGATGCTCTGTACGGAAGCCGTAACCTCCTCGGTACTTGCTGCATTCTCCTCTGAAATAGCACTCAGATCCTGAACATCTGATACTATGGATGACTTAATGTCTTCAAGAGATGCTGTCTTTTCTCCTATTGATCCGATCTCCTCAACACTTTCTCCTATGGCAACGTTCAGTTCTGCGAATTTATCCTGGGCATCAACTATAGCCTTCTGCTCTTCCTCTATGGCAAGCTTGATCTTTTCGGAAAGCTGAACCGATTCTTCAGAATTCTTAAGGATCTCTTCTGCTATCTCTCTTATTGTGGAAGCGCCGTCATTACTCTGTTCCGAAAGCTCGCTGATATTAGTTGCAACAACTGCGAAACCTCTTCCCGCTTCACCGGCTCTTGCTGCCTCTATCGATGCATTCAGTGATAAGAGCTGTGTCTGGTTTGCTATGGAAATGATGAGGTTGATAGCTTCATTTATCTTATTTATCGAATCATTGGTAAGCAGGATCTGCTTATTTATACTGTCAACGCTCTCAACAGTACTCTTTGAACTGTTAAGCACTCTGTCCATGCAGGTTGATGCATCACTGCTTGCGGAACGCATCCTGTCGGCATTATCTGTAAGAGCCTGAACATTTTCACCGATCTCATTAACCTTGTAGCCCATGTCTATAACCTTACCGTTAACATGTTCTACGCTTTCAGCCATGCTCATTGCACCCTGTGCAAGATCATCAACTGCCTGTGAGATCTGACCTGCGGAATCTGCACTCTGATGTGACAGACCTTCAACCTCTCCGGCTTCCGTATTAAGGCTGGATGCATTGCCCTTTACACCATTTATGGTAGTGCCAAGATGCTTCTGCATTTCTTTAAGGTTTTCGATCATTATCCTGTTTTCATAAAGTCCGCTCTTAGCATTTATCTCTTCATGCAGATTACCTGATGTCATTGTCTTTAAGTTCTCTGCTATGTCAACACTTGCTTTTCTTACCTTCAGTGCTATGAAGATGATGCCTGCAGCTGCGATAATGATTATGATGGCAGCTATCAGAATAAGTGTACGAACAAGCTTGTTAACCGCTTCCGATACGGCTGTATTTTTCTCTCCGGCAAATGTCATACCTATTATCTTTCCATCCGCATCCTTTAACGGCAGATAATCAACATAATACTTCTTTCCAAGGATATCGACGTCCTTTGCCACATAATGCTGTCCGCCATTCAATACCGCACTTATTACCGCTGCACCGGCCTGAGTCCCCTCTACCCTCTTACCGCTGTCATCCTTTATGGATGTAAGAACTCGGGTATCTCCTAAAAATACCGTAAAATTAACATCCTGCGGCAGATAAGAATCCACATAATCATAGCTCTTCATGGAACCGGTCAGAACTTCTTCTCCAAATTCAGCATATCTCTCATGAACATAACTGTTATACTGTTCATTGGCGATAAGAAGCTTATCCTGTACCATCTCCTCCGTTTCATTCTTAAGCAGAGAAGAAGCCTCCACACAGATGACCACTGTTGCTACGATCAGTGGTAAGAGCCCAAACATGAGCAACATTTTCAGCATATCAATGCCTTTTCCTTTTTTCTTCAAATCACTATACCCCTTTCATAATATATAATTCCACCGAAATAGCCACCTACTATATGTATTTTCGCTCTTTTTTGCCTTTATGTCAATAGAAAATCCCCCATTTGAGTATGAGGGATCATCCATTATAATGATCCTTTAAGGAACCATTATATCTTAACATTATTTAGCTTTTTATATATAAGATTTTACTGTTATCATGCTTCGAGCTTGAAGAACTCAACCGCTTCGTTCATACCCTCTGCCAGTGTCTTAAGTCCTCTTGCGGATTCGGCCAAAAGAGTTATCGTTGCATTAAGCTCCTGCATCGATGCGGTTGTCTGCTGGGTTGATGCAGCATTTTCCTCAGATATTGCGGAAAGGTTGGATATGATATCTATTACTCCGTTTCTGGATCTGTCACAATCCTGTGCCTGATCATTGATATCCGAAGTTCCGGCTCTCGAGCTTACTATTCCGCCTGATACATTATTAAAGGTAGATCTTGTCTGTTCAAGCTTCTCCTGCTGTTCGCTCAATCTTCTCTTAACCTCTTCCATCATATTGAGCGAAGCCTTCGAATCCTCGGAAAGGCCCTTAACGATATCAGATATCTCCTGGGCGGACGCGTTGGATTCATCGGAAAGATTCTGTATCTCGGAAGCAACTACGGCAAAACCTCTTCCTGCCTCACCTGCTCTTGCAGCCTCGATGGAAGCATTTAAGGAGAGAAGGTTTGTCTGATCGGCAACATTTGCTATAAGCTGTACTGCAGCAGATATTCTCTGAACGGATACATCCGTTGCTTCGACATTCTTCGCAACTCCCATAACAGCCTCAACCGTCTTGTCATTGGATTCGGAAAGCTCCTGGATTATCCTTGCTGCCTGATCACCCTCGCTCTGCATATTTGCGGAGGTATCGTTGAGAGTTTCGATATTCTCAACGATGGTCTCTATTATCGTACCCATCTCATTTACTCTGGCTGTTGCATTTTCAATATCCTCAGCCTGTGATACGGCACCCTTTGATACATCATCAACTGCGTGCGCTATATCATCAGCTGTCTGGCTTGTCTGTGAAGCCATACTCTCAAGCTCGTCTCCGGAACTTAATACATTATCCGATGATGACTTGATCTTGCTTACGATACTTCTGAGTTCGTTAATAAAGGCCTCAACTCCTCTGCCCATATCCCCTATCTCATCTTTTCTCCTAAGAACGCTCTCATCAACCTCTGTTGTAAGATCGCCCTTTGAAAGCTCGTCTATGGAAGACTTGATAAGATTAGTTGACTTTGATATCTTAAGTGCTGTCCAGATTCCGTATATGATCGAAAGAACCGTTATGATGACAACTATGATTATCGTCTGTACAAGCTTACCCCTTACATCCGCTTCCATCTCTTTGGCTTTGTATGTTGCATACTCTTCCATATTATCTTCAAGAAGACTTAAATGATCTCTTGCCTGCTGAAAAGCTTCCTGCTGCGCCTCAAAATCCCCCTCTCCGGTCTTGGCATCATAGATAGGTATCCAGGCCTTGATCTCTGATTCATACTGAGTAAGTATGGCCGAGTTTGATTCATTCTGTCCGGAGATCTTAAAGCTGTTAAAAAGATAATTGTCGATGGAATATGCATTTCTTGTGGTCGCAATGCCATCGATCACCTGCTGTGCATTTTCCTCAAAGCTGTCCAGATCGTCGCTTAAATGAGATTCATCCTCTATTCCCTCATGGATATCATAAACTCCGTTAAGGGCAAGCTCTGCCTGGTACATATCCCTGTCCATGGTAAGCAGAAGATTTTCGATCTCTGCTATCTCATCATAATATACCTCTTTGGATTCCTGTAAGGTGCTCATATTCTCTATCCCCAAATATACCACCGAGAAGATGAGAACCACTATAAGAGGTATCATCATGAGCATAAGTTGCATTGTTATTCCTTTTCTCATACTGTTCCCTTTCCTGTTAATTTATTATTATATTTATCAGTCTGTTAACATAAGCAGACTTAATATCGGTTTATACTGATCAGCTGTTAAAATATTCGAGGATATCCGGAAGAAGGCTGTCCACCTTATCATTATCCAGCTGGCAGGTACCTGCGTTCTTATGTCCTCCGCCACCATACTTAAGACAGATATCCGCAATATTCTTATCCACATCAGGCGAATCCTTAAAAATCGATTTGCCTATCATGACAGCCGTATTCTGCTTTTTGAAGCCCCAGGCAACATGGATCGAAAAATAAGCATCGGGGAACATTGTATATATCAAAAAGCGGTTGCCTGTATATATGATATCCTCATTTCTTAAGTCAACGACCACACACCTTCCGATCTGCTTTGATATTCTCTGAAGCTGGGCACTGAATTTCTCCTGCTGTTCAAAGTACATATCCACTCTTTCCTTGACATCGGGGAGCCTGAGTACATCATCTATCTTATGGTCAAGACAGTAATCTATGAGTTCCATCATGAGGTCATAGTTTGATATCCTGAAATCATGGAATCTTCCAAGCCCTGTCCTTGCATCCATAAGGAAGTTCATGAGAACCCACCCCTTAGGATCCTTTACCTCCTCAATAGTGAAATCGGCACTGTCTCCCTTGTCAACCGCTTCCATTATCTCATCGGAGATCCTTTCAAGATTGTTCTCCTTCTTATAATAATTATAAACAACCCTCGCGGCACTTTTCGCATCCTTCTCTATGATCCATTTCCCTTCCGCAACGGCATCGGAGTTTCTTGAGAGCTCCGACTCATGATGGTCAAAGCAAAGGGATACTCTCGGATCATAAGGAAGATTCGTTGTAATATCATTATCGGAGAGCTCGATCTTGCCATCCTGCACATCCTTGGGATGAACAAATTTAATATCGTCGATCAGATGCATTTCCTTAAGGATCATGGCGCACACCAGTCCGTCAAAATCACTTCTAGTAACTAGTCTCATTTTGATACCTCTTTTTCCGAATTTTGTATTGATAAAAAACTGACAGGGCATAATACAGGTTATATTATTACCCGCACACAACGATCCCCTCTATCATAATTATATATCTTATCATAATTATTTATGTTTTTACAGTGAGGAACCTATATTTTATCAAAAATTTATGTCCATTATCGCTTCGACGTATGATAATAAAAAGGCTTCCGGAGACAAATCTCCGAAAGCCCAGTAAAATCTGTACTTCAAATGATTATTCGATGATGGAAGCAACTCTTCCTGAACCTACTGTACGTCCGCCTTCTCTGATAGCGAATGTAAGACCCTGCTCACAAGCTACGGGATGGATAAGCTCGATCGTCATCTCTACGTTATCTCCGGGCATGCACATCTCTGTTCCCTCGGGAAGATTGCAGACACCTGTAACGTCGGTTGTTCTGAAATAGAACTGAGGACGATAGTTGTTAAAGAAAGGAGTATGACGTCCGCCTTCATCCTTTGTCAGTACGTAAACCTGAGCAGTAAACTTATGATGACATGTTACTGTGCCGGGCTTAGCAACAACCTGACCTCTCTCTATATCTGTTCTGTTGATACCACGAAGAAGAACACCGATATTGTCACCGGCCTGAGCCTCATCAAGAAGCTTTCTGAACATCTCGATACCGGTTACAACTGACTTCTGAGTCTCTTCCTTGATACCTACGATCTCAACTTCGTCTGACATATGAAGAGTTCCACGCTCAACTCTTCCTGTTGCAACTGTTCCACGACCTGTGATAGTAAATACATCCTCAACAGGCATAAGGAAAGGCTTATCTGTATCTCTCTGGGGATCAGGAATATACTCATCAACTGTATCCATGAGCTCCATGATCTTATCTCCCCACTCTCCTGAAGGATCCTCAAGAGCCTTAAGAGCTGAACCCTTAACGATAGGGCAGTCTGAGAAATCATACTCTTCAAGCTGCTCGGTTACTTCCATCTCAACGAGCTCGATAAGCTCAGGGTCGTCAACCATGTCGCACTTGTTTAAGAATACTACTATATAAGGAACACCAACCTGACGTGAAAGAAGGATATGCTCCTTTGTCTGAGCCATAACACCGTCGGTTGCAGCAACAACGAGGATAGCACCATCCATCTGTGCAGCACCTGTGATCATGTTCTTAACATAGTCAGCATGACCCGGGCAATCAACGTGTGCATAATGTCTCTTCTCTGTCTCATACTCTACGTGAGCTGTAGAAATGGTTATACCTCTTTCTCTCTCCTCGGGAGCCTTATCTATGTTTTCAAAATCAGTAGCTGTATTTCCAGCAACTCTCTCTGAAAGTACCTTTGTGATAGCGGCTGTAAGAGTTGTCTTACCATGATCAACGTGACCGATGGTACCAATATTACAATGCGGTTTGTTTCTTTCAAATTTAGCTTTTGCCATTTTAATAATCCTCCTAATTGATTATGTCTCTTCTCTAATCCTGAGCCTTCGCTCGTTTAAAACTGATTATATTTCATTCCCTCTTTATTTTCAAGGGAAACTTATAAAGAATCACACTATTTATACTTTCTTATCGGACAGTACTTTTTCCTGAACCGACTTGGGAACCTGTTCATACTTTTCAAAGAACATGGAGTAATTACCACGTCCCTGAGTCTTTGAACGAAGATCCGTAGCATAGCCGAACATTTCGGAAAGAGGAACGAATCCTCTCACGATCTTGCCGTTTCCTACATCGTCCATTCCTTCGATACGTCCGCGACGGGAATTGATGTCACCTATAACATCTCCCATATACTCCTCAGGCATTGTGACTTCAACCTTCATAATGGGCTCTAAGAGCACCGGTGAAGCCTTCTGCATAGCATCCTTAAATGCCATGGAACCGGCAATATGGAATGCCATCTCTGATGAATCGACCTCATGATAAGAGCCGTCATATACCGTAGCATGTACACCGACTACGGGGAATCCGCCAAGGATACCTGTCTGTGTTGCCTCCTCGATACCTTCGCCGATAGCGGGAATGTACTCTTTGGGAATTGCTCCGCCGACAACCTCGGAATCAAACTTATATAGCTCTTCTCCGTTTGCGTCCATAGGCTCGAAACGAACCTTACAATGACCATACTGACCACGTCCGCCCGACTGTCTTGCATACTTGCTTTCAACATCTACAGGCTTTGTGATGGCTTCCTTATATGCAACCTGAGGTGCCCCGACGTTAGCCTCTACCTTAAACTCTCTCAAAAGTCTGTCTACTATGATCTCAAGATGAAGCTCACCCATTCCGGCAATGATAGTCTGACCGGTCTCAGGATCAGTATGGGCCTTAAAGGTCGGATCTTCCTCTGCAAGCTTTGCAAGAGATTCTCCGAGCTTACCCTGTCCTGCCTTGGTCTTTGGCTCGATAGCCAGCTCGATAACGGGCTCGGGGAACTCCATTGACTCAAGGATAACGGGATGCTGTTCATCACAGATAGTATCACCTGTGGTAGTCATCTTAAAACCTACCGCAGCAGCTATATCGCCTGAATATACCTTATCAAGCTCAGCCCTGTGGTTTGCATGCATCTGAAGGATACGTCCTACTCTTTCCTTCTTATTCTTTGTTGCATTCAAAACATATGAACCGGAATTCATTGTTCCCGAATACACTCTGAAGAAAGCAAGCTTTCCTACAAAAGGATCGGCCATTATCTTAAATGCAAGAGCTGAGAAGGGTTCATCATCGGATGAGTGTCTCTCGATCTCGTTGCCCTCAAGGTCCGTTCCCTTGATCGCAGGTATATCTGTGGGTGCGGGCATGTATTCAAGAATAGCATCCAAAAGCTTCTGGACGCCCTTGTTTCTGTATGCCGAACCACAGCAGACAGGGATGGCTGTGCATTCACAGGTTCCCTTTCTGAGTGCCGCTTTCATATCTTCAACAGAAGGTTCTTCTCCATCAAGATACTGCATCATAAGATCGTCATCCAGCTCGCATATCTTTTCAACAAGCTCTGTATGGTATAGATCCGCATCATCCTTCATATCATCGGGGATGGGTACTATGGAGATATCCTCGCCCTTATCATCATTATAGATATAGGCCTCCATCTCAAACAGGTCTATTATACCCTTAAACTCGTCTTCCTTACCGATAGGCAGCTGTAGACAGATCGCATTTTTACCCAGCCTTGTTCTGATCTGCTCAACAGCCGAATAAAAATCAGCTCCCAAAATGTCCATCTTGTTTATAAAAGCCATTCTGGGTACATTATACGTATCAGCCTGACGCCATACGTTTTCCGACTGGGGTTCCACACCACCTTTGGCGCAGAAAACTCCTACCGCACCGTCAAGCACACGAAGTGATCTTTCTACTTCAACAGTAAAATCAACGTGTCCCGGAGTATCGATGATATTGATACGATGCTCCAAAGCACCCTCCTTGGGCTTCATGTGATCTCTCGGTGTCCAATGGCAGGTAGTGGCTGCCGATGTGATGGTTATACCCCTTTCCTGCTCCTGCTCCATCCAGTCCATGGTAGCTGTGCCTTCGTGAGTATCACCAATCTTGTAGTTAACACCGGTGTAATACAGGATACGCTCCGTCAGCGTTGTTTTGCCGGCATCTATATGAGCCATTATCCCGATATTCCTGGTTCTTTCCAACGGATATTCTCTTCCAGCCAATATTTACTCCTCCTAACAAAATTTTTTCATAAAATGAGAAAATATATTTTCTCTGCCACCGACTAGAATCTGTAATGAGCAAATGCTCTGTTGGCTTCTGCCATCTTATGCATATCTTCTTTTCTCTTTACCGATGATCCCGTATTGTTTGATGCATCCAGGATCTCGTTAGCAAGTCTGTCCTCCATGGTCTTTTCGCCTCTCTTACGTGAGAACATTGTAAGCCAACGGAGAGCCAGCGCCTGACGTCTGTCAGGTCTTACTTCGATAGGCACCTGATAGGTGGCACCACCTATACGTCTCGCCTTAACTTCCTGTATGGGCATGATGTTGTCCATGGCTGTTTCAAATACTTCAAGCGCAGGCTTTCCTGCCTTATCCTCAACCTTGGAAAACGCACCATATACTATCTTCTGTGCGACACCCTTTTTACCGTCAAGCATTATATTATTTATAAGCTTCGTCACAACCTTTGAATTGTATATGGGATCTGCCAATACGTCTCTTTTTTGAATATGTCCTTTACGTGGCACGGTTCTTCCCTCCTTAATAATAAATTCATTAATTCACAGGTACTCACAATACTACTAAATGTGTTCGTGTCTTTATCAAGATCTGATGAAATGAATTCCAACACTTATATTTAGTTATTCTGTGGTACATAAAAACTCACCCGATTATTTGGCTTTAGGTCTCTTTGCTCCGTATTTGGAACGGGCCTGACGCCTGTTAGCAACTCCTGCAGTATCAAGAGTTCCCCTGATAACATGGTATCTGGTACCGGGTAAGTCCTTAACCCTGCCGCCACGGATCAGTACAACGCTATGCTCCTGAAGGTTGTGACCTTCGCCGGGGATGTAGCTTGTTACTTCAAGACCGTTACTGAGACGTACTCTTGCGATTTTACGAAGCGCGGAGTTAGGCTTCTTAGGGGTCGTTGTACGAACTGCGGTACAAACGCCTCTCTTCTGCGGAGCGGAAATATCCGTAGACTTCTTCTTCAGTGAGTTAAAGCCCTTCTGCAAAGCAGGAGCAGTGGACTTCTTGGCGAACGTCTCGCGACCTTTTCTTACCAACTGGTTAAATGTAGGCATTCTTTTACCTCCTATCAGAATTCTCGGGACCTAAGTCCCTTTCTGTGGTTGCAGAATACAGAAAAAATACTGTATTTCGCCCGCTCACGGCAACACAACAAACGCCAGAGCGCGCAAAATACAGTATACAAAAACCAATTCCGTATTGTCAAGTATAAAAATCAAAAAAACATCATGTTTTCGCGGCTTCCTGCGGCACAAAGCCGTTCCGGCGCCGTTACGGGCTTCCATGACCTCCGAAAAGCCGTACAAATGCTAGTCGGGCTCATAACCCCGAAGAAGTTTCAGCTTATTCGGATGACGGAGCTTCCGAAGCGCTTTGGCTTCGATCTGACGGATACGTTCACGCGTTACGCCGAATTCCGCTCCGACCTCTTCGAGTGTCTGGCAGCGTCCGTCCACAAGACCGAACCGGAGTTTCAGGACTCTGCGCTCCCTGTCGGTAAGCGTATCCAGAAGCTTTTCGATCTGCTCCTGCAGCATCCGGTAGGAAGTTGCCTCTTCCGGTCCCATCATGTTCTCATCCTTGATGAAATCGCCGGGATGGCTGTCGTCCTCTTCGCCGATCGGCGTGTCAAGGGAAATCGGGTCAGCGCTGACCTTCAATACCTCACGCACCTTATCAATCGGCATATCCATGGCATCGGCAAGCTCCTGCTCCGTAGGTTCCCTTCCGAGCTCCTGCGTCAGATTCCGGCTTACGCGGTAAGTCTTGTTGATCACTTCGGACATATGAACCGGGATACGGATCGTACGGGACTGGTCCGCGATGGATCTGGTAATGGCCTGACGGATCCACCAAGTTGCGTAGGTGCTGAATTTATATCCTTTTTCATGGTCGAATTTGTCTACTGCCTTAATCAGTCCGAGATTGCCTTCCTGGATCAGATCAAGGAAAGAAAGGCCGCGGCCGACATACCGTTTCGCGATGCTTACGACGAGGCGAAGGTTGGCCTCGGTCAGACGCCTTTTGGCCGCCGGATCGCCGGACTCCACGCGCTGCGCGAGTTCCACCTCTTCCTCGGCGCTTAAAAGCGCATACGAACCGATCTCTCTGAGGTACTGTTTTACGGGG
>JAILEM010000145.1 GCA_024687745.1 Lachnospiraceae bacterium
CGAATATCTTGAAGAATTTAAGAAGTTTAACGGAGCTGTTGATTTGATCTATGATATTTCAGAATACTTTGAACCTGCTAAGCCATCTGATGATCTGGTAGGAAAAAAACTTGAATTTGAAACAACTGATATAGACGGAAATAAAATAACTTCCGAAGAGATATTTGCAGAGAATGAATATACGATGCTGAATATATGGGCAACCTGGTGTGGATATTGTGTCAGAGAGCTTCCCGAGCTGGAGGCGATCAATGAAAGGATATCCGGGAAAAACTGCGCTGTAGTCGGATTGTTGGGAGACGGAGAAACGGATGAAACCATCAAAAGCGGAAAGGCGCTTTTGGATGAAGCGGGAGTGACTTACCTTAATATATTGCCCTGGGAGGGAGCGCTTTCAAAGGATCTTCAGATTGAAGCGTGGCCGACAACGTTTTATGTGGATAAGGATGGGGTGATAACAGATACAGTTATCGTCGGAGCCGAGACTGATAAATATGAGCCCGCAATAGACAGTCTGCTGAAAAAAAATAAAAAATAAAGGTTAAGATAAACAACAGGATATTGGCAGACGATCATATCCTGCGACGGATATTCTGAAAGATACGGATATAATTATTGTATAAAATCCATAAAAGCATTATAATGTGACTGCGTTTTATAATGAAACATTATTTATCAAAACAGGAGATTAGAAAGATATGAAATTAAAGATCAGAATTATATCATTAACTATGGCTTTTGCCATAATGTTAAGCAGTGTCATTTCAGTGAATGTTTATGCTGATGAAAAACCGCTGTATACACATAGTGAACAAAGGGAGATCACCGGACTTGAGATCATAGATCTTGCGCAGCCTGTTGCAGGCAGGACTCTTGCGGATGCGGCGACCGTTAGATCGGCAGAGGGAGTAGTGTGGAAGATACCCGTGATCTGGGTGGATGAGAACGGTAATGTTGTAACCTTTGCCGAAGAGGGGAAAAAATACTATCCGACCTTTGTGTACTATGTTCCATCCGGATTTAAAGTGAAAAAAACCGGAAGTAATGGAGGATTTTCAATAAAGCTTCCCGGGTTTCTGATCAAAATGTACGGTCAGGATAATGTGGTTTTTGTAGAGGATCCCTCAAAAAATATCACGTATATTACAGGTATCTTCTCACCGGTAAATAATGATCAGATTTTAATAAACAGTTCTGCAGAACAAAATGATTCATCATCCTCTACAACCGGTAATGAAGATAGCCAAAGTGATCAGAATACTGACAGTGTTACCTGCGAAAATCCTGAAGTACAGTCGGATCCATACAGGGAAGTATATATCCATTGTGCGCAAAATACGATAATGAATATTGGTGAGGATAATCTTGCCTGGTTTGTAAATCTTATTAAAAATGAATTGGAGCCAAGAGCTGTAAAAACTCTTATTGATGGATTCCCCTGTTATCTGGAAGCAGCATACAGCAATGAGATATCAGAAATGGTAGGGCTTTTTATTTATGACAGCACATTTGAGGATGCAGGTAATGAAAAAACTCTGTCCAGTGCGGTAGCATACGCAAATGGTAGTTATAAAGATGGGGGTAACTTTTTACATTATATTGGGATAAATACAAACGGGGTATTTGTATATAATCATAATACCGAACTTTATGAGATTAACTCTGATACAGCTAAGATGGATGAACTTGAAAATACCATGGTTCATGAACTGATGCATGCATTTATGCAGGACTATACAAGAGTGGGTATGAACTCATATGACTGGCCATATGAGGGTAATAAAAACACTGAGTTTAATTCTTTTCCCAAATGGTTCGTTGAAGGAACCGCTACATCTGTGGAAAATGCTTATCAGTATCATAAAGATACATTTGATAAAATGAAGGAAGATGATGGAGCTTATACGCAGGATTTGATTAAGAATTTTTTTGCAGACAGTAAAAGCAGTCTGAAGCGATATCTGACGGATTATAACGGAGATAATGACGGAGCCTATGTAGGAGGGTACCTTGCAGTTGTTTATCTTTCCCAGGCTATAGCTAAAGATAAATTTATGGCTACGGAGATAACAAGCGATGTCTTAAAACAAGGACTTAATTATATCCTGGAAGAGTTACATAAAAGAAGACCATTGAATGATATCATTAAAGAAGTGGGTTATGGTGGAATATCAGATTTTGAGGATAAATTATTTACAGAGGATAGTTCATTAGATACTATTACAAACTATCTTAATTACCTGGATGGAGTTTCAAAAACAAATGGATCCCCCGCAAACGGTTCTATTCTGCTCCCGCTTGATACTACACTGAATTCCACGCTGAAAGGCAGAACCGAGACAAGTTCGGATCAGGTAGTATTAAAAATAGAGGAATCTCAGAAAGGCGTTGTCTCCGATATAAGTGATGAGAATGCAAAGAAAACCTACGGGAGCTATCACGCCTGGGATGAGACTGATTCTGAGGAGTATCAGACCAAAATGTACAATTCAAAAGTAGCTTATGATGCTGTAACGGAAGCTGATGGTGTAAAAGATAATGAGTCAGGTGAGCCTGATACGGACGCTGAAATGACAGATGACATTTTAACAGAAGCTGAGCCATCGGAAGAAAATACAACAGATCCTGCTGCAGTCACTGATCCTGTGGATACAGATATTCAGGTATCTGAAGAAGGGACAGATATTCAGACATCCGAA
>JAILEM010000175.1 GCA_024687745.1 Lachnospiraceae bacterium
GGCAGCCAGTCCGGCACTTATGTTACAGCTTTTTGCATCAAACCAGGCACTTTGTATGACTCTTGCCGGGATAAATCCCGCACTTAAAGCAAATCTGGACACATATGCAAAAAAAGCAGCGTTTGATCAGAATACTGCAGCTCTTATATCCCCCAGAGGGGCCGATTTATTGAATAATTCTGCGGCAGTCACACCTGTGCCGTCTGATACGTCAGTTCCCGTGCTTTAGGTACGGTTTGTAATAAAAAAATTTCTGCATTACACAGGAGGGCGATTATGCAGACTAAAAGTCTTATAACCAGAAATGAGCTAAATGAAAAGCTATCTGTTTATACAAAGAAATATTCAAAGAGAATAAAGGGAACGCCACCGGGAGTCTGCCCGGTCACATTTGTTCGTTCCTTTGTCCAGAGCGCGGCATTACAGACCTGCGGTAAGTGTGTACCCTGCAGGGACGGTCTTCCGCAGCTTTCACAGCTCCTTAAAAAGATAATAGAAGGAGAAGGCGATGAGGATTCCATGACAGAGATCGTCGATCTTGCCACAACCATCAGAGATACTGCGGATTGTGCGATAGGATATGAGGCCGCCTATGTTGTTCTCCAGAGTATAAGGACATTCAGGGAAGAGTACTACAGCCATATCTATAACAAGAGATGTCTTGAGGAAGTTGGGGAAAAGATCCCCTGTGTTTCTTACTGCCCTGCAAATGTTGATATTCCCGGCTATATAGCTCTCATAGGAGAGAAGAGGTATGCGGATGCCGTTGCGCTTATTAGAAATGACAATCCCTTCCCCACGGCATGCGCATTTGTCTGTGAGCATCCCTGCATGACGAAGTGCAGAAGGGAGCTCCTTGATAATGCGATAAACATCAGGGGCCTTAAGAAATACGCGGTCGATAATGCTCATGCCGACAAGGTATGGCTTCCGAGATCAAATGTTTCCACGGGAAAGACCATATCTGTTATCGGAGCAGGACCTTCAGGACTTACTGCCGCTTATTTCCTGTCACTTATGGGACATCATGTGGTCGTATATGAAGCAAGAGAAAAGGCCGGCGGAATGTTAAGGTACGGAATCCCCAATTACAGGCTTCCCAAAGACAGACTCGATGAAGATATCAATTCGATCCTTGCCACGGGAAATATAGAGATCTGTTATAACTGTATGGTGAATAAGGATATTTCGATGGATGAGATAGTTGAAAAGTCCGATGCGGTATTTATTTCTATAGGTGCCCAGAGCGGAAGGCTTGTACCGATAGAAGGGATAGAGAGCAAGGGAGTGGCCTCTGCCGTCGAAATGTTAGGAGAGATCGGAAGAGGAAACATTCCCGATTACACCGGTAAAAAGATCGTAGTTGTCGGCGGCGGAAATGTCGCGATGGACTGTGCAAGAAGTGCCATAAGATGCAATGCCGAAAGCGTAAATGTTATCGTTATGGAAAGACAGGTAGATATGACGGCAAGTCCGGATGAGATATTCGGAGCGATAGAGGAAGGCGCGGAATTACTGACACTTCATGCGCCTCTTAAGATAACATCCAATGAAAAAGGAGAGGTAAAGAGCTTTATAGCACAACCTCAGAGAGTCGGGAAGTTCAATTCTCTTGACAAGCCCACGGTCATACCTGCAGACAGGGATCCCATTGAGGTGCCATGCGATATAGTACTTATGGCAATAGGACAGAAGATAGATTCGGAGTCGTTTGAGAAATACAGTGTTGAGCCTGCAAGACATGTATTTGAAACAGAGCCTACAACAAGGGTTAAGGGATATGAAAAGATATTTGCCGCGGGAGACTGCGTCAGCGGACCGGCAACGGCAATAAAGGCCATAGGAGGCGGAAAGATCGCAGCTATAAATATAGATGAATATTTAGGTTATAACCATAAGTTCAAGGCGCATATAGATATGCCTGAGCCCAGGCAGAATGACAGGACTCATTACGGAAGTACCCATCTTACCTTTGTATCCGCAAGGGAAAGAAAAAAGAATTTTGAACCCATAGAAAACGGAATGTCTTATGAAGAGGCTATGCAGGAATGTAATAAATGTTTGAGGTGTGACCACTTCGGATGCGGTGTTCTGGTAGGAGGTGATATTTAATGGTTAATCTTACGATAGATAATATTCCTGTAAGTGTTGAAGAGGGAACAACCATTCTTGATGCAGCTGACAGTGTTGATATAAAGATACCGACCCTTTGTTATTTAAAGGAGATCAATGATATCGGCTCCTGTAAGATCTGCGTTGTGGAAGCCGAGGGATATGAATATCTCCTTACATCCTGCAGGACAAAGGTTGAAGAGGGAATGGTGATACATACCAATACGGCAAAGGTAAGGGCAGCCAGATATCAGATGCTTAATCTGCTTATAGCAAATCATGACACGCACTGCTTTTCCTGCAGTAAATCCGGAGACTGCAGACTGCAGGATCTGGCAGATGAATATGGTGTTGAATACTCCATGTATGAGGGCGTCAAGACTCAGCATGCCCACAGTAAGGAAAACCCCTTCCTTACATATTATCCTGAGCTTTGCATCAACTGCCAGAGATGTGTCAATGTCTGTAACAAGATAGTAGGAAACGGAACCCTTCACAGCGCAAAGATGGGGGCCAGGACTATAATAGATGCACCCTTTGGACCTGACTGGAAGGAAACAGACTGCGAATCCTGCGGAAACTGTGCCCAGGTTTGTCCTACAGGAGCCCTTATGACCAAGAACAGAAGGTCATACAGAGTAGGAAAGACTTCAAAGGTTCTTACTACCTGTCCGCACTGCGCAACAGGCTGCCAGTTTTATTTGATCGTCAGAAATAATGAGATAATCGACATAGAGCCTGCTGACGGACCTTCAAATGAAGGAAAGCTGTGCGTAAAGGGAAGGTTTGCTTCGTTTAATTTTGCCCAGTCCAGGGACAGGCTCACCCATCCGCTTATTAAAAATAAGGAGACAGGAGAATTTGAACAGGCAACCTGGGATGAAGCCCTGGATCTGATAGCTGAGAAATTCATGAATATCAAGAAGGAGTACGGACCGGATGCACTTGCGGGCTTTGCATGTTCAAGATCCCCAAATGAAGACTGCTATATGCTTCAGAAGATGGTAAGATGTGCATTTGGAACCAACAATGTGGATAACTGCGCAAGAGTATGTCACTCGGCAACAGTTGCCGGTCTTGCAATGACTTTAGGCTCCGGGGCCATGACAAATCCCATCCATGACATCACCACAGATGTCGATGTGATAATGCTCGTGGGTTCAAATCCCGAAGAGGCACATCCTGTCATCGGTATGCAGATAAGAGAAGCCGTGGAGAGAGGAACAAAGCTCATAGTGGTAGATCCCAGAGATATAGGACTTGCCAAAAAGGCTGATATCCACCTTAAGTTAAAGCCCGGAACAAATGTTGCCTTTGCTAATGGAATGATGAATGTGATCATCAATGAAGGTCTTGAGGATGAGAAATTCATAAAGGAAAGAACGGAAGGGTATGAAAAGATCAAAGAGATCGTTAAGGATTATACTCCGGAAAGGGTTGCTAAGATCTGTCATATCGATCCGGATCATTTGAGGGAAGCAGCCATGATGTATGCTTCCGCAAAGAAGGCTCCTATCATCTACTGCCTTGGAGTTACCGAGCATTCAACCGGTACAGAGGGTGTAATGAGCATGTCGAACATGGCGATGCTCACTGGAAAGCTTGGAAGAGAGGGCTGCGGGGTCAATCCGTTAAGAGGTCAGAATAACGTTCAGGGTGCCTGTGATATGGGTGCCATGCCCACGGATTTCCCGGGATACCAGAAGGTTAAGAATCCCGAGGTCATTGAAAAGTTTGAGAAGGCATGGGGCGTTAAGCTAAACACCAGACCCGGAATTTTTGCTACCGATGTTTTCGGTGCGGCCATAAATAAGGAGATAAGAGGACTCTTTATCTTCGGAGAGGATCCTGTTGTAACTGATGCCGACCAGCACCATGTGAGGAAGGCTCTTGAGAGTCTTGATTTCCTTGTGGTATCGGAGCTGTTCATGACAGAGACGACCCGGTATGCGGATGTTATCCTTCCCGGAATGAGTTATGTCGAAAAGGAAGGAACCTTTACAAATACCGAGAGGAGAGTTCAGAGGGTTAGAAAGGCCATAACACTTGAAGGAGACATGAAGCCTGATACAGAGATATTTATTGAGCTGATGAACAGGATGGGATACAAACAGCCTCATCTTGACCCCTCAGAGATCATGGATGAGATATCAGCTCTTGTTCCGAGCTTTGGAGGTATAAACTATAAACGCTTAGACAGCGGTGAAAGTCTTCAGTGGCCATGTCCCACAAAGGATCATCCGGGAACGCCTATCCTTCATGTGGGTAAGTTCGCAAGAGGCCTTGGATGGTTCTATCCGGCAGAATATAAGGAAAGCGCCGAGCTTCCGGATGATGAGTATCCGTTCATAATGATGACGGGGCGTATTCTCTATCATTATAATACAAGAGCAATGACAGGAAGAACTCCCGGACTTATGAAAAAACAGGGAACCTCCTATATAGAGATAAATACTGCGGACGCTGCAAAGCTTAATATAAAGGATGATGAGAGGATAAAGGTTTCTTCGAGGCGTGGTGAGTTATATACAAGGGCAAGAGTCGGAGATAAGGTTTCAGAGGGCGAGACCTGGATGCCCTTCCATTTCCCCGATGGTAATGCAAATATCCTGACAAATGCTGCGCTTGATGAGTTTGCAAGGATACCTGAATATAAGGTATGTGCAGTAAAGATCGAGAAGTTGAAAAATGAACAGATATGAGGTTATGACGGGGATTTCCGTTGAAGAAGCCGTTAAAAGACTGCTTGACGAAGAATATGATAAGTGTGGGACCATATGCCTTTCAGTCAATGAAAGCTATGGGATGATAACAGCAGAGGATTGTGTGGCCGGCATGGATGTGCCGGCCTTTCCGAGGTCTGCGATGGACGGTTATGCTGTTTCTTCAAGGGATACCCTTATGGCATCATGCGATTTTCCCCTAAAGCTTAAAGTATCAGCCATACAGTATGCGGGGGATGCCGACCCCATAGTGTATGAGAAGGGTACAGCTGTAAGGATCATGACGGGAGGAAGGATCCCCGATGGATATGATGCCGTCATAAAGCAGGAGGATACAGACCTTGGAGAGAGGGAGGTTACCATTTATGCTCCGGTTGAGCCTTATATGAATTATTGTCCCGTTGGGGAGAATATAAAGAATAATGAAACTGTGATCAGAACAGGAAAAAAGATAGGAAGAACTGAGGCAGGTCTTCTTGCGATGTTGGGAAAAGATAAGATAAAGGTTATAAGACCTTTGAGGATAGCCCTTATCGCAACAGGAAGCGAACTCTTAAGGCCGGGGGATGAGCTTAAGGATGGGATGATCTATTCAAGCATATCTCCCATGATAGTATCATCCTTAAAGGCAGAAAAAATGGAAATCGTTTACGACGATGTCTGTCCCGACTACAAAGACAGGATTACGGATTCCGTCAAAAAGGCCCTGGATATATCAGATATACTGATAACCACAGGAGGTGTATCCGTCGGGAAAAGAGATCTTCTTCATGAGATACTTGATGATATCGGCGCAAAAAAGCTCTTTTACGGTGTCGATATACAGCCGGGAACTCCCACTATAGCCAGTGTTATAAATAAAAAGCCGGTCTTAAGTCTGTCGGGAAATCCGTATGCCGCTCTTGTTAATTTTGATCTTTATTTCTGGGAGATCGCTGCCAGGCTTACGGGGTGTGATGAATTAAAGCTTCAAAGAAGGGAAGCATCCCTTACATCCCCTTCATCAAAGGTCAATAAGATGAGAAGGTTTGTGAGAGGATATTATGAGGGGGGAAGTGTCACTTTGACGGGTGGAAAGAACAGATCCTCAGTAATAAGTGATCTAACCGGATGTAACTGTTACGTGGATATGGAAAAGAACCGCAGATATGAGGCGGGTGAAAAGGTTGAAATAGTCTTAATGAAGGGATAGAGATTCTTATACGATGAATAAGGATATTGAGATCTCAGCAGGGATCCTTTCCGGTGGAAGAAGTACCCGGATGGGTAAAAACAAAGCACTTATACGGATAAACAATGAGAGGATGATCGATACCCTTTACAGGGAGTTTTCATCCTTTGCAAGGGTTATAATATCATCAAACGAAAAAGGGATCTACGAAGATATAGGTCCCGATATTGTTTATGACGAGAACAGGGATATCGGACCGATAGAGGGTATCAGAAGGATCCTCTGTGAATCAGAAACAGAGTTTGTCTTTATATGTGCGGCTGATATGCCCTTTGTTACAGCTGATATGGCCAGATATCTTGCGGGATATATTTCCTCCGATCATGACTGCTATGTGTTTTACGGGGAAGATCATATCGAACCGCTCTGTGCCATATACAGCAAGGCTGTCCTTCCTGTCATCGAAGAGCTTATAGCATCCGGGAGATACAGGCTTAAGGACATCCTGGACAGGGTCAGGACCAAATATGTTTCACTTGAATATACCTGCTTTGATAAAAGAGCAGTTAAGAATATCAATACAAGAGAGGAGCTTATAAATATATGTAAGCCCTTTGTTTTTTGCGTGAGCGGATACTCTGACAGCGGAAAGACCGGACTTATAGTAAAGCTTATCAATGAATTCATTGATAACGGATATAAGGTCAGTGTACTTAAGCATGACGGCTGCGATAAATTCAGGGATGAACCGGGCAGTGATACCGATATGTATACAAAGGCCGGAGCCCTCTGCTCCGCAATATATTCAGACAGCGGATATATGATGCATGTCAGGGGAAGACGGGAGAGTGATGAGTTACTTTCCATAACGGGAAGGATTGACCCGTCTCCTGATTATGTGATAATTGAAGGACTCAAGGATTCATCCTATCCAAAGATAGAGATTCCGGATAAAGATCATCCGCCCGGTTTTATAAAAAACAGAGAAACCGTAATATGTACAGTGACCGATACAGATCCCCGGAACGCAGACAAACCCCTTTTTAAAAGGAAT
>JAILEM010000176.1 GCA_024687745.1 Lachnospiraceae bacterium
GGCAGCCAGTCCGGCACTTATGTTACAGCTTTTTGCATCAAACCAGGCACTTTGTATGACTCTTGCCGGGATAAATCCCGCACTTAAAGCAAATCTGGACACATATGCAAAAAAAGCAGCGTTTGATCAGAATACTGCAGCACTTATATCCCCCAGAGGGGCCGATTTATTGAATAATTCTGCGGCAGTCACACCTGTGCCGTCTGATACGTCAGTTCCCGTGCTTTAGGTACGGTTTGTAATAAAAAAATTTCTGCATTACACAGGAGGGCAATTATGCAGACTAAAAGTCTTATAACCAGAAATGAGCTAAATGAAAAGCTCTCTGTTTATACCAGGAAATATTCAAAGAGAATAAAGGGAACGCCGCCGGGGGTATGTCCGGTAACATTTATTCGTTCCTTTGTCGAAAGCGCGTCATCACAGACCTGCGGTAAGTGTGTACCCTGCAGGGATGGTCTTCCCCAGCTTTCCAAAATGCTTGAAAAGATAATAGAGGGGGAGGGAGATGAGGATTCCCTGACAGAGATCGTAGACCTTGCGACAACGATAAGAGATACGGCGGACTGTGCGATAGGATATGAGGCTGCCTATGTAGTTCTTCAGAGCATGAAGACATTCAGGGAAGAATATTACAGTCATATTAATAACAAACAATGTCTGGGGGAAGTAGGCGAAAAGATCCCCTGCGTTTCTTACTGTCCCGCTAATGTTGACATTCCGGGATACATAGCTCTCATCGGAGAGAAAAGGTATGAGGATGCCGTTGCACTTATCAGGAATGATAATCCCTTTCCTACGGCCTGTGCCTTCGTCTGTGAACATCCCTGTATGACTAAGTGCAGAAGGGAGCTTCTTGATAATGCTATAAACATCAGGGGTCTTAAGAAATATGCCGTGGATAATGCTCATGCCGACAAGGTATGGCTTCCCAAATCAAATGTTTCTACAGGCAAGACCATATCTGTTATAGGAGCAGGTCCTTCGGGACTTACTGCTGCATATTTTCTGTCCTTGATGGGACATCATGTTGATGTATATGAGGCGAGAGAAAAGGCCGGTGGAATGTTAAGATATGGAATCCCCAATTACAGACTGCCTAAGGACAGGCTTGACGAGGATATCAGATCCATTCTGGCCACCGGAAACATAGAGATGCACTATAACTGTATGATTAACAGGGATATTTCAATGGATGAACTCGTTGAAAAATCCGATGCGGTATTTATTTCAATAGGGGCGCAGAGCGGAAGACTTGTTCCCATAGAAGGAATAGAGAGCAAAGGTGTAGCTTCTGCCGTGGAAATGCTCGGTGAGATAGGAAAAGGGAATATTCCGGACTATACAGGTAAAAAAATCGTAGTTGTGGGTGGCGGAAATGTTGCAATGGACTGTGCAAGAAGTGCCATAAGATGCAATGCGGAAAGTGTAAATGTCATTGTTATGGAAAGACAGGTCGACATGACGGCAAGTCCTGATGAAATATTCGGAGCAATAGAGGAGGGAGCGGAACTGCTTACTCTTCACGCGCCTCTTAAGATAACCTCCAATGAAAATGGAGAGGTGAAGAGCTTTATAGCACAACCTCAGAGAGTAGGGAAATTCAATTCTCTTGATAAGCCTACTGTTATACCTGCGGACAGGGATCCGATCGAGGTGCCCTGTGATATAGTCCTTATGGCAATAGGTCAGAAGATAGATTCGGAATCCTTTGAAAAATACAGTGTTGAACCGGTGAGACATATATTTGAGACAGAACCCACAACAAGGGTAAAGGGGTATGAGAAGATATTTGCCGCAGGAGACTGTGTCAGCGGACCCGCAACGGCTATTAAGGCGATAGGTGCCGGAAAGATCGCAGCAATAAACATAGATGAATATTTAGGTTATAACCATAAGTTTAAGGCTCATATAGCTATGCCTGAACCCAAACAGAATGACAGGACTCATTACGGAAGTACCCATCTTACCTTTGTATCTGCAAGGGAGAGAAGGAGGAATTTTGATCCTATAGAAAACGGAATGTCCTACGAAGAGGCTATGCAGGAATGCAACAAGTGTTTGAGATGTGACCACTTCGGATGCGGAGTTTTGGTGGGAGGTGATATTTAATGGTTAATCTGACGATAGATAATATTCCGGTAAGTGTAGAAGAGGGAACGACCATACTTGATGCTGCAGCCAGTGTTGATATAAAGATACCTACTCTGTGTTATTTAAAAGAGATAAACGATATAGGATCCTGTAAGGTCTGTGTCGTTGAGGCTGAAGGTTATGAATATCTCCTTACTTCCTGCAGGACAAAGGTTGAAGAGGGAATGGTGATACATACCAATACATCAAAGGTTAGGGCAGCGAGATATCAGATGCTGAATCTGCTCATCGCAAATCATGATACACGCTGCTTTTCCTGCAGTAAATCCGGTGATTGCAGACTGCAGGATCTTGCGGACGAATATAATGTTGAATATTCCATGTATAAGGGGGTTAAAACCAATAGGGCTCCAAGTAAGGACAATCCTTTCCTTACATACTACCCTGAACTTTGCATAAACTGTCAGAGATGTGTCAATGTGTGTAATAAGATAGTAGGTAACGGAACCCTTCACGGTGCGAAGATGGGTGCAAGAACTATAATAGATGCTCCCTTTGGACCGGACTGGAAGGAAACAGACTGTGAATCCTGCGGAAACTGTGCGCAGGTATGTCCCACGGGAGCTCTTATGACAAAGAACAGAAGAGCATACAGGGTTGGAAAGACATCAAAGGTTCTTACTACCTGTCCTCACTGTGCAACGGGATGCCAGTTCTATCTGATCATAAGAAATAATGAGATAATTGATATAGAGCCTGCTAACGGTCCTTCGAACGAGGGAAAGCTGTGTGTAAAAGGACGGTTTGCATCATTTAATTTCGCACAGTCCAGGGACAGACTTACTCATCCTCTTATAAAGAACAGGAAGACAGGAGAGTTTGAACAGGCTACCTGGGATGAGGCATTGGACCTGATCGCAGAAAAGTTTATGGAGATCAAAAAGAAGTACGGACCGGATGCACTGGCAGGCTTTGCCTGCTCGAGATCTCCCAATGAAGACTGTTATATGCTTCAGAAGATGGTAAGATGTGCATTTGGAACCAACAATGTGGATAATTGCGCAAGAGTATGTCATTCGGCAACGGTAGCGGGGCTTGCTATGACGCTTGGATCCGGGGCTATGACAAATCCAATCCATGATATCACCACAGATGTCGATGTGATCATGCTTGTGGGTTCCAATCCGGAAGAGGCCCATCCTGTAATAGGTATGCAGATAAGAGAAGCTGTGGAGAGAGGAACAAAGCTTATAGTTGTTGATCCCAGGGATATAGGGCTTGCCCAAAAGGCCGATATTCACCTTAAGCTAAAGCCGGGCACAAATGTTGCTTTTGCTAACGGAATGATGAACGTGATAATCAATGAAGGCCTTGAGGATAAGGAGTTCATAAAGGAAAGAACGGAAGGATATGAGAAAATCAAGGAGATAGTTAAGGATTATACTCCGGAAAAGGTGGCAAAGATCTGTCATATCGATCCTGATCATTTAAGGGAAGCCGCTATGATGTATGCTTCCGCAGGAAAAGCTCCGATAATCTACTGCCTCGGAGTTACCGAGCATTCAACCGGTACAGAGGGTGTTATGAGTATGTCAAATATGGCAATGCTCACAGGAAAGCTTGGAAGAGAAGGCTGTGGTGTTAATCCTTTAAGAGGCCAGAACAATGTTCAGGGAGCCTGTGATATGGGGGCCATGCCTACAGATTTTCCGGGGTATCAGAAGGTTAAGAATCCGGAAGTTATCGAGAAATTTGAGAAGGCCTGGGGGGTTAAACTGAATACCAAACCCGGTATTTTTGCAACTGATGTTTTTGGAGCAGCCATCAACAAAGAGGTAAGAGGGTTGTTTATATTCGGTGAGGATCCCGTTGTAACGGATGCTGACCAGAATCATGTCAGAAAAGCGCTTGAAAGCCTTGACTTCCTTGTTGTATCGGAATTGTTCATGACAGAGACCACTCAGTACGCGGATGTGGTTCTTCCGGGAATGAGTTATGTTGAAAAGGAAGGTACCTTTACAAATACAGAGAGAAGGGTTCAGAGGGTTAGAAAGGCAATTACCTTAGAGGGGGATATGAAACCCGATACAGAGATATTTATTGAGATAATGAACAGGATGGGATATAAGCAGCCACACCTTGAGCCTTCAGAGATAATGGATGAGATATCCAGACTGGTTCCGAGCTTTGGAGGAATAAGCTTTAAGCGTCTTGATAACGGTGAAAGTCTTCAGTGGCCCTGTCCGTCAAAAGACCATCCCGGAACGCCTATCCTTCATGTCGGTAAATTCTCAAGAGGTCTTGGATGGTTCTATCCTGCCGAGTATAAGGAAAGTGCAGAGCTTCCTGATGAGGAATATCCGTTTATAATGATGACCGGACGTATTCTTTATCATTATAATACCAGAGCGATGACGGGAAGAACTCCCGGACTTATGAAGAAGCAGGGATCCTCCTATATTGAGTTAAATACGGAAGATGCCTTGAAGTTAGATATAAGAGATGGCGAGAGGATAAAAGTATCCTCGAGACGTGGTGAGATATATACAAAGGCAAGAGTCGGAGATAAGGTATCAAAGGGAGAGACATGGATGCCCTTCCATTTCCCCGACGGAAATGCTAATGTTTTGACTAACGCAGCGCTTGATGAGTTTGCAAGGATACCTGAATATAAGGTGTGTGCGGTAAGGATCGAGAAGATAAGCGGATGAACGGGTATAATATTATGACGGGGATTTCCGTGGAGGAGGCCGTTAAAAGATTTCTTGATGAGGAATACTTTAAAACTGAAACTATATGCCTTCCTGTTAAGGAAAGCTATGGGATGATAATCGCAGAGGATTGTCAGGCCGGCACAGATGTGCCGGCCTTTCCGAGGTCTGCGATGGATGGATATGCCGTGTCTGCCAAAGATACTCTTTGTGCTTCAGATGATTCGCCGTTAAAACTCAAGGTATCAGCTCTACAGTATGCGGGAGATTCAGATCCTATAGTCTATGAAAGAAATACAGCCATAAGGATAATGACTGGAGGAAGGATCCCGGAGGGCTATGATGCGGTTATAAAACAGGAGGACACCGATCTTGGAGAAAGGGAAGTCACTATTTATTCTCCTGTGGAACCCTTTATGAATTACTGTCCTATAGGTGAGAATATAAAAAAGGGTGAAATAGTGATAAAAAAGGGAAGGAAGATAGGCCGGACAGAGGCCGGTCTTCTTGCTATGCTTGGGTTAGAGCATATAAAGGTAAAAAGACCCGTAAGGGTTTCGCTTATTGCAACGGGAAGTGAGTTATTAAGAGCAGGAGAAGCTTTAAGAGACGGAATGATATATTCAAGTATATCTCCTATGATCGAAGCGTCAATAAAGGCAGAGGGAATGGAGATCGTTTATGATGTGATCTGTCCCGATGATAAAGCAGTGATAAGAGAGTCCATTAAAAGAGCGCTGGATATTTCCGATGTGTTGATAACCACGGGTGGGGTATCTGTGGGGAAAAGAGATCTTCTTCACGAAATACTTGATGATCTTGACGCAAAAAAGCTCTTTTACGGTGTTGATATACAACCGGGAACGCCTACTATAGGCAGTATGATCGAAAAAAAGCCCGTATTAAGTCTGTCGGGAAATCCTTATGCAGCCTTAGTAAATTTTGATCTTTATTTCTGGGAGATTGCAGCAAAACTCACAGGCTGCGATGAATTAAAGCCAAAAAGACTGGAAGCTTATCTTAATGCTCCCATAACAAAGGTAAATAAGATGAGAAGATTTGTAAGAGGATATTACGAGGGAGACAGGGTCAGTGCGACAGGTGGGAAGAACAGATCCTCCATAATAAGCGATCTTACAGGATGCAACTGTTATATAGATACTGAAAAAGGCCGCAGATATGAAGCGGGGGAATCGGTAAAAATAGTATTGATGAAGGAATAGAGATTTTTTTACTATGAATAATGATATTGAGATCTCAGCGGGAATACTTTCCGGTGGAAGAAGTACCCGGATGGGTAAGAACAAAGCTCTTATAAGTATAAATAATGAGAGGATAATAGATACTCTGTACAGGGAGTTTTCATCTTTTTCGGAGGTCATTATATCCGCAAACGAAAGAGGGATCTATGAAGAAATAGGTCCTCGGGTTGTTTATGATGAAAACAGGGATATCGGACCCATGGAAGGTATAAGAAGGATCCTTTGTGAATCGCAAAATGAGTATGTTTTTATCTGCGCAGCCGATATGCCGTTTGTTACCGCAGATATGGTCAGATATCTTGCAGGTTATATTTCCTCAGATCATGACTGTTATGTTTTTTACGGAAAGGATCATATCGAACCTCTTTGCGCAATATACAGTAAAGCTGTCCTTCCTGTCATAGAGGAACTTATTGTATCCGGGAAATACAGACTCAGAGATATCCTTGACAGAGTCAGGACTAAATACATTTCACTTGAATATACCTGCTTTGATAAAAGAGCGGTTAAAAACATCAATACCAAAGAGGAGCTTATTGAAATATGTAAGCCCTTTGTTTTCTGCGTGAGCGGATATTCCGACAGCGGCAAAACAGGACTGATAGTGAGGCTTATAAACGAATTCATAAATAACGGATATAAGGTCAGTGTACTTAAGCATGACGGCTGCGATGTTTTTTCTGATGTATCGGGCAGTGATACCGATATGTTTGCAAAGGCCGGTGCCTTATGTTCGGCAATATATTCAGGCAGCGGATATATGATGCACGTCAGGAAAAAAAATGACAGTGATGAGATGCTCTCTCTGATAAGAAGTATTGAGCCGGTTCCCGATTATGTGATCATAGAGGGGCTCAAGGATTCATCCTATCCAAAGATAGAGATTCCGGATAAAGATCATCCGCCCGGTTTTATAAAAAACAGAGAAACCGTAATATGTACAGTGACCGATACAGATCCCCGGAACGCAGACAAACCCCTTTTTAAAAGGAAT